>JAGTQV010000011.1 GCA_018397035.1 Candidatus Bathyarchaeota archaeon | reverse complement strand
TGGTGGAAGCATAACTCTGGCAACGTCCTCGAGGCTGTAGCCAACCGTATCTGACAATGAGCCGACCGCAACAGTAAGCCTCCCAACCGCATCCTCAGTCCTCTTCTGGGCTTCAGCTAACTCATTCACTCTCTCCTCAGTACGCTTCTGGGCTTCAGCAAGCTTCTCAACCGCACCCTCAAGTCGTACAACCCTCTCAGTAAGATTTGATATCGCAGACTCGGTCCTCTTCTGGGCTTCAGCTAACTCACGGACTATGCCTGAGAGTTCCGATACTGTCTTGGTCAGCCTGTCAAAGTCCTCCCTTGTCACCTTTATCTCGCCAACCCGCTGGTCGACGATACGGATTACAGCCTCATAGAGCTCCCCGCTTAAAGCCAAGTCAGAGAGGCCTCCAACAAACTTCTATGGTGAGCATCACCTACGTTAATGCGGCCCTCTATAAAAAAGAGTTCGATGACATGCCCTATCGGCGTACGACATTGCTCAGGATGAAAATGTAGAGGTCACGGAGGAAGGTGACGGTTCATTCTTGTGACTCTGGCTTGCAAACCTCAGCTTCCTCGAACTCTCCTATCCACACTGATTAGTATAGTTGCCTTGACCGTTCCCGTGGCCGCATACAAGATAGTCTTACTGATCTTATGGCGTGGAATGAGGACATCGATCTGAATTTCATCATCAGCCCCTTTTCATAGCCATTATCATGACTGTGACATAACTGATAGACAGGCGGTCGATTATCTTGAGTGGGATGAATGAAGCGTCTTCGACGCTGGTTCGTCGGCCTAGTCTGATTACACACCTCAGCCGCATGAGGATCCTTGTCCTCAGCATGGGACTGTTCAGGTTCCTCCATGCAGAACGGTGGTGTCACTGGTCAGAGGACTGTTAGTAGAGCTGGATAATGGATAAGTAGGCTAGAGCCCTTTTGCCTATGTGCACAGTTTATGTCAGCATCGCAGGCCTGACCGCGGCTTGTGCATGAGAATCTCTAGGCGACTCACTGCCCCTCTGTTCCCAAAATGGCCGAGTGCGAAGCATGGCACGGTGTTCAGATCCAAATTCTACCGTATGCAACACACACCACGCTCCTACTCTCTCAGCCTGAGGCTCCTGTCGAGGTCCAAGTTTTGAAGTGGCAGTTCTGGAATGCGTCTGCACGCGCTGCGGGTTTGACGTGTTTTGATAGCCTCCCGGAGGTCGTGCAGGCCTTTTGCCTGGCGTCTGTCCAGGCCTATTGACAATTTAAATATACATATGTGCATTGATTACGCAGGTGTTTGAATGGCCCATAAGACCATCACCATCTCTGAGGAGGCGTACAACGCTCTGGCAAAAGTCAAGGGCGAGAAGGAGTCGTTCACAGACGTTATACTGAGAATAGCAAGAAAGAAGGGGTCAGGCAACCTCCTCGACTATGTCAGAAGCCTCCAGCCAGATGAGGAACTTGCTAGGACACTGGAGGAGATAGTCCAAGAGAGAAAGAAGATCTCACTGCCTGCGCCGCAGTTCTAGGCGTCTTGTATGGTATGTCTGGACACCAGCTTCATAATCGCCCTGATCAGACGTGACTCTGCAGCAGAGAAGAAACTGGAGGAGTGCCTGGCAAAAGAGGCTAGGCTCTCAACAACACCTATCACAGCCTGTGAACTCTTCAAAGGCGCCTACAAGACAGGAAAGAATGAGAATATAGCAAAGGTCAGAGAGACGCTCTCCTTTCTGGAGCTCTTAGACTTCTCAGTTGAAGCCTGCGAGAGATACGGTGGACTGGTGAACGAACTGCATCTTAGAGGGTCACCTATAGGAGACCTGGATACGATGGTAGCCAGCATAGCACTAACCCACGGTGAGCCTTTGCTCACCTCAGACAAGGAGCATTTCGGTAAGGTCCAGGGCTTGATCACAGAGTCATGGTAGCAAGAGAAGACTTGCTTCAACCATGTTGACACCTCTTAAGATCATTCCTTCATCCTGAAAGAGTCGACACACCTTTTAGGCTGTCGAGTCCGTGCAGGACAAGAGCTTGCTGAAGTGAGGGTCAAGACGGTTATGGTGGATGTGGGGGATGCCGGCTTCTGACATGGGAGGTTCATAGAAAATGTTAGGCGGCTATCTCTGGTATGATGCGACCAGGCGTATATGAAGCGTCTTGCCGAGGGATGTGGCTGATGGATGAATCCAGTACCCGAACATTAGGGGGAGTATCCTCTCTTGCTTGAGGGCTCTCTGAATCTTCTCAACCTTGCCAGCGAACTCTTTGACGTCGCCCACGTGAATCCTGGATTTCGCCTCTCCAACCACTACTATAGGGGTGCGTGCCTTCATGCCTTCACCGTAAAGGTCGACCTCTACACTCTCCCCTTCAACCTTGATGAAACGCCTCTCCAACTCCTCAACCTTTACACGTTCATGCCTCTCAAGCCATGGTGGAAGCATAACTCTGGCAACGTCCTCGAGGCTGTAGCCAACCGTATCTGACAATGAGCCGACCGCAACAGTAAGCCTCCCAACCGCATCCTCAGTCCTCTTCTGGGCTTCAGCTAACTCACGGACTATGCCTGAGAGTTCCGATACTGTCTTGGTCAGCCTGTCAAAGTCTTCCCTTGTCACCTTTATCTCGCCAACCCGCTGGTCGACGATACGGATTACAGCCTCATAGAGCTCCCCGCTTAAAGCCAAGTCAGAGAGGCCTCCAACAAACCTCTGTGGCGAAACATCCCTTATATGGTAAGGCGACTCCTTCATAAAAAAGAGTTCGATGACCTGCATTAGCGGCATACGCCCTTGCTCTGGATGAGAATAGTATAGGTCATGGAGGAAGGCGTTAGTTCATTCTTGAAAGACTCTGTCCGCAGCCATGATCATAACTGAAGTATAGTTGATGGAGAGGCGATTCATTATCATAAGCGAAATGAATGAAGCGTCTTCGACACTGGTTCGTCAGCTTAGCCTGGCTATACCCACTAGCCGCATGGGTGCTCCTTATCTTGAGCATTGAACTGTTCAGGCTCCTCCATGGACAATAGGGTGTTCCTGGTCAGGGGCTGTTATCGCGTTCTGCAGTTTCTTCCATGTTCTGTGTGAGTAAGCACATTAGTACCTCATTTTGAGGTTGGATGAAGCATACCGTTTGTTTTCCGTCGCTGCATATCGTCATCTTCCCGGTTACGATGGCTGTTGAGCTAAGCGAACCATCGATCTGCCAGAAGCCTTTTGCTTCCCTCTTCAACTTAAATATTACAGTTTCACTCAGCCTACCTGAACAGGCGAGACTTGGTGAATGCCGTATCCAAGCGTCACGTTTCCGCCTTGTTTTCTTAAACCTGCCTCAACATTGGATAATCCGTGACGGTTATCTTTCGGGTCTCTGCGACTGTACGCCTCGATGAATGTGGCGTCCAACACCTTCGTCTTGTCAAGTTGCTTCACACAATGCGCCATGACCTGCTGGAAAGCTTCAGGACCGATTCGCTTCCTGAACCTTGAGAGTATTGATGGGCGGTATGGTTTCTCTCCGTCTTTGTCGCATAGCAGACAGAGGTCTCTGTCGTTCTGGAGCAGTCGATACAGCTCCTCATAGCTCTCGATACGTGCCACTCGCTTGAGAAGCTCTCTTGAATTGGTCGATGAGGCTTGGATGTCTGCCTGTCCGCCTCCGCCCGTAGCTTCTCTCCAAGACTTGCTCTACAAACGTCAAATCAAGGCTGAAGCAGATAGATCATACAGCGCTTTGCACTCGCTCATTCCTTTCGCTGAGAATAATGTGGGTGAGTCGTAAAACTCATCGATCTCATGATCAAAACCACGTATACATCTTCATGTCAAATGAAAGAGTTTAACAAGAAGCTGGCGCGCTGGCAATAGGCTAGGCTGCTCCATAGAAGATAAAGGCCTTCCTCACCAGTTCCTCAGCTCTCCGGATAAGATCCTGATCTTTAACCCTGCCCAGAGAATCAATGACTGCCGCCAAGAATGGGTTCCGATCCTTGTACCGTTGCCAATTAACATTGGATAGGAAGGTGCGTTTGATAAGATTCGAAGAAAGTTGAAGTTCCCCTTCTGGAGGTTAACCAAGCCTTGAAGAGAATGAAAAGCGATGGGGAGGCGTTTCGACTTGAGGAATGCTCGTTGAGTCGTGGCGACGAGTCATCGGAGTATTACAGCGGTTTAAGGTTGCTGCCGCTGAGATTTCTGATCACGGCTCGCTGAATGGCTTGAGGATCATAATTTGACTTCGCTGAGATGGATGGTCTTGACGAGGCCTCTGCCCGCGGCCATCTGGCTTTCGTCAGCAGTTAATAGAGGGGTCTTTAGTTCCTCACCTGCTTGCAGGTAGGTGGCATCGTAGAAGGTTGTCTTTTTCAGTCTAGCGATCTCCATGGCTCGTCTAGCTCTTTCCATGTCAGGCGCAAGCAAATGTAGACCTATCCGTATAAGTGAGGCGATGGCCTCGCCGGCATCCTCCTCTCTGAGCTGTGTGTTCCTCCAGATGGAGTTCCCAACTTCGTAGATGATGTGGATTGGTGCAGCCAGTTCCAATGTGCCTTCAACAAACGCCTCCTTCACTTCCACAGCCTTGTTTGAAAGCTCCTCGATGTTGAACCACTTGGCTACCACGCTTGCATCTACAACGAGTCTCATGTTCTATCTCTATCCTCTCTTATTGATTTGGCCGCGTCGTATAGGCCCTCCTTAGTCTTCATACGGATCTCGTCGATCTTCCTTGATGCTTCGATCATCTCATGCTCCCTAATTCTACGCTCGATCATGCGGCGGAGGTAGTTTGCCCAATCCTCTTGTACTCTACCCATTCTTTCTTTGAGGTTCTTTGGAACTCGTATACTGATGACTGACAATTCTGATCAACGGATTTGTACACAATACGTCATATAAATCTGTCTACAAAGCTATATTACGAGCGTGCTTTACCCATTCGTCGCAGGGAAGCCCACACTCTTTATGGGTTAGATGAATAGCGGCTTAGAGTAGATATTGGCGGCTTAAATCCCTGGAACCAAATAATACTGTCGGCTGTTTCATGCAGCGAATCAACACCTTCATCCTTGCTCCAACAGTAGAGTAGGAACGAGTACTTTGTGAGAGCCATCCATCTGCGCTAGATTGTGGAGTGAAGTAACCTACTGTAGGAGAGAGGCATAAATGGAAATGGTAGAAGCATGAATCTCCTGACTCTTAGTCATAGAGGGTGTCAAGAGGATTGAGGTATCTGACCTGGGGCTATCAGAGTATCCTTAAGTCCTTTGTTATGTATGAACTCCCCTAGCTCAGCATCCAGAGTTAGCAGTTTCAGGTTGAAGCGGATGGAGCTTGCGTAGAGTATATTGTCTATAGTGTCTCTGTGACCAAGCATGTACAGCCTCAGCGCCTCATTGAATATTTCTGAGTCCTCCTCGACCCTGGTGTATCTGCCGCCTTCCAGGATGCTCCTCAGACCAAGCCTGAAGCTTTCTGCATCTGAATCTCCGCTGCCTGAGACCTTGGCTGCAACCCACAACGCCTCCAGTATGCTGAATCTTGAGCAGTATATGTCGGCTTCAATCTGGGCAAGTCTCCTCAGGCCTTCTGAGACCCCTTCACCAGTATCGATCCCTAGAGTGGGCAGTATGAAGGTTGTGTCAAGGAGGACTCTTAAAGCGTCCTGCCTGCTCCTCAAGGCTTATCATCTCAACCTGCTCCGGCGTCATGGAGGCATACTTCTTACCTGAGAGGGCGAGTTGGATCGGGTCTTGAATAGCCTCCAAGATCAGGGTGTTCCCAGCAACCCTCAACAGCACCTTCTCACCCTCCCTGAGACCAAGGGCTTTGACCACGGCTCTGGGCAGATATACGGCATACTTCTTGCCGATAATCGTTTGAATAGTCAGACTCAGCTCCTTCACCAGAATAAAATATAAATGCCAGACCTAAAAACATATTTCTGACAAGTTCTGCCAATCTATTCGATAGATAATCAACAACGGGCAGGCCCGAATTTACGCCTGTGGAGACCAAGACCTCCGTAACCTGCCTTCCAGACGTGGCTTGAAAAAGCCTCCATTGATGGGAGACTGTGCTCTGGCTGAGCAGAGACAGTCTGGTCGCAGAAGCGGGAAGCCTACACCCCTTGGGCGTGGGTAGCTCACATGACCTAGCCTTTAGCTTCCCTCCTCAGCTCGAATATTACTGTTCCTCCCTTTGTGCATGGTGGGCCTGGGTCTGGACATTGAATATACCCAATGTCAGGTTCGACACCTATTCCGAGGTCTGTTGCGGATTTTCCATGCAAGAAGGCTGAGAGCAGCGTTGACATGGCTGCGAAAGCATGTATGCACAGATCCTTAGACCCTTCAGACCTAACGTAGAAGCTTTCAAAGAGGATCCTGTCGCCCACTTTGTAGAGTGGACATACCCCCCTGATCTCTTTAATCGTTGCAGTGATGCGGTATCGTGTCAGGCCACATCGCCTTAACAGGTTTCCACCATAGCCTACCCTCACAGCATATGAAGCCTCCCTCTAGGGCTTTCACAGGATTGATTATTCTGCCATCGACGATCACCGGCCACGCACGGCAAGCTTGGAGAAAGCCGGAGAACAAGGAGCGGCTCAAACTCAGGCCACGGATTGCAGCGCCGGCGGTTCTCAACCTACGTCTGTGACTTAGGATGCTTGGTGAGACCCTGAGATCTCTTGATAACTCGTTGAATCTTGATGTAGCTCAACCGGTCAGGCCAGCTGAGCAGTGCAGGTCGACCATCTGGGAGCCGCTGCACCTGCAGACTGTATCCTCTGCAAATGTTTCCTCATCCAGGTCCACCATATGGTTGCAGGACCTCGGTCCTGAGAACCCTGCTAGGATCCCGCTATGGCGGCTACCTTATCCGCTAAGGCCTTGACCTCCATCTTCAACCTCGTCACGTCTTCAACCAGACTTACCTTGCTCTCTAGAGCATCGAACCTCGTATTGATCTCGTTCCGAAGAGAAACTAACTCTCTTTCCAGGCTGAGGATCCTCGTATTCATCTCGCCCCGGAGAGAGGAGGTCTCCTTCTCCAAGCTGTCAATTCGTGCATGAACAGCCTTGAACTCACCAGTAACCTCTCCGCGGAATGCTCTCAGCTCACCTTCCAGGGAACTGAGTCTAGGTAGCAGGAGCCGCTCAAGCCAGCTCGGGATCTTCTCAGCCAATCCGCTCGCCAAGCTAGATACCGGAACCAGGACTTATAAGGATACGACCTGCCGGACCCATCTCAACCGCGGCATTCGAGAGGCTGATGGGAGACCGATGTTTTCAGCTCGAATCTGGATGTTCATCGGTCAATTCAAAAGTATCAACCCGCACATGATCCGGGCATACGGCCGGGGCTGCAACAGACATCAGCCCGTCCCCTGACACAGCGAATACGTTAGATCCTAGCCCGCCCCCACCAAGCCTCAGAATACCAGCCAAGATAACAAAAGACAGACCGACAGTCAACCAGCGACAAATTCTCTAGCAGAAGACTCAGAGGGCCTGAAGGCACGGAGTCAAGAGAGCGATACCCAGCCAGAAATCCAGAAGCCGGGAAGACGCAACATCACAGTAACAAGGGACTTCAGAACACACAGTCCAGCAAGCTTAAATCATATACAGAAAATGCTCATATCCACTGGCAAAAACCTGGAAAGCGCCAAGCCCATTCTTGCCTTAAGATATATATCTCAACTCAACGATTCACGATATCTAGCTGCCTGAATGATTGGATATCCTGACGTGTGTTGACTTGGATAGTCTAGATGTGCTCTGGTTCAACTGGAGAGACATCAAGAATCCTGATGCTGGAGGCGCGGAACTCTTCACCCATGAAGTAGCAAGAAGATGGGCGGCCGAGGGACACAACGTAACCTTGTTCACCTCAAAGTTTCCAGGTTGCAGAGAAGAGGAAGTGGTTGATGGAATCAGAATCATCAGAGATGGGGGAAGATACACCGTATACTGGAGAGCTAGAAGAAACTATGAGAATCGCTTCAGAAATGAGGGATACGATGTTGTGATCGATGAGATTAATACGCGGCCCTTCATGACGCCTAGATTCGTTGACGGTGGAGAAGTCATACTCGGCCTCATCCACCAACTCGCCAGAGAGTACTGGTTCTATGAGACTCCCTTCCCAATAAGCTTGATAGGATACCATTTTCTAGAGAAGCGATGGCTTAGAAACTACATTGACATACCGATGGTTACTGTGTCAGAGTCAACGAGAAGGGATCTCCATTCATTGGGATTGAGAAATGTCTCAGTCGTCCCTGAGGGGCTGTCGACCAAACCTCTAGACTCGCTTCCTGAGAAAGAAGAGAAACCTACAATGATCTTTGTTGGCAGGATGAAGAAGGCGAAACTGCCAGACCATGCCATCGAAGCATATAGGATAGTCTCGAAACAGATCCCGGATGCACAGCTCTGGATGGTTGGGGAAGGATACCTTAAGGAGCGTTTGAAGGCAGGTGCCCCTGCAGGAGTGAGATTCTTCGACAACATAAGTGATGAAGAAAAGTTTGACCTGCTAAGGAGGGCACACGTGCTCGTGATGCCTGGGCTGAGGGAGGGGTGGGGCTTAGTCGTTACAGAAGCTAATGCCTTGGGAACACCAGCTGTAGCGTACGATGTACCAGGACTCAGAGACTCTGTCAGAAACAACGTAACCGGTGTGCTCGTGCCTTTTGGAAAAGTGGAGAAGCTGAGCAGAGAAACCATAAGATTATTGAAGGATGAGGAGCTGAGGGAGAGGTTATCGAAAAATGCTCTTGAGCGGTCTAGAGATTTCAGCTGGAATAGTGCGGCCAGAGAGTTCATGCAGATCATAGTGACTAAAGTGGTGTAGACTGAAGGGAGATACAGCGTTGTATTACTATGTCAGACAAACCTGAACCCCTCGTCTCAATAGTCATTCCGACACATAACTCATCTTCTACGCTAGCCAAATGCTTGCAATCGATTGAGGGGCAGGACTATCCAAACCTAGAAGTTGTCATAGTTGACAGTAACTCTCAAGACGATACAAAAAGTATTGCGGAACATTTTGGAGCAACCTTTAAGACGATTCGCGGCAAGCTTCTTGAAGCCCGATACGTGGGCCTTCTTGAAACTAGAGGCTCACTTATTCTTTTGCTCGATTCCGATCAGGTATTAGAGAAGTCTGCAATCCGGCGTGCAGTTCATTTGATTGGAAAATACGATATGCTCTGCCTTGAAGAGAGAGCTTATGAATGCAGGAACTGGCTGCAGAGACTGTTTGATGCGGATAGACATTTAGTTCACTCACTGCGAAGATGCCAGCTTGACCCACTTGAGGGAACTCTTATGGCCAGGTTCTATCGAAGAGATATTCTATGTAAGGCATTCAGGGCTATACCTGAGAAGCTGATGCCGTTGGTTGTTGCACACGACCACGCAATATTATACTACGAAGCCTGCAGGATCTCGCACATGGTTGGGATCCTACCAAGAGCGGTTTCCCACATTGAACCAACCAGCCTCATAGACCTGTGGAGAAAGAACTACAGGTACGGTAAATCTACGCGAGACCTGGAAAAAACAGGATATTACATTGAACTCATAAGGCGAAAAACCAGGTTTAGGAAAGGGGGGTTCACGAAAAAAACGTTTTCCTACTGGATACAATCAAGCCTTCTGCTAGTTCTAAAGGGTCTCGCTTATCAAGCTGGCTACAGGCTAGGCGAATTTATCAATCCTACGAATTACATATGAGTTTTGACTGCGAAATCAGGCAATGTGACCAATACCTTTATGTCATACACATTCATGTAACAAGTTTCCAGCCTGGTGAACTATCTTTATGGCAATGGTACACGCTGCAGTAATCTCGGATGCAGAGCAGGATATGAAAAGGACCTTGAAAATGTTGGAACTACCCGAGAAAGCCTCAAACATAGGAATTAAGATTGCAACGTGTGACTACCGAAGATCCGAAACAGGAGCGACTACCGATCCGACCGTTCTTGATGCTCTGATAAAGACCTTACGTTCGAAATATTCCTCGTGTGAGATTTTCGTATTTGAGAATGACGCAAGTGGGACAAATGCGGAAACGCTTTTTCGTTACTTAGGGATCGACGAGATTGCAAAGAGGCATGATTGCAGAACGGTGAGCCTCTCGAAGACAGATTGGGTTCCAAAGAAGATTGATGGATTTCACTTCAAGGAGACCTGAATCCGGCTGAAATGTCTAACTTCAGACTAGAATTCAACCGTACTCTATACTATCTTCTGAAGTTCACTAGAAGAGGCCTGAAGCTTGCAGCTTAATGCCAGGGAAGCAAAACTGCACTTCCTTTTTTTCAAAAAATGTATTGGCAATTCTTTTCTCAACGATCCTCGCAGTAAGCTCGCTCACTATTTATGCAAATTGGAGACAACAGACTCTGAGCGAAATCGAAGATCTCACTAGCAAGGAAATAGTGAATTTGAACTACCCGTATTCCGTCAATAGTTTCTCGGTGTATAATCACATATTAGGGCCGTATGGTACAGAGGAAGCATTCAGCAGCTCGTGCGGAGATATTGAACCAGGGCGCTTCTTGCTCGAAATCTTTGAAAATGGAAATTTATTGAAGGTCGATCATCATCTTTTTAGACCATACATGATGCATGTAGAGACAAATGGAACTATCTCTTTTGGTGTCACTGTTGTTGCCGAGAGGGTAGTATTCCATGTGCACAATCCAGAGAGACATAGAGGCACCATCGCAGTGGGTGTGATGTGGAATTCGAGGCACATCAATACTGTCATCGACTATGTTGATGGAATATTTGTTTATAAGACATCTAGCCCAAATCTAGGTTCTGGGTTCTTCGCGTGTAATGCTAGGAATGTCAGTTACGCTTGTGTTGAAGAACGTCAAGTCGCGGATTTTGCAAAAGGGAATGTGGAAAGTAACACGCATTACGAAGGGGGCGCTTGGACCTTCCTTTACGGATTCGGCTGCTTATCCACAGATGATAAGGACTTTATCTTCATTATAGCAAGTGGAAAAGACAAAGATTTCACGAGGAAGATCGCATTTGACTTTGACCGAGATGTCGAAAACGCAAAGATAGCTTGGACCTCTTTATTCGAGTCTTTCAGCATTAGCGGTCAAGCGTCGGATAGGAGACTTATTCGCTTAAGACTGTACCAATTGTTTGGAGAGAAATAAACAGTTTAAAGAAAGGGTTGAGTTATAGGCAAGTGTTGAAGAATATAGACGATTTTCAGGCAGTATTCAGAATATAGACAATCAACTTGCTGAGATAAGTTCTTAACGAGTGTGTGTGACCTTATGAAAGGTGTTCGTTGCTGAGATCTCGGTTGGCTAGTCCATTGGTGAGCTGGTCCATGCGACCGAGTGTGTGGCTGGACGGTATCCTGAGCTGCTAGAGTAGTGGGCTTCGCATCCGGATGAGTGATTGCAGCCTGAAGCCAGTCAGGAGGTGACAAGGTGAAGAACGGTGAGGTTTATAGGGATGTACATCAGCAAAACGAAGTGCAGGGCTGCAATAATGGATCCTGAAGGAGTCACAGTGGACGAGTTCACGTTCACGAACAACCATGAAGGCATAGAAGGCTTCACGTCGAGGCTTACCACGCATAACAGGGTTGTCATGGAATCAACAGGAAGCGTCTGGACAAACCTATACAACCACCTCGACGAGAGGCACATGCATGTGGCGTTGGCGAATCCCTTGAAGACCAAAGCCATCATATCCGCTAGGATCAAGAGTGACAAGGTGGACGCTAGAATCCTAGCTCACCCGCTACGGAGCAACCTAGTCGCTGAAAGCTACGTACCACCAAAACACCTCAGAGAAATCAGAGCCCTAGTCAGACATAGGGTAGGCATCATCAAGATTCGTACCATGGTGAAGAACGAAATCCACGCCATAGTAGACAAGCATGGATTCAGACACGAGTTAAGCGACCTCTTCGGAAAGCGAGGACTAGAATGGCTGAGAAGTCTTGAACGACCATCGCTGGACAGGCGACCCTAGACAACCACCTAACCCACCTGGAAAGCCTCAATCAACAGACCAAGCGAGTGGATGAAGAAATCCGCGACAAAGCAGTTGAGGACGAGGATGTTAGGCTTCTGCTAAGCATGACTGTATAGACGTCTACTCAGCATTGCTGATCAGATCCGAGATCGACAGTATCCAACGCTTCCCAGACTGCAAGAAGCTGGTCTCATTGGCAGGGCTGGCTCCATCCCTGCATCAGTCGGGCAGCGTAGAATGTCATGGAAGCATAACGAAGCAGGGTTCACGAACACTAAGATGGATCATCGTCGAGGCAGCCAGAGTCGCCGTCAACCATGACGAGCGAATGCGAAACTACTATGAGCGGGTGAAGCATAGACGAGGAGACCGGAAAGCGATCATAGCAGTCGCGAACAAGATGCTCGAGACAATCTGGTTCATGCTGACGCGACGAGAACCATACGAATCCAGAAACGTTACCGGCAAAAGCTTAACTCGATCGCAGCCTAACAGAACCATCGGCTGACAACAGGCAGACTCGGATCACCAACCTAGACCATAACCTCTTTCATGAGTGAGTGCTCACCAGACAGTAAGTCCTACATTATCAGTCTCTGGTCTCGTCTAGGTCCTTTTTTTTGGGATCTGGACTATTAATGCAAATGCCTTGTAGACAAAAGGGAAACTACGCTCCGGAGTGAAATGCTTCAGTAGGCAAACTAGGATCAACTTCTCAAGTAATGCGAGATGCAAATAGAGCTTCTGCGAAAGTGCCAGTTTGTTCCATCTCAGGTTCTTGAAAGCGGTCAGAGTCCTGAAGTCCTTTTCCAAGTTCCTAATATGTAAGTCACGCGAAATGCCAATATGCACGCTGTATGCGATATTAGACTGATGTACCCTGTACTCCATTTCGACATCTGCCACATACCTAACACTAGGATTAAGCGCAAGCAATGCTAGAAGCCAGCCTCCCATATCCAATCATAGAATTCACTATCTAGAAGTCTAAGCTCAGGCAACAGTCCTTTGAGAACATTACTGTGAATGACAATCCTGTTAGTATCAACGTAGTTTCTCATCACAAGCCTTTTCAAATCAGCGTAGTCATTTGGGACGTTGCATAGGTTCCTGCCAAGACGTTGTCCACCGCTGTCTATCAAAGAGGCTCTAGTAAAGATAAATCTGGAATTGTTCCTAACCGAAAGCTCAACTACCTTTCTAATGTATGTCGGAGGAAACTTGTTGTCATAATCAAGAAATGTAACGTACTCGCCAGTGCAGTTAGGGATGCCGTAACGTGTCAAGGCCCGGAATGGAGAAACGCCCGGAATGGAGAAACATGTCTGTACCTGATCAACTTGATACTTCTGTTTGGAGTCATTCTCAGAACATATTTCTGGAGTATCTTCAAAGTATCGTCTTTAGACGACTCATCGTAGCAGATCACCAATTCGATTTTTCCGTAGTAGTCTTGAGCAAGAACAGACTCCAGCGCATCTCTGACGTATCTCTCAGAGTTGTATGTTCTTATGATTACTGATATAGCAGGGAGCATTACGCGTCTACCCTAAGATTGACGTTTCGCAGATACAATCTCTGAGTGTGGAGTTGTATCATGATGCCGTAGAATACCACAGGTTTCATTGGACTGGACCCCTGTTTTGGAGAACGTTTTTCGGGTTTTGAACTTATGTTTTTCTCATGCAATCTGGGTCACCTTGAGCTTCTCCAGGTATTCGTGGGGTGTCATGTATTTCAGGGCGGAGTGGATTCTCCTCTGGTTGTAGTCGATGAAGGCTTCCTGGATGACTTCAGCTGCCTCCTGGAAGCTCAAGTCTCTTGTCCATATGTACTCGCGCTTCAACGTCTTATGGAAGGACTCCAGACGCCCGTTCTGCTCCAGTGTATTCACTGTGATGAACTCCTGCTTTAGGCCTAACGCCTTCATTGATTCCCTGAAGGCTTTGCTTTCATACTGGGGGCCGCGCGCGCTAGACCCTCCTTCGCGGCGGGTTTCGTGACACTCACAATTCACTGTCAGCCTCTTCGTGCTGAAGTTGTTTTCTTCCTGCGATAGGTCACGTTCCGATATAAAAACGCGCGCGCCGTTCCCTTGTTTGGGCCACGCTCGTGGGTGTGAACTGCCATCGTTCCACTAAGGTTTGAAGTCTTGGATCATGGTTTCTGAGCTCCCAGTCCAGGCTCATGTGCAATCTAACCGCGTTGCGCTAGTGAAAGTTCTCGTCTGCTAGTTTGAACTGATGCTGCCTCTGTCCGTAGACTCTAGAACCTCTGTTTTCTTTTGGTCTGAGAGGGCTAACCGGCACTGGATATATCCGATTCCGTTGCCAACCAGATACTGCTCCAGCTGGCTTACACCCTTTTCTGTTTCCTCATTCGCATAGAATTGACTTGAAGGGTCAGTCAGGATCTCGAGCATCCATAGCTGCTACGCGCGCAAACTGAGCCTGTTCTACTGACATATCTGCCGGAGCTCGATCCGTCTTGCTGAAACACGATGAACCGTCGTGGGCTCACCTATGCTCCCCCGACCCACAACTTCTCGTAAGTGATCCAGCATGTCTCTCTATCATTAACTCACCATAGAGCAAGTCTTATCAGGAATGAAAGGATCCTTTGAAAAGGGAAACACCATCTCTCACGGTGATAGAGCACATATGCGATTTAGAAATCCTGTCGTGAATTAATCGGCGAGTTATGAAGTCAGTACTAGCCGAAAGAGACGAATCATCAATGAGAGAGCATTTCGTGAAGCGAACGGTGATTTCCTCGAGGATTCGATCGCTTCTACCGAATTCTATTAGAAGGATAAGTCGTACGTGGGTACTTGGGATTCGAACATGGGCGGAGTACATCGATCGAGTTAGTCTCAGAGGAGAATTGATCCCCCCACTTCGGATTCGAGCCTACTCTGGTATCCCAACACTCGATGAGTACTTCAAAGGCGGTCATGAGTTTCTGGACATCCTAATCAACCTATGCCAACTGAAGTCAAATGAGAAAGTTTTGGATGTTGGATGCGGATGCGGTCAGATGGCAATCTTCCTGACTAAGTATCTTTCAAATGTTGGCCTTTACGAGGGATTTGACATAAATAAGGCAGCCATAGGTTGGTGTAACAAAGAGATATCCTCTAGACATCGTAATTTCACGTTCAGCTACGCAGACGTATACAACAAGTACTATAATCCCGGCGGTTACCTGAAGCCTAGTGAGTTCAAGTTTCCGTTTCAGTCTCAGTCTTTTGACTTGGTACTTCTGAAATCCGTTTTCACACACATGTTGCCGGCAGATGTGGAGAACTATCTGTCTGAGGTATCCCACGTCCTAAAGAAGGGCGGTCGGTCTCTGATAACCTTCTTTCTGCTGAACGACGAATCTCTGGAACATATTAAACGAGGAGTATCCAGCCTCAACTTCCGATACGATATGGGAGTTTATCGTACAATAAGTCCGTATGAGCCGGAGGCTGCTGTCGCTTATGATGAGCGTTTTATCCGTGGCCTTTATGACGACTGCAAGCTAGAAATCATGGAGCCAATTCAATTTGGGTCTTGGTGTGGAAGATCAAGATTTCTCAGCTACCAAGACATTGTTGTTGCTTCAAGACTGTGAAACTGCTAGGAACCGCAATCAATAAGCCATGCGTAGATTTACGGTTCACGGAGCAGATAACGACTCATGAATATATATTAGAATATGTGAATCATTTAGCGGGCCGAAGGAAGGAATGATGTCCTTAGGGATACCTTGCTTCAATTGGAGGAATACCAGAAACCCTGAAGCAGGCGAGGCAGCGTGCGCGATTTTAATACTCTTCGAACGCCATCAGCGGAATATGATATGGCTGGACTAGGGATCCGATAATGCATGAGCATAGTGGCTTCCTCTCGAAAGGTAATGTTCACATTCCAGCTGAAGGATTGCAGAACGTTTTGCCCGATGAAGAATTGATAGAAAGGTTGAGCGCGAATGCAAAAGAATAGTCAAGAAATTCTGTTGAGACGGGTCAGCGGATGAAATGATGAAGATAATAGATGAGGTGATTTGCAGACGAAGATTCTTTTATTGGGATCGCGTATGAGATTCTTCAAGATTGGAGAAGGGGTAATCACTTATGATAATGAACTGCCATATCTTGTGCAATATTATCTGAGCACGGAAGACGAGATAAGGGGTGTCTCAGAAAGAGCGCGGCAAAAAGCCCTTAGAGACCATACGTAGAAGAGAAGGATGAATGAATTGATCACATATTTATCCATTTGAACGCGACCTCAGTCCTGTATTACTCTTGGAAGGTCATGACCCTGGTTAGATGGTTGTACTGTTGATATGTCAGGTCTTATTGAACGAGGAAAACAGTCCTACACGAATATTGAGATCATTGTCGTTGACAGACTCTCCAAAGATAAGAAAGTTGAGATCGCTAAGAAGTTCGGTGCAAAGGTTTTCCAGATAAGAGCTGATGAAAGAAGCGAGCAGATGAACTACGGTACCGAGAAGGTGACGGAAAATACGTTTACATAGTGAACTCTGATTTCGTTCTTGAGCCAAGCGTGATAGAAGAAGCTGTAAGAGTATGCGAACAGAACGGTTGCGACGCTGTCTGAATTCAATATGTAACATTCATCGCACGCATATCATATATGAGGAGCCTACTCGTCCGCAGGCTGAGCACTATGGCTCCGCATCTAGGCTTCCCCTGCCGCCCCAACATTCACACTCTGGTGAAACAATATATGAGTCTCTGAGGTCTGATAGCATCACTATCGGCCGTCCATCAATGGTTGTCTTTCCACCATAGTCTACGATCTCTATGACTTCTCATTCTCCTATCACACTGCAAGAAAATGCGCTCACAAAATGGCCTAGGCGTCTCCACGGCGAAGACCCTTCCTATACCATCGCGCTAGTGGGGTCTCGCCACGCTTGTTCAAGACCTTTGACAAACACAGGCCCCATCATGGTAGCGAAAGAAAAAAAGGTAGCTTCACATATACGTGCTCCATAAGATCAAATGAGCCGGGATGGTCATGCATTTGTCCATTGATCAAGCAAGACACAAGAGCAAGCTATGGAGTTGTCGGGGGCTACTGACAAGATGAAGCTCTTGGTCTTTGGCGGTTGGCAGCTTATAGACTCAACGACCTCAGGAGGTGCCGTCAGAATTGCCAGTATTCTTAGAAGACTTGCAAAGTTAGGTCATATGATAGACTACTTCACTTTGGCGCCTTCATGTCGAGACTATGATCTTCATGGTATAAACGTTCATGAAATAGGCTATCCCCTCTTAAGCAAGGTTCTTCTAAGAACGCAATTAATCCAGCGAATACTCGCGTCTTTGAAAAGCCATAGTGCAGTTGAGATTTTTTTGACGCTTTCACCTCTTCTGGCACTAAAATCACGGCCCTACATGAAAAGTGCTGACGTAGTGTGGTTAAACTACTCATCAAACCTCTTCCCACTACTATTCGCGAAGCAGCAACACCTACCATGCATACTAGATACACACGGTCTCAGCCAGCCGCTGATAAAGACATCAAAAGATGATCTGCCGCCAGTACCGTATTGGGCTAGGTTTCTTCTCCTTGGTTTGGTGGACAGAATTGCTTATTCTGTTGCTGATAGAATCATAGTGACTTCACAGTTTGAGAAGCGACTTTGCGAGATGCTATTTGGTGTGCGACCAGACAAAGTTGAGTTTGTTGAGAATGGTGTCGATGTTGATGAGTTCAAGCCTGATAGGCAAAAAGGCGTTGAAACCAGAAGGAAACTCGGAATTCCAGAGAATGCCGTTGTGATAGTTTTCGTAGGATACATGAAGCATCTGCCAAATGTGCAAGCAGCAAAATATATCATAGAATGTTTGATGCCGCATATCAGTTTCAAAGAGCCTGAGGCGTGGATGCTTCTTGTTGGTGAACACGGCAGATTGGGAATCAAGAATTTATCCGGAAAGCTTTTGCTGACCGGTAGAGTCAGTGATTTGGCTGCGGTCATAAATGCCGCTGACATTTGTATCGCACCACTTGTTATCGGTACAGGGATCAAGACAAAAGTACTGACGTATATGGCATGTGAAAAGGTAGTTGTGTCCACGCCAATCGGCGTTGAAGGCTTGGGTGTAACCGACGGTAAAGAAGCTCTCATCTGTTCAATAGAGGAATTTGCTGAAAAGGTGGTGTTTGCAATAAGAAATATTACGGTCCTTTCAGACATGGGAAGGAGAGCTCGTGATTTCGTATGCAAATATCACTCTTGGAACAAGATAGTAGAGAAGGCTGATAGAATGCTGGAAGCGATGCAAACGGCTACTTCTTGACCTGTCTGCTAGGTTAGGCAACATCGTGAAAGCAGAGTGAAAACTTGGCTACTTGGCGACCTTTCGCTTTTGGGGCGGCGTACTCATCTATTCTTGCGCTAGTAGTCCTGCGTAGTTTCTTGTTCAATCCGGGCCTTTTTGAAGGCGGCGACATAGTGTGGCAGTTCAAAGTGACAGAGGCCAGCTTTACCACATGGAACCCTAGGCTCAGTTGGGATAACGTGGGAGTTATCCCGCAGTTCAAAGTCTACTTCCTACTGATTCCAGTGATCTTTCATCCTGAAGTTTCCCAGCGTGTCTTCTACTTCATGCTGCTCTTCCTCATCAGCTTCATCATGTTCACAGTAGTGTTGAAGGAGTCTTCCTCCATCCGAGCTTCGCTGTTAACCTGCTACCTTGCTGCTATTGCAGCCGCTGGGACATACACTGTGAATCCATGGGTTTTTATGAGGATACCTCATTACTTTCTCTTGTGGGGCTACGCATTTATCCCGCTGGTGTTCTTCATTGTGCATAGAGGATGCAGATGCGCCAATGTTAGGGAAGCAGCCAAGATCGGCTGCTTACTAGGTTTGGTCCTCACAATATCCCAGACTGCACCCTTCATCATATTTGCTAACTTCCTATTGATCGTCTGCACGTTTGCCGTCTCTATTATGTTGGATCTAGGAAACGGCTCTGCTACCCGGACTGCAACGCGCTGCTTTATCATGTTCACAATTGCGTATGCTTCTACGCTTGGGTTGGATGCCTTTTGGATCATGCCGTACCTACAGTCTTTTCATAGACTCTACTCTGGTGGGCCCCTGACTTATGTGTTTGATGAGAGTAACGTCATCATGCTGAGCCGAGCATCTAGACTCATAAATGTTTTTAGGCTCAGGGGGAATTGGTGGCCTACCTCAAGCTTTGATCTGCCCGCCCCTTATGACAACCTATGGATCTTGTCCTCCCTAGTTCCTGTGGTACTCTCTTTCGCATACTATCTCTTGAATTCGAGGAACAGATTGGCGTTGCAGCTTGGACTTTTCTCGGTCGCGATGATATTTCTCTCAAAAGGCTCGCAACAACCCATGGGTGAAAGCTACCTGTGGTTGACAGCACGATTACCACTAATCTCGCGGGTCGGCTGGATCTTTAGAGACCCTGACAAGTGGGCCGGGTATCTTGTTTTTTCATTCTCTCTATTGTGCGGACTCCTAGTCGGTGAAGTACAGTCCCGACTGAGTGGCCGCTTCGGCAAAGAAAGCGGCATCAGCATGAGAGCGGGTGCAAAATTTCACAAAATTCAAGGTGTCTTCCTTTGTTTTCTGATAGTTGGAACATCCATTTTCTCAGGCTTCCCGATGGTTCTATCGACCTTTTCTAATACGGTTCTTCCTCAAGACTATCATGACCTCGATAGGTGGCTTGCCAAAGAAGGAGGGCATGTCAAGACGCTATGGCTGCCCGACGAGCCTGTCTCAATCGTCTCATGGCGCAACAATGGAAAAGAACTACCACCGCTTCCGCTCTGGGCGTCATCCCAGAGGGTTCTTTTTGGATCTTCACCAGCAATCAGTGTCTTCAACGATTTCGTCAGTTCTTCCCTAGTACACAACAGAACGGAAAACATAGGGAAAATACTAAGCTCTGTTGGAGTTAGCCATATCGTATATCACGGTGACACGCTGAATCCTCATTCGGTCGAAATTCTAGGCAACCTGCATAATCAGAAAGACCTTAGACTCAAATACCAGAACAATCAGCTATTCGTCTTCGAAAATGGTCACAGTACGCCCGATATCCACTGTATTTCAGGAAGGATTTTCTGTTTCGGCGGCCTAGACGCATTCATACCTTTATCAAAGATTGTGCACTTTACCAGCGCGATGTGGGGCCTTTCTTTCATCGAACAGGAGCCAAATCAATCAAGCCTACTAGATATAGTATCATCAGAAGACATCGTGCTAATGCACGAAAGAGCATTGCACGAAGCTATCTTGGACATAACAACAGGAAGGTACAGCATACCCATACTTCAATCTGGATCATCATCAAGATACGGCTGGTCAATACTTAGACTCAACGATTTGTGGACCAATGTACTTGCTCAGTTTCAACCCAAAGTAAGCTACGATCTAGACTTCAATCAAGGAGTTGTTTGGGCTGACTCAAACGCGACTATGCAGGTAACCTTTGGAGTTAAGGAAGAAGGACCATACCATTTGTGGGCAAGAGTAGTAACGAGCCCAAACGGCGGCAAACTCTCTTTCAGTCTTCCAGACTCGGATCTGAACTCCGAGATTGTGCTGCAAGATCGGTGGGCAAGGATCAAATGGATTGGGGTTGGCAGAGTGTTGCTTAGCAGAGGCGTCTACCAACTTGTCATCAACAACCATGGTGGTTCTGGAGGGCTGAATATGCTCTGCTTGATTCCCGACGGTATTCTGAAAGCTGAGGCAGACCGATTGCTTAGGCAAATAGCTACATCAGGTGCAAGAATGATTTTCATTGTCGATAGTGAAAAGACTGATATGCCCATACAAAATGGGTCACACAACAGTTCTATCAGACTAAACTATGAAACTTTGGGAGCACAGCTGATTAGAGGAGAGATCTTTGGAAACCTGATAAAGCTACATTACCATTTCGACCCGACCCCGCCAGCAAAGTTTGACCATTACGTCTTCGTCGTGGATGTCTCTTTGACAGACGCCGGCCAATTGTATGGTCTTGAGTCTCAGCCGCTGTGGCTGGGAAGAGATTGCCCACAGGAACTTGACATCTTATTCGCCGAAGCGAGACCTACCAGTATAAAATACGATAGGCCGGAGCCAACAAAAATTGTCGCATACCTTCAGGCCGAGAGACAACTCTTAGTAGTGCTCTCTGAAAATTACCACCCAGGCTGGGTTGCCAGTGGAGATGACAGGACGTACAGGCGAATTCCCGTCAGCTTACTGCTAAACGGATTCCTAGTTGATAGTGAGAAGAATATTCTTGAAATTGAGTTCGTTCCGGAGAAGTATTTCAAGATTGGTTCAGTAATTTCAGTCTCAAGCCTCGCCATTATTCTGCTTGCTGTGTGCATTTTAACCAGAAAGCGAAAATACTGATCGAGGAAGCTTGGACGGTGTTTACCTTCGCTTCAAGGACACCGCTGGTTTCCATTGTTGTAGCCAACTACAATAACAGAAATCTCTTGGCCAGATGCCTAGACTCCATTACAGAACTGGTTTATCAAAACTTCGAAGTAATAGTCGTTGATGATGCTTCAACAGATGATAGCATTAGGTACGTAAGAGAACACTACAAGAACTTTTCACGCTTGAAAATTGCTGAAAACTCTCAAAATCTAGGGTACGCAGAATCAAACAACATAGGTGCGAGGATAGCTGGGGGCGACTATGTATTTCTCCTTAACAATGACACCGAGGTTACTCCTACATCTGTTTCAAGGCTCGTTGAAGTTATGGAGTCCGACCCTTCCATCGGGGTATGCCAGAGCAAACTCCTCAACATGGAAGACCGTAACAGAGTTGACTCAATAGGCGGATTCTTAGACTACCTTGGAAACTCAGTGAATCGGCAGCCTTGGGGAGCCAAGGATCGGGAGGCGATGGCACCTATCTTCTTTGCAAAAGGTGCTGCACTAATGATCAGAAGAGACCTGACAAAAGAAATTGGTCTATTTGATGAGAAATTTCGTGCTTATTATGAGGATGTAGACCTCTGCTGGAGAGTATGGCTTAGGGGTTACAGAGTCATTGTGGTCCCTGGCTCGGTAGTCTACCATGCCGAGAGTAGTGTGCTGAGGAGGATGCCCGCTTTTTCTAGCTACCATATGAGCAAGAACAGGTTGGCAACGCTGATCAGAAACTATGGCCGGGGCAACCTGCTTAAGTATGTTCCACTAGCAGTAGCTCTTACCCTCGGTGCAATCCTGTTCCTCACGTTTCGAATGAGTAGCAGAGCGCATCCGCTTCTTATGTCGCTTATTTGGAACCTGAGAAATTTGAGCCATAACTGGAAGTGGCGTATTCTTGTCCAGAACTATGTTAGAAGGACCCCGGATTCCGTCATAATCATGAATATGAAGAAGCCGGATATTGCGAAGCTCATGAATTTTCTGAAAGGTGGGAGCTTTCCTTGACTTATCAATATTAGGGCTTGTACTTACTCTGGGAGCCCGATAATAGATAGAGGAGTTTCTCGAGCATGATCTTTCGTGATCGAGCAGGTTCAGTTTCTCTGTACTACACCAGTTTTCAGCGCTAGTCTTAGAAATCTTGCAAAATCTGACATGTGAATACATGCATCCTTGACCAGATTGATCACTTCTACAACGCTCTTCTTGTTCTTCTTTTCGACCCAAAAGATGGGGATCTCCAGCACACGTAGCCCCCTCCTTAATGCAAGGACTATCAATTCCGTATCCAAGAACCAGGAATTGCTTTTGGTTCCTGCAAGCACCAAAGTAGCAGCTTTCCTAGAGAGCGATTTGAATCCACACTGATGGTCATAAACTCCTGTATGAAACAGGGACCTCACAATTAAGTTATAGAAAAGAGAGGCGAATACCCTAAGCCAAGGCCTCTTGACTACGGATCCTTGAATATATCTTGAACCGATAACTAGATCGTATTCCCCAGTTTTCCTAATCATGTTATCATAGGCGCCAAACATTATGAGATCTGTGCTCAAATCAACGTCCATGAATACGTAGACGTCCCCTCCAATCTTCTTCCAAACTTCGCGTAGTGCTCTCCCCTTGCCGAGTCTACGGTCGCTTTGACAGTAGTAAATATTGGGATATTTGGTTGTGAGCTCGCAGACTATTCTTGATGAGTCAGACACGTCCTCCGCCACAACAATAGTGAAATCTCTTGTTATTGAAGGCGTGACTTCTTCAAGCAGCTCCACAGCACGTCTCAAGAATTCTGAGTCCTTATAGACTGGCAAAGTTATGATGACGGTCATACTCAGCCATCAACCAGCTCAGCATAATAGTCAAAGTTGGGCTTCATCCAAGGGATGCCTTAGATGATTTCTCTGGCCACCTCCCGAAACACAAGTGAGATATCTCTTCATACGTTCGTTGATGAGACAGTGGATACATCTAGGCAACCCATCCCATAATGAATTGATGCCAAATTGATAATGCGTGAACGAAGAAGAAACTTATTAGGAACATCACTACCAGCACATTCTTCGTTCTCGGCACTGAAAGCCACACTGGAAAGATGAAACTGAAATAGCGTATGTAGGATCTGGCATCTGAAAAACCAAGAATTCCGAAGAATAGAACAAGGGCATAAAGGCAAATCCTCCAATCCACTTTCCATGAAGCAAAAGCCAGATAACCAAACATGACGATTAGCACAAGTCTCGCCGCGTCGAACCCAACATAGGAACCTACAAGGAAAGGGAGCAGATAAGATCTTAGCCAGTCGTTTTGGCCCCATGTTTCTTGAGCTGTGCGAAATGCTAGCCAATCTCCGACTGTCAAGTACCCGTAGCAGAGCCAAGAAAAAAGTGCTGAGACCGGAATTACAGACTTAAGAGCGTCTCTCCACTTGCGTTTTAACAAGCAGTCTAGAAGAATCGGCAACACTATGATGATACCGTAGGGGCGCGTTATGGCTGCTATCGCAGCGAAGACGCTCGATGATAGAATCCTCTCATCTAGATAGAGATGCCAGCACATCAAAGAAGCGAAAAGAAAAAGTGGCTCGCTATAAGCCACTGTTGTAAACAGAAAAGTTATCGGAAAAAAGGTTACTATCAATGTGCCTTCCATTGCCTCTGACCATGACATATAGTGTTCAGCCATTAGTTGAAATGCGGGGACGCAAAGAATGCCAAAGATTAGGCTAACGACGACAGCTGAGAGCTTGGGGTCGCCAGTCAAAATCTTTATTGCGTAAGCAGTTATCGGATAGCCTGGGAAGAATGCCCAAGCTTTACCGACGTATCCCCTGTCTATGATCCCAATGTACCAATTGCTGTCCCAGTTTATGAACAAGGTGAGGTAGCTACTAGGCTGTAATCTAAAGTAGAGCGACGATATGGCTACTGCTTTTGCGAGTATCACCGCCAGCACAGGTAGTAGGAAACGACGCCATCCGCATATGAGCGCCATACCGAAAAACTTGATATCTTTGAAAGATATGGCTGTGACAAGAACCATCGTAGCTGCCAGAGCGAAGAAAACTATTTGATTGGTCCTATCAAGAGTGTAGATTTTTATGTAATCAATTTCAACAACCGATTTGGGCTCAAGATAGAACCCTATAGATGTCATCTGATAAGGATAGTACCCATAGTACATCAACTTCAACTGCCCAACATCCAAAGTTGCAGTGTACCAAGTTTCCGATTGAAGATTATCGCCAAAGGAATGCGTGCGACAGTTTCCGGAAGTGTCCCGGTCTGAAATACGTATCCAAAAAGAGCCTTGACTTGTGTCAGATTTTCTGTATCTTATCTCCACAAACGTGGTTCTTGGAAAATATCCGATGTTCAATGGAGAAGCAAAATCATGCTGAAAACCTGATGGAACGCTCTGAGTTGAAATCACTGCTATTTCACCGTTGGTTTCCAGTGACGGTGCCCAGCCTTCCACAAAAGAGGAATCATCCCAAAGTGACGTGACTTTCGGCTGAGAGAGTTGGTTAGGCACAAGCGATATCGCCAGCAAGGCAACCGTGACGGCGAGCATTACGCAACGCAGCCCAGCTTGCTTCATTTCAGAATCACCTACTATTTATCTGTCTACGGCCTCTGAAATACCCTGAGCTGAAGCTCAGGGGGGTCAATGCCGGTTACGCTATGTATTCGGTGATGGGCCTCTGTTTGGATTGTAGATAGATATCATGGTCCACGGCTTTCCAATGCTTCCTCTGGCTATGTTCCAAGTAGTATTTGATGGCCTCGTTTGTGGTGGCGCCGACGGAGCGGTAGAAGTAGCCGGCCGTCCAGAAAGCGTCACCCCAGAGCTTGGCTTTGACTCTGTTCCAGCATTTCTCCCGGAG
>JAGTQV010000113.1 GCA_018397035.1 Candidatus Bathyarchaeota archaeon | reverse complement strand
CTGATCCTTAATCTCCTCGGAGGCTTCTGCAGGCTTCTCGACCAGATCTTACTGTTCATCTCATCGCTAACCCTCACATTGTCAATCTTCATGTTCCTCTTCACAAAGTCCACCAGAATCTTTGCCGCCTTTGGAGTCCTTCTCTTCCTCGGAGTCTTCCATGCATCTCTGAAGTTAACCGTGTAATACTTCTCATCAACGATCTCGATCTCCTCACCTGCCTCCTCAACCTCGGTGGGAGGCTTGATCTCTGGAGGAGCAGCCTCCACCCTCTCCTTGGGTGTTTCTGTGGTTGTTGCTTCCGCTTTAACCTCGTCTGTCGACATGATTCTTCACTAAGCCTTAAGCTTGGTCCTTCTCCAATGTCTTCTCCTATGTGTCGATCTCACTCTTCCACGTGTCTTGGCTACGACCCACGTTGGGACAGGCCTGCTCATCTTCGCGGCGCTGGCCAGCCTCCTCTTCCTTGCAGCCGGTTTGTTTCTAGCCATTTTCTAGATCCTTCTTATCGTGATGTCTCTCCTCTGACTCTGGAGTCGCCTCAACGTCTCCTTCAACTGGCTGTCCTTCAGGGGGATCCTGAGCCTGCCTGCCTGGGCCAGCTGGATCAGCTGGAGTTCAAGCTGCTCTGCGAATTCAGGTCTGACCATCCTTATGTTCGCCAGTCTCTGTCTTGCTTCAGGCTCGAGTATCGCCCTGAGGAGGCTCTCCCTCTGAGCCTCCAGCTGCTTCTGAACCCTCTCAGCCTTCTCCCCTTCAGCCATCGCGCGTTGAAGGTCTGAGAGCTTTCTTCTACGGATGAGTTCAAGATCTTCATCGCCTAGATCTTCAGAACTCATCTTCCCCCTTCTCCACTCCTCCTCTGTTCCCTAAGGATCTCAGCCGAGATCCTGTTAAGTAGCCTTATACCCTCACTGGTGAGTCTGCGCCCCCTCCTCTCAGCCTTTGAGACGAATCTCGCTTTCTCAAGTTGCTGGAGCGGCTCCCTCACGGATGAGCCGCCGCCAGGCCTTGCATGCTCCCTGCTCGTTCCCCTCCTCTTCCTGCCGCCGTAGGCGGCCCTGAGCCTCGAAACCCCAACTTCTCCGTGAATGTAGAGCTTGCGCAGGATCGAGGCGCATCTGATATACCACCAATCTGGGTCTTGAGGTGGGGACTCGCGATGTGAGCCGGTCTTGGCGGTGAGAGACCATCCAGGAGGTGAGACCTCCCCAACATTCTCCTTAAGGTATGATGCCAGTCGGTTTATGAACAGGTCGGCTGGAACCTCATATGGTGTGGGCAAGTAGACTGGCACCCCGTCTGGCATCGTAGTGGACTGAAGTTCCAACCACTAAGTTCGAATGCACAATATAAGTTTTGATTCATCGCCCCACTCATCGACCCATCCGGGCCCATGTGGATCCTTGCATCTGCTGGAAACCGGTCTACTCAAGGGCAGAGTCTTATGTGTGGCGGACTCGCTTCGGAGACCATCAACCCCCAGTCCTTGCCGGCTAATCTCCTCTTCGACTGGACCCGCAGTGTCTTGGAGACATCTCAGACCAGCATTCGCCGCTCCAGCCTGGAGGGCCTCTGTAGGTCTTAAGAGGATCTTGCGAGATACTCCATGGAGGTTCTGTAGGCGAGAAGGCAGGTATATGCTTCATAGGCCTAGACTTTACACCGAGAACCGTTCGAACTATCCTGATCTCGAGAACCCTTCACCACTCTCAGGATCCTGCCATAACTACATTGAAAATAGTGTGGAAAGGGACTCGCTGATGAATCCGTTGGACTAGGCTTCGGCCGAGCGCTATCTGGCTCTAGCTTTTCTAGGTGTGCTGCTGGCCTGCATAGGCAGCTGGGAACTCCGTGCACTGGAGGACTCAGACCTCAGCTTGTGTGGGAGACCTCTTCCTGAGACGACTGTCCCGCCACAAGGTGAAGGTATTCCCTCTAACATCGACTAATGATGATCCTGTAGTTGAGGCGACGGCCTTCGAGATCTCGTTGATGTCCCGTCCACCTGCAACGGTCTGCTGAACCTTCACCTTGACGAGTCTGCTCGCCTTGAGCTGCCCGTCGAGCTGATGGATGAAGTCTTCTGTTACTCCTGCCCTCCCGATCCATATCTTCGGTTTGATGAGGGATGATCTCCTCTTCAGCCGGTGGCGGCTCCTCTTCTCCTCAGCTTCTCCTTGACCATCGGATAGCGTTTGACCTCTCCGCAGTTCAGGCATGTCACAACGACCCTACCTTTACCGTCTGGTCTCGTTCTCACCCTTGAGTTTATCCCTGGAACAAGGAAGTACCCGCATATGCGACAGTACCTCATCCTCAGAGGCTTCGGTATGCGAACCCGGCATTTCATCCCGATCCTCCTTGCCAATTCGACATATCGGTTGGCGAGGATAGGGCTCTCCTTGAAGCAGTCTTCTGCCAGAGTAAAGAGCCTCTCAATCCTCTCCTTGGCAAGATCCCTCTCACGAGCATCCTGTCTCATGTCTCCTGTTTATATCGTGATAAGTCAACGTTAAGCTTTGAGGAACGTCTGATGCTGACAATAATTCTTGCGGAGTCATCGCTGGAATTGATGCCGGAAGAGCTGGTTGACCACCCTGTGGTCAGACGGGATGCGACCAGACGCCGCAAGAGGCCTGAGCAACTCCTTCTCGACAGGTCTTACCATCATGCAGCTATGAACCGCCTCATCAACTCGGAGAAAAGAGGCAGACCTGACATTACCCATATCACCCTGCTGACTTCTCTTGGGAGCCCGCTGAACCTGATGGGTGCACTCCGACTCTACATCCACACATTGAGAGACTGGGTCATCGACATCTCCCCCAAGGCCAGGATACCTAGGAATAGTGAACGGTTCAAAGGCTTGATGGAGCAGTTGTTCGAGGTGGGACGGGTCCCCCCTGAAGGAAACCCGCTTCTAAGGGCCCAGAAGATGACCCTCCGCGAATTAAAGCGACATATAAATCCAACATACACGGTTGGGCTAACGGTCAAGGGGCGTGACAGGAGGACGGCTGAGCTGGCCTCGTCACTCGTAAGGCAGAAGATTCCGGCAGTGATCATAGGCGGATTCCCGCGTGGACACTTCACCGAGGCGACTGAACAGCTAGCAGATGAACTGGTGAGCATATATCCCAGGGGTCTTGAGGCTTGGGCCGTGGCATCAGAACTTATCTCTGCCTATGGAACAGCTGTACAGGGGGCCGGAGAATCTGCGTCGTGAGTTTGATAGGGGGCCTATCGGTTCCGTGTATACAAGCGGCCGCAAGCCCGCCTCACCATCACCTAGCCAGTGGCTGGAGGCAGCTTTCAGCAGCTCTATATCTGAGGTTTCGAATGATTTCAATGGATAATTGAGGGTGGATCGCTTGTCCGAGGGCATCGACCTCGATCTCTGGAAGCGGCGCAGAATGCTCGAGATGCAGCGGCGTCTGCTCGCGAAGAAGAGCGAGGAAGCAAAGAAAGCTGAGGAGAGCCAGCAGAGAGAGAGGATTCAGCCAAGGGAGATACTCAAGAAGATATTCGTAGGCCGCGCCATGGAGGTCTGGGACCTGGCGTGGAAGCAGTACCCAGAAGTCATGAAGAGGCTCGAGCCGAATCTTGCACGCCTCGTACTTCTTGGAGAAGTCAACGAAACCCTGGATGAGAGTCAGCTCCTGCTCATCCTGAGGACGATAGGGCTCAAACCTCGATTCGACGTCAAGATCAGGATTCTTGAAGACGGCAGATACAAGACGATATCGGAGAAGCTTAAGGAAGGGTAGCTGTCCACGCTGGAGTCCTTAACGCCAACCCGGTGTGACAGCTAAATCCATCCAGTGTGCAAGCCTGCGATCCGGGTTCACCCTCAAGGTTTTTAGCATCTTTCAACATTCCTCTTCCTCCATGAACATTCGATCTATCAACGCGGGATTCAACATTCAGAGGGATGGCAATGAGGAGAATGTTCAGAGAGCCTCAAGACTGATCTCTGAAGTCAAGAAGGCTTTCAAGGCAAGTTATCCAAAGGTTAGAACGACCAGATTCTGCTCCCAGCCTCTAGTCGAGGTTGGCGGCCTCCAGCCTGGAGAGGTTGGCAGACTAGTCAGGGAGATCGACGGGGCCTGCAGAGCTAGTGGAATAGACTGGTTCTGCACACCTGTGGGCATGTGCGAGGGAGGACAGGACTACCCTTTCATAGATTCCCTCCCTGAAATAATGCGTAACTCCAAGATCTCCTTCTCTAACGTGGTAGTAACACATGGAAGGCGCATCGACTTCGAAGCGATCAACAGATGTGCCCGTCAGGTGAAGAGGATCTCCAGAACAGAGAGGCATGGATTTGATAATTTCAGATTCTGCACAAGCGCAAACGTGAAGCCTAACGGCGCATTTTTCCCCTACTCTTGGCACCAGGGTGAAGACGGCTTCTCACTAGGACTGGAGACGATAGACCTCATACTGAAGATCTCGAGCAAGAGCAGAGGCCTCGCAGAGACTAGAAGAGTGATAATGAGTGAACTCTCAAAGGAGTTTGAAAGCATAGACGAGACAGCTCGAGGAGTCGAGGACCGGACGGGGATGAAGTACTATGGACTCGACCTCTCACTCGCCCCATACCCTACAGAGGACCAATCGATCGGCAAGGCGATAGAACGCCTTGGCGTGGAGAGATTTGGAGCTAACGGGACATTGTTCCTGACTGCGTACCTTACCGACATGCTCAAGGAGCTGGAGAGAACCCTGCCGATTCGGACTGTCGGATTCACCGGCGCCATGTTTCCACTCCTTGAGGACAGGTATCTGACAGAGAGCAATGACAGAGGGCTGCTTAGTATGGAGAGTATGCTCCTGTACTCGACCGTCTGCGGTTGCGGACCAGACATGATCCCGCTGCCTGGGAACGT
>JAGTQV010000112.1 GCA_018397035.1 Candidatus Bathyarchaeota archaeon | reverse complement strand
GAGGCCGTTCATCCCTCCGGGGCTACTCTTCATGTGTGCAGGTGCGATAGTCTACGCGACAGGGATCCGTGACATCAACAAGCTCGGCGGGCTGGCAGGCAAGATGCCTGTGACAGCCGTCGCCACTCTATGTGGGGCCCTCTCCATAGCTGGGACCCCACCATTCGCTGGGTTCGCTAGTGAATGGATGATATTCGCCGGCGGCTTCGCCGCAAACTATACGCTCCTATCCTCCTTAGCCGTCGCGGCGACGATAGTGACCGCCGCCTACTATCTGAGGATGATAAAGCGAGTCTTCTTCGGCGAGTGTCCGCCTGGCCTAGGCGGCACTAAGGAGGCGCCTATCAGCATGCTCTTGCCGATGTCTGTCCTAGCCTTCCTGACTGTAGCCTTCGGAATATTCGCGTACGCACCATTACAGGTGATATATCCTGCCGCAGAGGCTGTTGCCAAGATCTTCATGGGGGCGTGAATAGAGGTGTTGACGTGGCCTATCGATTTCCTTGTGCTGTTCGCTATCACGGCTCCGATAGTCCATCTGGGTGGAGTGAGGGTAAAAGCCCGTAGACTCATCGACGTTTGGGCTGTCGCAGGTTTCACCCTATCCTTTCTCAGCCTCTGTCTTCTGCATAAGGAGGCCTCTGGGAATGTGATCACGCAGTGCTGGGCAAGCCTCAGGCTTCGAGGAGCAGCCCTTCTCGAGATTGATATGCTCAGCATCTTCATGGCTGGGGTCTTCATATTCGTCGGGCTGCTCACCGCCATATACTCGACGAGATACATGGACCGTGACACCGGCCGGGGGGAGTACTATACGCTCTTGCTCCTAATGGTTGCCGGCATGGTCGGTGTTGCGTTTGCAGGCGACTTCTTCACCTTCTTCCTGTTCTGGGAGCTGATGTGCTTAACCTCGTACGTCCTTGTGGCCTTCAGAAAGATTCGATGGGAGCCGGTCGAGGCAGGTTTCAAGTATTTGATCATGAGTTCGGCCGGGACTGCGACAGTACTCTTCGCGATGTCGATCCTCTACGGCCTCACAGGATCCTTAAACTTCGCATACCTCAGCACTACGCTATCCGGGAATCCGGGTCCATGGTCCATCCTTGCTCTAGCAATGACGATCATGGGTCTGGGCGTGAAGGCCGCGATGGTGCCTTTCCACACGTGGCTTCCTGACGCCCACCCGGCAGCCCCCAGCTCAATAAGCGCCATGCTCTCGGGGGTTGTGATAAAGACAGGGGTCTACGGTCTTGTCCGAATACTGATACTCATATTCGCTCCGGCAGCCTACAGCTGGCAACTAATCCTCGCGGCCTTCGCAGTTCTGACGATGACTACAGGGAACCTCATGGCGCTTCTGCAGTCAGACCTGAAACGGCTCCTCGCCTTCAGCAGCATCGGCCAGATCGGATACATAATCTTCGGGATAGCAGTCGCAAGTGTATCCGGCCTGACTGGAAGCCTCTTCCACGTGATGAACCACGCGATAAGCAAGGCGCTCCTCTTCCTCTGCTCAGGAGCATTCCTCCTGGCTGTCGAGAGCCGTGACCTGGAGGAGCTTGCAGGCATAGGTAGAAGAATGAAGGTAACCGGCTTGACGTTTATCATCGGCTCGATGGCGCTGGCAGGTGTACCGCCACTTAATGGTTTCCAGAGTGAGTTCATGATTGTGCTCTCAGGCCTCCAGAAGGCTGCTTCAGAGAGCCCCTGGTATCTCCTCTCAGCCTTGATGATTCTGAACATACTCTTCTCGGTTGGTTACTACCTGCGCATAATCCAGGTGATAATCCTTAGAGAGCCATCATCCACAGCCTCCAAAGCCAGGGAGGCGCCGGCCCCGATGATCTTCTCGATGGCGATACTTGCAGTCCTCTGCGTTCTGATAGGCGTGTATCCAGGCCCGTTCGTAGACTTTGCGAACCAGGCAGCGCAGGCAGCATTCAATATCGACGCGTACGTCAGGGCAGTAGTAAGTTAAGGTATGCGGCACCGCTTAGGTCTCTGCAATGCTTATTTGAGCATCGCTTACACTCCCTATCAGTAGACTTGGCCAGGCGAGCGTGAGGCATCTTTGAAGATGGTCGTCGATGCCTACGAGAAAGCCCTCGCCGAGTGGCTCTCAGACTATTCTCGACTGGTTCTGGCAGGGGTCGGCAACCCTCTAAGGGGTGATGACGGCCTTGGCGTGGAGGTCGCTGCCAGGCTGGCAGGCAGGGTTCCTCAAGATACCATGGTTGTAGACTGCGGCACGGTTCCAGAAAGTCATCTTGGCCCAATCAGCAGATATCAACCCTCCCACATACTGTTCTTGGATGCGGCAGACTTAGGTCTAAGGCCGGGGCGGGTCCGGCTGATAATGCCTGAGCAGATCACCGGTTTGAATGTATCAACGCACAATCTGCCGATGAGCATCCTCACAAAGTATCTGAGGGGTCAGACCAGAGCAGATATCGCTTTTCTCGTGATCCAGCCTAGTAATACAGGTTTCGGCGAGGACATGTCGCCAGAGGTTGTTGATTCTGTTAGGAGAGTCGCAGAACTGATCGAGAGGATTCTGCGAGCGCGGAGGAGAAAATCTAATCTTGGAGGGGAAGAGTATCCCCAGTATCTGGGGTGAGTGAGGGAGAAGACTAGTATGGGGGACCGGGTTGGCGTCTTAGCCTAAGGTAGTCCTCTTCCCGGTCTACATCCTGCAGTATCTCAGGCGAGTCGACCTCGACATTCACAGTATCGTCCCTGTGCCTCTCTAACAGGTCTCTTGCTCCACGATCTCCTGAGAGTTTTAGGAGCTCATTCCTGTACTTTCTCGATATTATGACTGGATGGCCCTTGATCGACCTGTAGACCGGAGCGACGATTCCGGCATGCGTGACCCTGTACCTCTCAATCAGGAGGTCTATTATCTCAGTTCTGATAAGGGGCTGGTCTGCCAGTGCAATCAAGAAGGCTTCCGTGTTAGGGTCAGCAGACTGGACGCCGCACCTTATCGAGGAGCCTATTCCTTTTCTGTATTCCTGGTTGAGGACGAGTCTGGCCCGACTTTCGAGGCTAAGCAACCTCCGAAGCTTGTCTGCATCATGTCCAAGCACGACTATGAGCTCATCGATCTTTGAGCCGAGCAGGTTCCTGACGGTTTCCTGCAGTATCGTGGATTCCCTGAACTTGAGGATCTGCTTTGTCCGCCCCATTCTACTGGATTCGCCTGCTGCTAGGAGGATTGCTGAGATCAACGTTCCTCCTTAACCATGCGGGGTTGCTCTCGCTGCCTACTTGCAGCAGCTTTTGCCCTGAGGACCTTGATCGCCTCCAAGACGCCTTCGCCGATGATCACTGAACGTTCCGCGACCATGAAGCAGCGTTCCTTCTCATCTCTAGGATCTATATCGCCGATCTTATGGTCCTCCTTGACTGTCAAGCCATCCCTCATGATCCCGCGTAGCACGCCGCTGATATTTGCCTTGACCTCCCTTTCACCGACCGTCGCCACTACCTGCCCGGCCTCCACGTGATCTCCGATTGACACCAGTGTCCTAAGTACGCCGTCTCCTGGTGCTCTGAGAACCCTCTCATGAGTCATGCCGCCTATGTTACATGGAATGCCGTGGAAGGGCTGAGCGGTCCCTTTATAGTACGGTCTGCCTAGGTTGGGTCCTTCACTGGTCTCTATTACGGCGTCCACGTCTCTGCCAGCTTCGAAGCCGGGACCGAGACCGATAACTATTGGTGCATCATCTATCTTCGTGCCAGTGTTACGTTTAGCCATTATCGCGTCGACCAGCACTTCAGGTTTGAGTCTGTGGCGGATCTCTGCGTTCGGGTCGACTATGATGGGGATCTTGCCCGCTGCTATCGTAGCATCAATCTCTTCCGGAACTGTCCTCTTTGCCCGTGTCCCCTCAACCTCCCATTCACCCTCATAGACAGCCTCCGAGAACGCAGCCCCCCTCCTCTCAGTGGTCGGCTGCGCGATCTCCGTCATGACTACTCTGAATCCGCTGTTGAGGAGAGCTTTGGCTACGCCGGTTGCAACGTCTCCTGCGCCCTTGACAAGGATTGTGGGAGGCGTCGCCACTCAGGTTCAACCTCTCCCAAAAGGGCAAGTCGGGTACCTGCACGTGTCACATTTGAAACAGAGGCCGCCGTGACCGAGTGAGACTATGTCCTTGCGTGTTATATGTTCGCCGGCCAGGATCCTCGGCAGGACAAGGTCCAGGATCGTTGTGTCGTAGTACATCGCACAGGCAGGAATTCCCAGCAGAGGTGTCTTGCCAAGGTATGAGAGCATGAACATGAAGCCGGGCTGGACTGGGGCACCGTACTTCTCTACGTTAGCCTTCGCCTGCAGTGCGCTTCGTAGAGTTACGTCATCCGGATCCACCGCCATGCCTCCAGTGGCTATTATGAGGTCTAGATTCTCCGTCTTCATCTTTGTGATCTCATCTACTATCTTGTCCGGCTCGTCTGGTACGTATGCTATTCTCGAGACCGTGGAGCCTAGTCTCTGAATCTTCTTCTTCATCACTGGGCCGAACTCATCCTTTATGAGGCCGTGATAGACCTCATTCCCGGTTATTATCAACCCGACCCTCCTCTCTTCTAGAGGTATCACGCTGATGATAGGCCCACCGTTACGGCGTATCTGTGTAACCTGGATAAGCTTCTCCTCTTCGACAACGAGTGGAAAAACCTTTGCAACAGCCACCTTCTCTCCAGCCTTGACGAGACGGTTTGTATGCTGTGTTGCAATCCCGAGGCCGTCTATCCCGTTTATCTTCTGCAGTCTGTCAACGTCGACTTTCAGGATGCCGTTCTTTTCAGCAAGTATTACGGCGCTGCCTTCATTTGGAGGCTGAATGCTTAGATTCTCTCCGGATACTGCCGCGGCGAGTCTCAGAGCGCCCTCCTCTTCATGAAGCTCTCCAGGCTCGAGCTCCAGTATGTATACATGTTCCTTGCCGAGTCTTCGTAGCTTCTCA
>JAGTQV010000111.1 GCA_018397035.1 Candidatus Bathyarchaeota archaeon | reverse complement strand
CCTGTCTGCCCTGGGAGTACCGGGTGATTAGATCGTGGAGTGATAGATGTTCCCTGCTCTTTGCATCGATGACGCTGATCCGGCCCTTCTCAGTGAGGAAGAATGCTTCATACGGTGAGAGGTCAAGCCTCTTCTCACGGCGAGTCCCGAAGCCTCTATCAAGCAGTTCTATGAGTTGGCTGCAATTCATGATGGAGACCCTGCCATTCCTGTATTGAGCCTCAAACGTCTCAATCAAGCCTCTGCACCACCGGAACATCAGACGGGGACAGATATCCTATTTAGGGTGGGTTATAGATGTTCTTGAGCATACTTCTAAGTTTGACCGCTTAACTTAGTCGAGGTGTCTCGCTGTGGAGGAATTCTTCAACCTGAGAACCGTGAAGTGGCGAAGCGGGAAGGTCTTGATGATAGACCAGACGAGGCTCCCAGGGAGACTAAGATACGTCAAGTGTAGGACTGCGCGTGAGGTTGCGCAGGCAATCCGGAGGATGGTTGTTCGGGGGGCGCCTGCTATAGGGGTCGCCGCAGCCATGGGCTTGGCGTTGGTTGCCTACAGGAGCAAGGCAGAGACGAAGAGACAGATCCTCAAGGAGATGGAGTCGGCCTCGAAGATGCTTGGGGTCACCAGACCGACTGCCGTGAATCTGACCTGGGCTCTCTCAGCCATTATTGAGACTGCTAGACGGTCGGGAGAGGATCCTGAGGCCGTGAGGAAGGCGGTGATAGAGAAAGCAGTCCAGATGGCTGAAGATGACTTCCAGGCGAATCTGAAGATAGGCGAGTATGGAGCTTCCTTGATAGCTGATGGTGATACTGTTCTCACCCACTGTAATGCAGGAGCGTTGGCGACTGTAGGATACGGGACAGCTCTGGCGCCTATAAGGACCTCTCTGAAGCAAGGAAAGAGTGTAAAGGTGATCGCGACTGAGACCAGGCCTAGACTTCAAGGTGCCAGGTTGACAGCCTTCGAACTGTCGAGGGACAGGATACCGGTGAAGGTGATAACTGACGGGATGGTGGGTTACGTGATGTCCCGAGGCTTGGTCCAGAAGGTCATCGTCGGTGCTGACAGGATCGTAAGAGACGGTGTCTTCAACAAGATCGGAACCTACACGATCGCGATCGCAGCGCGGCACCACAGGATACCCTTCTATGTCGCTGCACCAACATCGACCTTCGACTCCTTTAATCTTAGTGAGGGGGTCAGGATCGAGGAGAGGAGCCCCAGTGAAGTCACACACATATCTGGGATCCGTGTAGTCCCGAGGAATGTGGGTGTGCTTAATCCGTCTTTTGACTTTACACCGATCAATCTGGTTGACGCCATTGTCTCTGAGAAGGGGGTTCTGAATCATCCAACCCGAGAGAGTGTCATGCAGTTCGTCCAGAAGGTCTAAGTATCTAGTCAGGCCTCAGCTTCTGTGGGACTTCATAAGCGATCTCTATGGGGCAGTCTGCCACCTCTCCTATTCTGTTCTTCCATTCCAGACCGATCGACATTAAGGCGTATATTCCAGCCACCTCCGCCTTGGCTTTGCGTACGATGTTTATCAGTGCCCTCTGGGTCTCGCCGCTATCTATGACGTCGTCGATTATCAGTACGCAGTCACCTTTCTTGAATATGCTGCGGGGCACATAGAAACTCATTATCATAGCTGACTTTGACGGTATGTATGCCTCTTCTATGAATTCCCCAACACCTACCTCTCTACTCTTCTTAGCTATCACCAAAGGTATGCTCAGCCTCTTCGCGAGGAGTGTTGCGAGCGGTATCCCGTCTGTCTCCGGTGTTAGGACCTTGGTTATCCGCTGGCCAGCGAATCTGTTGACGGCATGCTGTACTGCACGCTCAAGGAGCATGGTGTCGGATATTATCTTCGTGTTGTCGAAGTAACCTAGCTCGTCGAATCTTATTCTGCGCTGGATCTCGGACTCTAGACGCATTATGCTCTCGAGCTTGTCGTTGATGTCTCGGGCTCTCTCTATCGTCGGTAGAACATGTCCTTTCACATATCTGCTCAGGACCGTCTCCGGCAGTCCGATCAGCTGCGAGAGTTCACGGTAGGTGTAGTAGTTCTTGGCCAGGTTGAGGAGCTCGGCGACCATCAGCTTGTACTTCAAGTCTGTGATCCTCGAACCTGCCAAGAAAGAGACCTCGTCTGTACATTGACATGTAAAGTGTATAATACTTTCTATCGCGACTTTGATTCGTCCTTGCCATGCGGCTGCCTTCTGCTCTCCACCACTCCGACACTTCCTTGATACTTCCCGCCGTACTCTCTCTCAGGAGGAGAAGAGAGTTGAATGATCGTCAACTGGAGAAACGGTTCTCCACATTCGATCCTTAAGGCATCTCCGCCAGCATTCAGGAGTGATACAGTCAGTTGCCCCCTGAACCCAGGATCTACAAGGGCGAGGCTTGCATGGAGCCCTTCTCTAACGAGTGAAGATCTCAGATGGAGCAACCCCAAGAGATTCGGCGAGAGCTCGATCCTCTCATTCGTGGAGAGGAGTCTCTGCTCTCCTGACCCTATCGTGACCTCTTGAGCGGCTCTCAGATCATAACCTGCAGGCTGCAGACTGGAGTCATCGAAAGGATCGATCCTCAAAAGGCCACTCTTCACAAGCTCTCTGATCCTTGTGTCAGGCATCGCCATCCAAGATCACCGGTGAAGAGACCGCAAGATAATCTGTTCCCCCCTTAAATCTTTCCGGAGGTTCACGAACAGTCTTCTCACCTTCTGAAGCCCGAATTCAGCCCCCATTGCCCCCCTAGTACTTCAAAATGAATGAGCCTTACCTAGGTCCTCACAGAGCGGCGACGAGACGAGAAGCCGCCTACAATCAGGGTGAGGGTTACCTTTATGGTCCTGCCGACAGGAGTCTAGTGATGCACGAGAAGACGCTGGGCCCGTAGTCTAGTCAGGATAAAGATGCTGGCCTTCGGTCCGTGGAGGGAGGGCAGCCGGAGATCGTGGGTTCGAATCCCACCGGGCCCGCCAAATTCCCGCTCAACTATTCCTCCAGACTAGATCCGATGGGGCTGTAACCCTTCTATGGTCTTCCTGATACTCTCCACCGCGGGAATGCAGCCTAACATTCGCGGAGCCTCGGATCGAACCTGCGATCCAAGTACTGATAGGCCGGCGCCACGCCGCCTCCATGTATCGATGGAGGTTCTGCCTGGTCAGCCGAAGGAGCACTTTTGGTGGTGGTCCCGCGGGCCGGAGTCTCATAGGCACGAGCCTATTTTGAATTCGCCGAGCCTTCTCCGGCTCTCCAGCGACACTCCGGTCTCTGCTGTTAGCCTGATAGGCTGGATGGCCGCACCTCGGGTGCAGCTCTACAGCGTCTCCTCACGTTACTGGCGTGATCGGAAGCTCTACCAGGCTGAGCTTACGGGGTGGCCGCCTCCACCTTACCGCGGGTTCCGCGGGACCCAGAGGTGACTCAAAGAGGAATCCAAATAAAGATTGTGTTGCGAATGCCTATTCGGTATTTCCTTACTCGTTCAGGAGCGGGGGCATTGTTAGTCAGGCTTGAAGACTATCTGCTCGAAGACGTACTGTCTCCCACCGATCTCTACTATCTTGAGGTATGAAGCCATCTAGAATCCTCCTCTAGAAGCCTCTTACCCATCCGCATACTGGACACTGCTGGAAGCCCGCTGAGAAAGTCGCCCCGCAGAAACTACATATCGTGTAGATTGCAGGTTCATTTCTGGTCAGGCCCAGCTGCGTAATCGGGTCATCAGGCCTGTATGCAGGCATGATCGGCCATACGTATGGCTGGAATCGCCTAAACTGCCTCCAATAGTTGGGGTCATAATAGCTCATGAACGACACCAACATACAATAGGATCAGCCGCCATTTTATTCTTTCCGCTCACCTAAGCTGCCTGAGAACAGGAATCTCACTGATCATCCGCTCCGTCACCAAGTTCCAGATCAGCCTTCCAGCTTGACCTCTCACAATGTTCGTCCTAAGGGTGCCTTCAGGTGTGGCTATGATGTCCACTCTGAGATCGTGGCTCTCCATCGGGACGTAGTCGACGACCTGTATCTCGTGAACCGTAGTTGAGATCGGAGTTTTATCGCTTACTAACCCAAGCTCTGAGAGTATGGCATACTCTAACTCACTGTAGCCTCCGCCCTTACCCAGCCTTGAGCCGTCACATGATACGGCGACGGAGCCCATAACCAGCATGTCTGGCCTCGGAAGACTCGTCAGGTCGACTCTAGAGCCATATTCGAACATGCCTCTTATCGTGGCGGCAAAACAATAGTCGCTCTCACGCATAGACTCGGGATCGATTAGTATGAATCCTCCCCTTAGCCTCGGTGTAGGCACCAGCAGAGTCTTCCCAGAATTCAGTACGGCTTCACGGACCGGCCTCTGTGGCGAGTCAGGATTCACCTTCACTATCTTGGCCGTCTTGAACTCCTCCAGTTCCTGAAGGTGCTCAGCAGCCCTCTCAGCACCCTTGAAGTTTGGTATCCGGCCGTGGACAGGTCTGGGCGGTCTGGCTGCCGCCTGCGCCTCCATCAGATTCCAGACCCTTCTCCTGATACTCTCCTTTAGACGATGCGTGATGTCAGATTCAGCCATTCATGTTATTCCGGTTTAGAATAATACTTTAAGTCTCATCAAGCTTTCTGGTTGAGGAGTGTTCGAGACTATGAGTATGGAGATACAATATTTGGGGGGATGGCGTTTCGAAGCCAGATGCAGAGGGCACAGCCTGACATCGGATCAACCTCTTGAGGAGGAGGGTGAGGATGCAGGGATGACCCCTGTGGAGCTCTTCTTCTCATCACTGGGCTGCTGTATCGGTGTCTATGCCAAGCTGTTCTGCGAACGCCACAAGATTCCTCTTGAAGGCATGAAGATAGGCCTTGAATGGAGGATGGCGCAGAATCCTTCCAGGGTCAGTGAGGTCAGAGCGACGGTCGAGTTGAGGGTGGATCTCTCAGAG
>JAGTQV010000001.1:74730-90277 GCA_018397035.1 Candidatus Bathyarchaeota archaeon | reverse complement strand
GGCAAATGATTTTGTCGCTTCCACCAGCATATAACACTTGCCGCAATATCGTTCAGCTTTATAATTGACCGTTTGTGTATGTTAACACCCATGAAAGTATTTCCGGCTACTGTCACATCCTGTGTAAACTAACCAACTTACATGCTGCAAGGATGCTGAAATACTACACTCGAGGAGCCGGCCGAAGATTCTGTTAAGGAACAGAATGATCGAGCCGCTGAGAGCCTAGAAACTTTTTAATTCAAGCTTGGAATAACCGTCGTCGGTCGTTCCCTTGAAAGAAAAAGAAGAGCTACTCGCGCAGTTAAGGGATGCTTTCGTCAACATCGATTCAAACAAAGTGAATGAGCTGCTTAAGATAGCTATTGAGGAAGGCGTCTCACCCCGGGATGTAATTGAGAGGGCAATCCGCCAAGGCGCGGACGAGGTCGGCAGGAAATATGAGGCTTGTGAATACTTCCTTCCTGAGCTGGTAATGTCTGGGGAGATGATGAAGGAGGCTATTGAAGTGTTGAAGCCGCTGATGCAGGCTGAAGGTGCAACATCAAGCGGGAAAGTGTCCTTCGGTACGGTCAAAGGAGACCTGCATGACATCGGAAAGAACATTGTAATCTCAATGTTGAGCGTCGCCGGCTTCGACGTATATGATTTAGGTGTTGATGTCCCCCCTGAAAGATTTGTTTCGGAGGTGAGGGAGAGGAAGCCTGACATCCTCTGCATGTCCTCGCTCTTGACGCATACAATGCCAGAAATGAAGCTGGTGATAGATGAACTGAAGAAGAACGGATTGAGAGAGAAAGTGAAAGTGATGGTTGGCGGTCGACCGGTAACCCAAGAATATGCGGACAGTATTGAGGCAGACTCCTACGGCCGCGATGCTTATGAGGCTGTCATAAAAGCCAAGCAATTGATGAACAGAGAACAAAGACAGCGACAGGCGACCGGCAGTTGACTCCACGTGAAAGATTCATGGTGGCGGCCAAGCTGGAAGAACCAGACCAAGTCCCTGTTGCTTTCCTGCGCAGCACATATGATGCTGCAAGGATAAACTTGAACGTCAAAGACTACATATTTGATTACAAGAAGAAGCTGAATGCGCAGATCAGGCTGCATGAGCGATTCCCAGGATGTGCTTTCGTTCCTGGAGTGAATCCTGATTTTGGCATCGTAGCAGAGGCCTCTGCTTTTGGATCAGAAGTATTCTACTACGAAAACGAACCGCCGATGTGCACTCCGGTAGTGAAGAGTGCTGAAGCGATCGATAACCTGAAGGTTCCAGACCCATACAGAGACGGTTTACTTCCAAAGGTGCTTGAGGCCTATAAGTACCTCTCAGAGCATACCCCACCAACTTATGGTGTTGATCCGCAGGCGATCAGAGGCCCGCTGGATCTAGCTACAGAACTCAGAGGCGTAGGTCCTCTCCTGTCAGACATGTACCGTAACCCGGAGTATGTGCATAGACTCTTAGACATCGCAACACAGGCTGAGATAGAGTTCGTCAAGGCTATGGATGAAGTTGTGGGTGAATCAGAGATATTATTCATGTGCGACGATATCCCTGGTCTAATATCCCCGAAATTCTTTGAAGAATTCGGTTTTCCATACATGAAGAAGATCTTTGACGCGTTCAGTAAGAAACTGAAGATCTACCACAACTGTAAGGGCTCAATGCATATACTGGAGCGCCTAGCAGACACCGGGTTTCAAGTCTTCAACTTCAGCTTCGAGAACGACACAACTGAAACCAAGAGGAGAATAGGCAGAAGAGTCTGCTTGATGGGGAATGTTGAGCCTATCGGAATATTCCTGAAGGGCCCACGGAAAGAGATTGAAGAGACGTGTAGAGAGCAGATAAAGGTCGCAGGGCCGAATGGAGGGTATGTCCTATCAGTGGGGGGCGCCTGTTATGGACCGGACCAAAGCATGGATATCATGATAGATGCAGCAAGCAAATATGGAAGATACCCCATAAACATTGAGTGATCACATTTCAGAAAGGGAGGCTGCAAGAATGAGCGAGAGTCAGAAGGAGGTCGTAAGAGCAACAAAACTAGTCGTTCGAGTTCCCTCTTACATCAGTGAACGACAGAGATCAACGCTAGTAATTGTTGCTGTGGATGAAGTGGGGCGAGTTGACAGAACCAGAAATGATGAAGTTGAACTGACTATGACCCCAATGTATAACATCGAAAGCCCAAAAGTCAAGTTGGACAAGAACATAGTGAAACTGATCAATGGAGAAGCAACGGTCGGCATAACTAACGAGGAGTCTGACTTTGTGAAGATAACCGCCTCATGTAAAGACAAGAAGGCTGGTCTAGAACCATACACTGTCTTGCTCGCAACCGGCGGCTACCCCTTCGGCCGCTAACAAATTAATGTCTGGCAATGAAATAGCTTAGAGAGGCGGCCTCACGATCCGCTGAAAGTAATTAAGGTTGCGCATCAATTCAGGAAATGGAGCTCCTCTCGCTTGTAAAGCAGTCTCTACATTCCTCTATAGGCTCTGGGAGAGTGGATAATGAGACTATGGTGTCTTCCCGTCTGCGTCTTATCTGCAGAACTTGGTTCTCCCTGCTTGAGTCACGGTAGATGGTGACGCCTTTACATCCGAGTCTGTAAGCGAGCAGATAGACCTTCTCAACGTCTTCAGGTGTTGCTTCAAATGGAAAGTTGACAGTCTTGGATACGGCGTTGTCAGTGTATCTCTGGAATGCTGCTTGGATCTTAACATGCCATTCCGGTGATATGTCGTGAGCGGTAACGAAGACCCTCTTGACATCATCAGGAACCTCAGGGAAGCTCTGAATTGATCCAGTCTCACCTATCCTCCTCATCAACTCTTCACTGTAGAAACCTCTCTCATAAGCAACCTTCTCGAATAGGGGGTTAACCTCGACCAGTTCAGTGTTATCCATAACGTTTCGAACATAGCAGATGGCGAATAGAGGCTCAATCCCGCTTGAACAGCCAGCTATTATGCTGAGGGTTCCAGTTGGGGCTATAGTCGTCGTCGTCGCATTCCTCCTCGGCAGCTCACCAGCAACATCGTATATGCTTCCATCGAAGTTAGGGAAGGCCCCCCTCTGCTCTGCGAGTTCTTGGGTTGCCTTGGTAGCCTCCTCCGAGATGAAGGCCATCAACTTCTCTGCAGTCGCTACAGCCCAATCGGAGTCGTATGGGATGCCAAGCTGAATCAGCATGTCCGCGAAACCCATGACTCCGAGGCCGATCTTTCTGTTGCCTTTAGTCATCTCCTCTATCTCCTCGAGCGGGTACCTGTTCACGTCGATCACATTGTCTAGGAAGTGGACTGCCACCCGAATCGTTCTGGAGAGCCTCTCGTAATCGAGCTTCCCGTCGGCCACCATCTTTGAGAGGTTTATTGAGCCTAGGTTGCATGACTCATAAGGTAGAAGCGGCTGTTCACCACAAGGATTAGTGCTCTCAATCTGTCCAAGCTTAGGGGTTGGATTATCCCGGTTCAGCCGGTCTAGAAAGACTATTCCAGGCTCACCGTTCTTCCATGCCTGCTGAACTATAAGCCTGAAGACTTCCTGGGCTGAGAGCCTTCCCACACTCTCTCCTGTCCGCGGATTGACAAGATCATACTCCGCCCCTCTCATCACTGCGTCCATAAACTCCTCAGTCACCCCGACAGAGATGTTGAAGTTGTTCAGGCACTCGTTCTCGTCCTTCGAGGTTATGAACTCGAGAATGTCAGGGTGATCGACACGTAGAATAGCCATGTTTGCTCCTCGACGTTTTCCACCTTGCTTTATCACCTCTGTAGCCGCATCGAAGACCTTCATGAAAGAGACTGGGCCTGAAGCAACCCCGCCAGTCGTCTTCACGAAATCGTTCTTTGGACGTAACCGTGAGAATGAGAATCCTGTTCCCCCACCTGACTTATGTATCAAAGCCGTCTGTTTGACGGCGTCGAATATATCCTCCATCGAGTCTCCAACAGGTAAGACGAAGCAGGCAGACAACTGGCCCAGCTGGGTTCCCGCATTCATCAAGGTCGGGGAATTAGGTAGGAACTCCAGGTTAGTCATCAACCTGTAGAATTCTTCCTCCGTCTTCTTCACGTCGGCCGCTGGGTCGTAGAGCGCGTCCGCCGCAGCTATGGCTTCAGCCACCCTCCTGAACATGGCTGCAGGAGTCTCAACGAATCTACCTTTCTCGTCACGCTTCAGGTACCGCCTCTCCAAGACACTTATCGCGTTAGGAGTCAATCGCCTATCAAGTTCAGCGTCGAGGAGCATTGATCTCGATTCTCTGATATCCTTCCTCCTCTGCCTGTACAGAATGTAGGATTTCGCCGTCTTTGCGTGGCCGGCCTCGATGAGAACTTTCTCAACAATGTCTTGAACCTCCTCAACGGTGGGTATGTGTTGAGAGTTGAAACGTTTCTCAAGCTCAACCACAACCCTGCTTGAGAGTTGCTGTGCAAGCTCTCTATCACGGCCTCCAACAGACTGAGCGGCCTTGTATATGGCATTAGTTATCTTTTCTTGGTCGAATTCGACCACGCGTCCGTCCCGCTTACGAATTCTTGAGATCGCCGACTTCAAGACTACGGAACCCCCGTTTCTCCAGAGTAAAGGTTGTGAATCAAAGCTGTTCTTTGTAAACTCGACTCCAACAGATCAAACTCCCTACAGGAGAGATGACTGGGGATGGAGGGTGCCGACTGATTAAGAGTTTAGACAATTATGTATAAAATAGTGGCCGATGCTGAACCATGAATTTTTCGTGATGCGTCAATCATTCACTCCAAGCTACTGTTTCCGAGGCGGCCTCGGAAACAGTTACTTAAGCCAGAGGCGATCTCTCTTAGTAGAGGGATCTGTCCTTCCATGAGGATCGATGTCGTCTGCTCACTAGAATGGTTTAGGAGATTCATGATCTTGAGTACATGCAGCTCCTTCATCCCAGAGGAGTATCTTGAGGATGAGAGCATATTCCCTGAGAGGCCGACAAAACAGGGAACCATGTATGTGGAGGCGGAAGACAAGGAAACATTAAGGAAGATCAGGGACATCGAGTTCGCAAAGGTCTCGAACGTTCTCGGAGTGATCTACACCTCTAAGAGCGGTCTAACAAGGTTGAAGTGGCGGCATACCAAAGACGCCTTAGGCAAGTTGACTGGAGAGGCAAGCGGCAACTCGGTAGTCAACCTCTTTGAAGCAGGGATACTTGATGAAGGCTACATTAGGAAGATGAGGAAGAGAGAAGGGCAGTAAGGAATCCTAGAAGCCCAGTTCTTCACCTACAAGGATAACGGTGGTGTCCGTCTTTGTTGGGCACTTCTCCAAGATGGTGATTGCGTGGCAGTGCCTGCTTGGAGGAGTACAGGCCTCCAGATTACATCTCTCAACGACGCATGGAGTCGTTCCGCCGACCCTTCTCACATTCATCGGGGCGGCAACATTCCTGATCCTCTCGATCCCCGCATGAACGTCTGGAACTATCTTGTTCACGCCCGCTACAACGACGACCTTGGGTGGACCGAATATCATCGCTGCAACCCTGTTTCCTGTCCCATCAGCGTTTACGAGTTTACCATCCTCAGTGACAGCGTTACTGCTGCTGACGAAAACATCACAGGTCAGCTGCTTCTTTCTTATAGCTAGGTCCTCTTCCGGAGTGATCTTCCTCCAGGTTTCAAGAACTCTGTTTCCTCTCCTTTCCAGCTCCTCTATAAGCCCTATCTCCCGAATCGTCACTGAGCCGCCGACCCCGACTGTGGCATTTGCAGGAATCAACCTGAGAGCCTCCTGCAGAGCCTGGGTCTTTGTCGGAGCATAAACCGTCCTGAAGGCGTTAGACTCAAGCGCCTTCGATGTTCGCTCAATCCGTCTTTCAATAAGCCAACTCTTCTCTGTCCTCATAGTAACCACGAGACTAGTGACCGAGCCCCAGTCTATTTAGAGGTTTCCTGAAACAGGAAGAAGTGGAATTAGGCTAGTGCAAGATTTATTAGGCTTTGTCCTGTACGGAAGTCGCCTAGAGTGTGTGAAACCTGCTAGTCGAGGTTTCTGCTGGAGTAGCGCTAGGTCTGGGCTTAGGAGTCTCCTGCGTTGCTCAGTGCGCACCTATCTTGGCGCCGCATATAGCGGCAGAGCACCCTGACGCGAGGAGAGGACTGGTAGCCTCACTCTACTTCAGTGGTGGCCGCCTCCTCTCCTATCTGGTTCTAGGTTTAGTCGTAGGCTACTTTGGAAGTATCCTTTTCAATCCTCTCGTCTCCGCCTTGGTTGCGGTCACGCTTGGAGCAATCCTGATACTATACGGCTTCTTCATCTCTTTCGGCTCCCATACGAGGTATGCGCCGCCGATCTGCTGCGGCTTCAGTAAGGTGAAGTCGACTTTTCTTCTAGGCCTGATTTTGGGTCTCCGTCCATGCCTGCCGCTTATAGCCGCCCTCACCTACAGCGCCACGCTCTCAAGCATTCTCGGTTCCTTGGTCTTTATGGGTTCATTCTGGCTGGGATCTACAGCCTATGTTCCAGTTATGGGTCTCCTTGCAGGAGTCCTGACTCACTTCGCTGTATCACACTCTAATATTGAGAGGGTTAGGAGGATAAGTGGAATAGCTCTGGTGGTTGTCGGCTTCATATTTATCAATCAAGGTGCCGCGTACATGATGTCTCCGGAGGCTTACAGTGCATGATCGAGACGCTCATGGAGATGGTGAAGGAGAGGCCGGAGTCCATAAAGCAAAGCAAGAGAGACGGCTTAAAGGTGGTAGGCTATCTCTGTCCTTACATTCCAGAGGAGCTGATCACTGCTGCAGGAATGATCCCGATCAGAATGGTGAGCGGAAGCAGCTATGAGGCGATGCATGCTGGAGAACAGTACGTTAAACCTTACAGTTGCCCCTACGTGCGTTCATGCATCGGAAACAAGGCGAACGGGGAACCCTACTATGACCTCCTGGACGCTCTCTGTGTCGCATGCACCTGCGACGGCATGAAGAATCTGCAGCAATACTGGAGGAGATACTTCGATATTCCAGTGTACACTGTTGGGGTCCCCCAAACATCAAACAGATTCAGAACACGCCAACAAGCAATAGAATACTTCAGAGGCGAACTCAGACAACTCAGAAGGAGTCTTGAGGAACTTAACGGAAGAGAGATCAGTGACAGACGCCTCAGAAGCAGCATCAGATTTCACAATCTCATCCGGGCTAGGATGAGGAGGCTCTACGAGTACACTACAAGTGAGCCGCCCCTAATCTCTTGGCGTGAAGTCTTCAAGATCTCACATGCTGGCTTCCTGCTTGATAGAGTCCAATTCCTAGAGGAGGCCACCAGAATAGTTGAGGCTCTCAAAAGTTCGAGGAGAACCAAAGCAGAGAATGGCTCGAAACCGCGGCTAGTAATCTACGGTTCCCTCATGTCGTTTGAAGATACAAAAGTTCTGGACTTGGCAGAGAACGCCGGCGGGAAGATAGTCGGGGACGCATTATGCACCGGATCTAGGTTCTGGCGGAAAGACGTGGCTCTTGATGTCCCTTCGATAGATGGACTTGTTGAAAGGTATCTTCACAATATTCCATGCGCCTACATGACGGATACGACGATGAGGCTGAACTACGTAGTGGCCAGAGCCCGTGAGAGCCGTGCTCAAGGCCTGATATACTACACTCTCAAGTCATGCGACACTTTCAGGTCTGAATTCAGGATCTTCGAGGAGGCTTTACGGAAAGAACTCGGGATCCCCGCACTCCTGATAGAGACAGAGTACTCACCAGCAGATATGGGAACTACGCGAACGAAGATCGAGGCTTTCCTAGAGATGTTAAGAGGTATCTGAGGTGCAGGACCAGACATGTTGAGAAAGCCTCTCCGATTTGACAGGTCGCTCGAACCCCTCAATAGATTAATCGAGACCTTCATGAGGAGCAGAGATAGGATTCGGAGCCGCCACAGCAAGATCATAGCGAAGTGGAGGCTGTTCCCTCCAGAGATAATATATGCTCTAGGAGCAACCCCATACGATCTCCTTCTTCATGAAGGCCTCACCAGAAACTTAGAAAATCTCAGGGTCGACGGTTACGCGATAGAGGCAGGCCTAAGTGCGGACTCATGCCCTTGGAACCTTACAAGCACAGGCATGATCCTTTCTGAGAGAGACTCACCCCCGATAGACATCTTCCTGGCGGGTGCAGGTCTCTGTGATGTGTCCTCTAAGAGCTGGCAGATAATGGCCAGACAGACAGGTAAACCGATCTACCCTGTAGAAACCCCTATATTCGAATCAAACTCGCAGAAGAGAGCCCTCTCATTCATACACGAAGAGTTGAGCCTCCTATTCGCAAGGCTAGGCCGCCGACTCGGCCAACAGTACTCTGAGACTAGACTTCAAGAGGAGGTTAAGAAGGGTAACAAGGTGAGGAGACTACTCCTAGATGTCACAGGCCTCTTGTCCCAGAGTTCTCCTCCATTGAATGCGCTTGAGTATTTTCTGATCCATGCAACTGCTGGAGACTACCTGCAGGATCCTGACTACCTAGCCACGTTGATAAGCAGCGTTAAGGATGAGGCTGAAAGAAGGGTTGATGAGAACAGGTGCCCACCGGGGCTTGTTGATGATCCAGCACGGATCTACTATGTCGGCATGGCCCCTCAAGACTTGCAGTTCTGGAACATGATAGAAGACTCTGGTGGCCTGCTTGTCGGCTGCGAGACGTACCTTCCGCTCTTCTACGATTCAATTCCTGAGAATGGTCCTGTACTAGAAGACTTTGCGAAGTGGATCTGGATGATGCCGCACCACATGGCAGGCGCAGACCGAGCCAAGGCGCTCATGAGATACATAAAGGAGCAGAAGCCTGACGCTATCATAATAGGAAATGTGGCAGGGTGCAGAAGCCTCTCCTCATCCGAGAGGATCATGAAGGAAACGCTCAAGGAGGAGCTAGGAATCCCGATAACATCAGTTGAATTCGGCGCCTCCGAAGACGACGTTACTCTACTTGAACCTCACATCAAAGCATTCATAGAGATTTGCAGATAGTACGAGGACTGCGGAAGAGTATGAAGAGATGGCGTAAGGTTGAGGTTGCCCAGACCTTCCTGTCAGCAATCATCATCCTCGCAATACTTAGTCTAGCCTCCTACTACGCCTTCCCAAGCGTCTTTAGGCAGACCTCATCTGAAGCAGTCAAACTTGTACTGAATGTTTTTTCGCCTGAAAGTGTAGCTGTCGGCCGACCGCAAGTGGTGAGGGTCTACGCTGCAAATGCTGAGGGCAATATAGACAGAAGCAGAGACGATACTGTGGAGCTGAAGCTTGATCCTCCAACCTCCAGCACTAGGCTGAGTGTAACTAGAGTTACTCTAGTCGGCGGTGAAGCAACATTCACAGTAATAAGTTCGAGGAGCGAAGTGGTTACGTTGACCGCCACTTGGATTCAGGGGAAGTCGCCTCTGAGGGCTGCTTCAGCTACTATTAATTTTCTTCACGGATGGTAGACCTCAAATCCCGCCTGACGTACCGTAGTCTGAGTAGCCAGTCTGCTCTATTCTTTGGATAAAAGAAAGGGGGAGGTTAAGCGGTTACCCGCCTAACCATCGCTTTTGCAACAGACACCTTATAGCGGTTCTCACTCAGAGGTGTAGCCTTGTCTATGGCAGCGTTTATTGCGTCTGGTGTCCCAGCGACCATTATCGGCGCGACGCCGCCTAACGCAACCGTTGTGCCTTTGCTTGTTGTTGCTGCTGCGGCGCTGACTAGGGCGAAGTCAACTCCGGCTCTGACTCTGCTCTTCAGAAAGGCCTGTTTTGTCGGTGCCTCTGGAACAGTTACTGACGTTATTATCTCGTCTGGCTTCAGAACCGTTCCAAGGACTACGTAGAGATCTTTCACTGCTACTTCTCTGGTTCCGCCTGTTCCTTGGACTGTGAGGGTTGCGTTCATCGCTGCAAGAGGTACCGCTAGGTCACTTGGCACCACTGCGTTGCAGACCTTCTGCTCCATTATGGCGTGAGGAACGTTCCTGCCGCCTGGAGCAAAGCAGATAGGGCCTCCTTTCCTGTAGCAGTACCAGTCCGGCCACCTGTAATACCAGCATCTGACGTACTGGCAAAGGTTACCCGCGACGGTACCCATGTTCCGGATCGGCGGCGGAGGACCTTTCGCTGCGGCGTCAGCCAAAGACTTATACTTGCTCTGTATGGTGCTGTTCTCGACTATGTCTGTTAAGGTAGTGGTGGCACCTATCTTTAGGGCTCCACCTTCTTCTGTTATTCCGCTGAGGCCAGGGATCTTCTTGATGTTTACCAAGACTTCCGGTGTTGGCATGAAGCGTCTCTTCATCCAGTCGACTAGGTCTGTGCCTCCTGCTAGAACCTTAGCTTTGCCAGCGTACTGGTTCAGTACTGCACATGCTTCCTCGACTGTTTCTGCATCATAGTACTTGTATGCTGCTACTGCCTTCATTTCTTGCTCTACCTCCTTAAGCCTTCCCCAACGCCTTCAGTATGACGTCGGGCGTGAATGGTATATTGGTTAGTCGCACACCGATGGCGTCTGCGACCGCATTTGCTATAGCTGGGGCTGACGGTGCTTGGACTCCTTCAGCTGTTCCCTTCGCTCCGAATGGCGCGTCGATCCTTGGGTTGTCTCCGTGTGCTTCACCCCATACCGGCACTATGGCTGTGTCCACATAGTCAGTCTTCGGAACGTCCATGACCGTCGGGATCTTCCATTCAAGATACGACTTTCCAAGGTACATGCCCTTGTCTTCATATCTTGCCTCTGATATCGCGGTTCCGAGTCCCATGATCAGCATTCCGCCTTCGATCTGTCCTTCGACATTGGTTGGGTTTACGGGGATCAGGTCACATCCTCCAGCGAACTTTGTCACTCTGAGCTCCCCAGTCTCTTTGTTAACCATTACTTCGTAGGCGGCGGCTTGGTGGCTGTGGAAGAGCACTGACCTGAAGTACGGTCCTAAGCACTGGCTTGTAGCTGGATCCATCTTGCCAGGTCCTAGGTAGTCGTCTGGAGAGTATATTCCTCCAGAGACCGTCATCTCTGAGGCTGGTCCTGGCTGCCCAGGTATGGATGGGAATGCTTGCGACCAGGGGATGGCTGTCTCCGGTTTTCCTTTGACCATTATCTTGCCGTCTTTGGTCTCAAGCTCTTCAGGCTTCACGTTCAGTATTTTAGCAGCATTCTCGAAGAGTATCTTCTTTGCGTTCGTGGCGGCGTTTATCAGGGCGTATCCTCCGTGGAATGTTGCCATGCTCGAGAAGGAATTACTGGTGTGCGGTGAATAGTCTGTGTTGACAGCAATCTTGACTGTGTTCTCTATAGGTATGTTGAGGGCTTCTGCGACAAACTGTCTCCAGATTGTGTTGAGTCCTGTTCCGATATCCATGCTGTCTGTGATTATCTCAACCACTCCGTTGGCTTTGAACTTCAGGTGGGCAGTGTTCGTCACCATGCCTCCCTGAGTGTACTTGTTTCCGCTAGCGAATCCTCTGCCGACCACCCATGGGTCAGGCGCTGACGGTTTCGGTCCCCAAGCATCCATGAATTCCCTGATTTTCTTCGCCACCCCCGGCGAGCCCATGCTGCGGAAGATCTCGTTCATAGCGTTTCTCTCGCCTTCGTTCAGGAAGTTCTTCAGGCGTAGTTCGAGTGGATCCATTCCAAGTTTCTTGGCAAGCTCGTCCATCGCCATCTCCACCGTATAGCAGGTTTCAGGTGAGCTATATCCTCTGTATGAGAGTGTGTTCTGAGCGTTCGTGTATGAGGCGTATCCGTCGTATTTTACGGCTTTCCAGCGGTAGGTGCCGGTGAGGCCGTTTCTCGCTCGTTCAAGGAGTCCGCCTAGGAACCTTCCGTACGGTCCGCCGATATATGTGGTGGCTTCTAGGGCTGTTAGGGTTCCGTCTTTCTTTGCTCCTATCTTGACCTTCCACTTCCAGCATGGCCTGCTTACGTGTAGTAAGCCTTCTGTCCTGTCGTAGAGTACTCTTACAGGCCTCTGTGTTATGATCGCTAACATCGCAGCGTAGACTCCTGCTAGTCCTGCGTTCTTTCCGCCGAATCCTCCTGCACAAACCTCTGGGCCGTGGAAGTGAACCTTCTCTTGAGGTAGCCCAACCATTCCCGCTATTACCGGCCATGGAACAGGGTGGATGTTCTGGACGTCGTCCCAGACGCTTATGGAGCCGTCACCGTTCCAGACAGCGACGGCATTCATCGTGCAGGGTGTTCCATGTGGATCCGGCGGCTGTACGCTTGCGAGTTCAACTGTCACGTCTGAGTCTGCCATCTCCTTGTCGAAGTCGCCGTAGCGGAGCGGGATATGGTAGAAGCAGTTCGGTCTTCCCTCCTTGTTCGGTGGAGGGGATTTCTGGACTACTGATGGGCTTGGGCTTGCTGCTGCTTCTGGGTCGGTCTCTACTGGGAGCTCCTCATATTTGACGTCGATAGCGTCTATGGCGTCGTCAGCGGCTTCCAGTGTCTCTGCTGCAACTATGGCTACAGGGTCGTTGTTAGACCAGACTTCCTTGTCGCACAGGACTGGTTCGTCGCCGAAAATGAGTTTGCCTGCGAACATCGGGTGTTTTGCTGTACCTACGAAGACGACTCCCGGAATTTTCTCGGCCTTGCTTGTGTCGATGCTCACTATTTTTGCGTGGGCGTATGGGCTTCTCTTGAGTTTGCCGACGAGCATGCCGGGCAGGTTCACGTTGAATGTCCAGTCGGCTGTGCCTGTCACTATTCCCGGCCCGTTGACGTCGTCGACCCTCTGTCCCATGTATCTTAGTCCACTGTATCCGTACTTCGCCATTTTATCAGCGAACTGGGTTAGGTCTCCAACAAATCGTTTACCCAAAATTTCTCTCCTCCTTATGGGATCGCTCCAGAAGATATCCTCTCCAGCGGCGGCTTCTGTCCTGTCGCTATCAGGATAGACTCAACTATCCTGTGGTATCCTGTGCATCTGCAGATGTTGCCTGAGAGTGCCTCCCTTATCTCGTCCTCGGTCGGCCTCGGCTTCTTGTCCAGCAGCGCCTTCGCGGTCATGATGAATCCTGGTGCGCAGAATCCACACTGGAAGGCTCTATGCTTCACCATTGCCTCTTGGAGTGGACTCAGCTTTCCACCTTTAGCCAGACCTTCAATCGTCTCAACTGTTTTTCCGTCAGCGTCGATAGCTAGGACCATGCATGAGGGGACGGCTCTACCGTCTACGATGACGTTGCAGCACCCGCATTCACCGTAGTCACATCCTTTCGTTGTCCCCCTCAGCCCTAGCTGGTTTCTGAGGGTGTTGGCTAGGGTCCAGCGGGCGTCGACCCATAATGTTGTCGGCTTCCCATTTACAGTGAGGGAGATATACTTGCCTTTTATCGGCTCTTTTGCAGGTGCTGGCGGCGGTTTTGGTACCGCGAGCTGTGTTGCACCGTATGCTGCTGCTGCGCCAACGACTAGCCCTGCGACTGTTCCTGAGATGAACGTTCTTCTGGATACTCCTTTGACTTCTTTCTTCTCTTCACTCATTTTCCTTTTCTCCTATACTGTTGCCTTTTGCAAGGCAAGAGTCAGTGTTCGTTCACGGTAATATAACGGTTCCCATTATGTCGGTATCCTTTATAATGGAAGAATAGACCGCACGCTTGCGTATTCGTATACACAGCCACAAAATGTAAATGGAAAGGCTTACTGGAGATGCAGTCTCAAAAAGCATGATAGTACTACCAACCCCCTGAATCTGATGTACAGTAAACCCTCCTAGCATTCTACTGAAACATGGAAGCTTGTGAGAAGGGTGGGGGGGGTCCCCCCTACCCCTAGGGGGGGTCAGCTGGGCCTCGCGGACCCGATGAAAGAGGGACCTGCCCGAGCCGCCTACCGGTCGCCTCTTAGGGAGGCTTACAGTCTGCAGGGTCAGGATCTTAGATGAGCAGGCCGCCCACCAAGATGTTCGTCACTATTGACTGAAGCGGGGATTTACCTGATATCCAGGTTGCTCGGAATATCACTGTCTCCATGACGCTCCCCGTCATGATCTGCGCGTCAGCCTCTCCCTTGTTCAACTGCACCTTTACGGCCTTTTCGCCATTCTTGAAGCAGGTCTGACTCTCCTTATTGATCGAGAGTTCTACCAGGTCATCTCTTGCAGTGTCCACTATACCGTCGTCTGTTAGAGCTTTGACGCTTATGGTCTCTTCACGTAGAAGCTTCATGCTCTGGGGGATAAAGAGCATTAGTCTGGTAGCTTGCGGTGCAGCCTCCTTCTCCACTGAGGCTTCATCTCTCTTAGACTCTTCCAATATGCATCCTTCCCTCTCAGTGCTGCGCGATCAGTGTTCCTTCTTCCATAAAAGTTTGAGCGGCCCCCGATAGGCGTCATAAGAGACTGTACGCTAGGGCCTGTTTGATAACTGATGTCTGAGTCACAAGTCCCAGCAGCCTGCCTTTATGGTCCACGATAGGGATTCTCTGTATTCCAGTCTTAACCATTATCTCAACTATCTCTCTAAGCGTCGTCTTCTCATTACCTTTGAAGAGCTTCGTCGTCATAAGATCTTCGACAGATAGGTGTGACACGTCAGATCCTGCGAGGTCGATATCCCTTTGAGTGATCATCCCAAGAACGGTTCCTTTGTCATCAACGACAGGGAGGCCGCCGACACCGTGCCTCATCATCTTCAACCTGGCTAGAGCAACCTTGCTGCCGACCTTTATAGTGTAGACATCCTTGATCATGATGTCTTTAGCCAAGTACTCTCTCATCTTAGCCTGACCGAGAATAGATCGGTGGAAGAGGCTTAAAAACCAGCTTGGATGTCAACGTCCACTCTCAAGCTCCTTGAATACCCCGTCAAGGATGTCTAGGCCGCTGTCGATAAGCTCACGGCTCATAGTCAAGGGTGGCGTAATGGTGATGGTTGAATTGGAGCATCTTAAGGCCAAGCCGCGCTTGAAAGCGCTGATGAGAATGTTCCTTGCCTCAGTAACGGCTGGAGCCTTCGACTTCCGGTCCTTAACGAGTTCCAGACCTATCATGAGCCCTCGTCCACGTACATCACCTATAAGTTCATGCCGTGAACTCATCTCTCTCAGCCTCTGTAGAGCATAGTTACCCTGCCTGACTGCGTTCTGAAGAAGATCCTCTTTGACCATCACGTTGAGGGTCGCTAATGCGGCTGCGCAGCTCAGAGGGTTTCCGCCGAAGATGCTTGAGTGAGTCTCAGGCTCCCAATCCATAATATCGCTCTTGCAGACTGTTGCTCCAAGAGGGAGACCGGACGCGATGCTTCCTGAAAGACAGATCACCTCTGGAGCGACTTGCCAGTGTTCTATGCCGAACCATCTTCCTGTCCGCCCGATGCCGGTCTCCGCCTCATCATCTACGAGAGCGAAGCCGAAGCTGTCCGCAAGCCTCCTAAGCTTGCTGAAGTAGTCTGGAGCCGGTACGATGCATCCTTCGGCTTGAATAGGCTCAAGGAATACTCCGGCAACATCCTCTGGGGCAACAACCCTGCCTAGGACATGCTCCTGTATG
>JAGTQV010000001.1:20754-74718 GCA_018397035.1 Candidatus Bathyarchaeota archaeon | reverse complement strand
TTGAGACTGCATTCAGGGAAGGTGAGGTTGAGTGGACACCTGTAACAGTGAGGGTAGGGGATGTGAACTACACCTGGCATCATCGGCGCAAAGTACCTTCTCTGGACCAGTCTCTGAGCTGACAGGCTGAGGGCCCCGAGAGTCTCACCGTGAGAAGCATTAGTGTAGGCTAGAAAACTTGGTCTCCTGTAATGGTAACGCAGTATTTTGATAGCGGCTTCAACAGCTTCTGTACCAGAGTTGCTGAAGAAGACCCTCTTCTCATATTTGCCAGGAGTGACTGCACAGAGCTGCTCAGCAAGCCTGACTGGTAGGTCATAGTAGAATCTTGACCCTGAGTAGTGAGTGAACTTCTCAAGCTGCTCCTTCACAGAGCTTACAACTGTAGGGTGACAGTGCCCCACGTTAAGGCATGAGAGGCCGGCGTTGAAGTCTATATACTCGTTTCCGTCAACATCACGAACCATACAGTCTCTGCCAGACTCTACTACGAGAGGATAAAATCTGCGGAGTGAGGTGGATGTTAGCTTCTCATCCCTTTTGAGGAGTTCGCGAGCCTTCGGTCCGGGAGGCGAGGCGACTATCTTTGGGTGGCTCATATTCTCTTCACAGAAGAGGGGGAACGTGTGGTGGAGTTAGAGCTCTATCATACCTGATGTATTCTCCTCTTCTCTCTTGGTAAGAGTTATCTCTATCGTTGAGACACTGGCTCCTCGACCGTCGTAACGTTTGATATCCTCTGATCCTATGTTAACAGACTTGACGACGAGCTCCTTCAGGAAGGATCTCCTCAACATCCCAACGGCTTCTATCGCCTTCGGAATTGATCTTCCTCTAGCCCTCACCATTATCTCCCTCTTACCCGAGTTGAAGAGTGTGACACAGGCGACGACGTAGCTCAGGACCGGCTTCTTTCCTACGCGAACCATATTGCCTTTGTACATCATGGCTATGGCTCCCGCGGTCACCCTCACTCCTGCCAATATGGCGGATTTAACAAGATTAAGCTTCCTGCAATATTCGCCAATCAGACGAATAGATATGGAAAATGAAAGATAGTTATTTACCTACTCCCCATAACGAAGCTTCGCTGGGAAACGGTTCATGCCTGAGCTTGGCTGGGCTGGAGGGTTCACAATACTGACAAGGGACGGCCGGCTAGTCTTTGACCCTGACTCGACGTGCCTATGCGGGCGGAACTGCTCCGTCTTCATCTCCCACGCGCATGCAGACCACTTTATTGGGCTGAAGAGTAAGCCGCCTAAGTACTCGACCCAGCAGACAAGGAGAATATTCGAGAGCATCCACGGAAAGCCTGTCGAGAACTTCTTTGATATCGAGTTCAATAAGCCCGTACATGTAGGTGACGCTGAGATCACCCCGATAAACGCTGGACACATGTTAGGCTCGACTCAGTTCCTAGTGGCCTTGCCGGATATGACTATTCTATACACAGGTGACATCAACTACACTGATACGCTTACAACGGTGAAAGCTGAGAGAGCGGAGTGCGATGTCCTCGTCATGGAAGCAACCTATGGAGAGCCGTCATACATCTTTCCCGATAGGGAGTCTATATACAACAGCATAGTTACGTGGACATTGAGCAGAATCGCTCAGGGAATCCTGCCATCATTCAAAGTCTACGCAGCCGGAAAAGCTCAGGAGCTCATCAGGCTATTCAACACATTCACTAACTTGGATGTTACTACGGACCAGAGAATCTCAAGGATCAGTGAGGTCTACTCAGCCAGCGGCTGTCGGATGAGACACAGAGAACTCAGCGCGACACGTGATGGATCTCCTTCCGTCTACCTGACTGCGGACTCAAGCACGTTTAACGGTGAAGAGTACGCTAGAGCCGTGACGACAGGTTGGGCTTTGAGAATGAATGCGAAGGGGCTCGCTGCCTTTCCGTTAAGCAGCCACGCCGACTTCAGTCAGCTGCTGCAGTTCATCAGGGACTGTAGAGCTAAGACAGTATATGTCTTCACAGGCTACATGGGCGTCTTCGCTGACTATGTCAGAAGAAAGCTGGGGATAGTGAGCAGACCGCTGCCGGTTCTTCCGCAGAAGACTCTCTGCAGCTTCCATTGAGTCTCTTTACTTGAAGGATACGTATGCGATGAGGCTTGCGGCTATCAGCCCTATTGCAAGCATGATGACGAGCTCAGGCCTCAACTTCACGCCCTCTGTCTCTTCCTCAAAGAAGCGTAACAGGCCTGCACTAGCAGCAGGCATCGGCGCTTCTCGTCGCCTTCTCTTCTGACGGTCACTCAAGTTGTAAGCGCCACCAGAGATTAGGTGGTGTCAGACCCTTTTAAACTTAGATTCCTGTACACGTGAAAACCGATAGTTTAACTATTCAGACTGATGGATAGGTTAGGCGATAGAGCAGTGTGAGTACGAGTCATGGTGCTACGATCGACCAGAACGATCATGGTTGAGGGTGAACCGAGGGAGAGGGGCTTCCAGTACGGCTCACTCGCCAAGGACTTGATTCAGAAGAATATAGAGACATACAAGCTTCAGTTCAAACGTTTCTCAGGACTTGACTGGAAAGATGTCACAGCAGATGCTTCTAAGTGGGCTGCCATGATCGAGGAGTACGACAGCGATATCATGGATGAGATCGAGGGAGTAGCTTCTGGAGCAGGGAGGCCCATCGAGGAGGTAGTTGCGCTCAACGCTAGGTATGAATTTGCGATCTCACCCCTTTCTGGAAGAGTTAACAGGGAATGTACATCTTTCGCAGCTACACCAGACGCAGCTTCATGTGACGGAGTGATCTTGGGCGAGAACTGGGACTTCAGAAGCAGATTCCGAGAGTCCTGCATACTTCTCTTTATAAAGCAGTCTGGTGGTAAGCCGGACATCTTGACTCATGTCGAAGCGGGTAATGTAGCTCATAAAGGACTGAACTCTTCAGGTCTAGGGCTCTGCATCAACGCCTTGCTATCTGACAAAGACCGGATTGCCCCCGGCGTCCCGCTTGTATCAGTTGTGGCACGTGAGATCCTGAACTCGAAATCTATAAGGGACGCAGTCCACGCCGTAGCGAAAGCTAGGAGATCGGCCTCGATAAACTACATGATAGCTCACTCTGGAGGAGAGGCGATAGACCTTGAGGTTATACCGGATGATATCGAGGTCCTGCATCCTCAAGACGGAATAATCACTCACTCAAACAATTTCCTCGGGAACCTCGGCGTGAAAGACTTAGGAAAGACCGTGTTCCCAGATTCTCATATAAGGTGGAACCGAATGAGGCGGCTTCTACTGAGGAGGAGGAGACTGAACGCCGAGACCATCCGGCTTGTAACCAGTGATCACTTTGACTATCCAAACTCTATCTGTAGACATCCGGATCCACGGGCTCACCCTGACGATCAGTTCGAGACGATAACCTCTGTTATCATGCAGCTTGACCGGAAGAAGCTCCATATGACTGAGGGGCCCCCCTGCACTGCAAAGTATGAGACTGTTCCTGCCAGGCTAGCCTAAACTTAATATTCACGGCATATTCTAATGAGAAAACGGTCAATAATCCACATTTTCTTGTCTATCCAAGAAATCGTAATTCATAATTTTAGTGAATAATCTATGGATTCTGATCAAAGGTCCGGCGTGAAATTAACATGGATAACGCAATTAGAGGGCTAAGGACTGCTGACCGAACCTGGTAATCGTCCACGTAAGAGGCCGCTTCCCACCAGAGGGCTCCACTACCCCTTCATCCCTCATCATTCTAAGATGGTACGTGACCACACTGTAAGAGAGGCCTGTCTCGACAGAGACCTTGCCCGCTTGAGCTGCCCCTTTCTCGATTGTTTCCAGTATCTTTGTACGTGCTTGAAGACCTTTACTGACGTTTCTCTTAGTGGTCAGGTAGGCTTTGGGGTGAACTCTGCGGAAGGGCATCTGCTCCTACACTACATGAAATCTATGAGTTCAGGCTGTTTCTCTTCTCCCTTTTCCCTGAATAGTGAGTTTATCTCCTCTGAGATCATCCTCAACCATTGCTCGTAGTAGATGCCTATCTTGTAGTCCTTGACGAGCCTCTCTGCTATTCCAAGGTACTTCTCTATGGCGCCGCGGTGTACAGTCAGGTTCAACTTGCTGTTGCATCGTTGGCAGACGCCGCGGAGAGGGATCCTCCGATACCTAGTATTACACCTTGAACACCTGAATCTCTGAGAGGAAAAAGCCTTCAGATTGCCTACGAGATCACGCATCAGGTGGGTTGCGACGACTTTCCTTGCAACCTCCTGTGACGCAACGGCTTTTACGATGCCCGCCAGTTTGAGCTGCTCTTGGATTTTGGTCAACATCGACGGGAGACGTTTATACGAGCTCTCCAAGTTCCCGCTGTTGATGTCTTCTATGTTATGAGTGAAGCCTACCGGCCCGTACATGTCCTCTCTATCGAGTCGACTCACTATTGTGGGAACTATTTCAGTTACGCTCTTAGGCTCTGAATGTCTTCCTGCTTCATCGAAGAACCGTAGCGGGAGCCTATCGACAACCTCTATGTTGAAGGCTTGTCTTGCAACTTCGTTCGGGTTGACAAAGACCGACAGCAAGAGCGGCGCATCCATCAATCCACCGATCCTGCTAGGCAAGAAGGATTTGGAGAAGTTCAGGAGAACATCCAGCAACAGCATTATCGCGTCTTCGTCACCATCGCAGTCACGTCTCTTCGCAGCGTGCCAGAAGGGGTGCGCGAGGCAGACGCTGGCTTTCGTAAACCCTATTATCCTTCCCAAGACACCTACGGAAGTATGAGGTGATAATCCAACTGCTAAGTGACCGATCAAGTCTTCCCTCTTCTTGATGTTATAGTAGGGTGTAAGGCCGTAGAGTTTCTTCAAAAGCTCGTCCAAGAACCAACTGACATTGATGAAGTAGTCGGCGCAGTCTTCTGGGATCACGATGTCCTGTATATTCAGCGTACACATCTGGTCTGCGCTGACCAGAGGGTTGCCGTGAGAGTCTCGTTCATAACCGAGTTCAACAGCCTTTTCAAGAGACAGACCGACCTCAACTGGCTTGAAATGTGTCAGCGGGGCATTTGTAGCATCAAACCTCGTCGTTCCGTCCTTGAACACTGATAGACCATATCTGGCGCGTAGAAGCCCCTTCTCGAGCGGTTCAGGCTTCTTCGCGTCGCTGGTCATGCCGCGTACACACCTGACGACTTCAGGTGGTGTTATACCCAGTTTCTTGGCGGCTGACTCAAGCAGTAGTCTGATGTTCACCGGCCGTTTCTCGTGTGTGACTGCTGAAACTCCGCATAGTGGGCAGACTAGTTCTTCAAGAGAGGCCCCGCACCTGGGGCATGACCGTTTCAGGATCGTCTCTGTGTTGCAACTCAAACATTTATTTGTATGTGTAAGTTGGTGACATGAAGGGCATTCTCGCTTCTCTATATCGACAGACACGATTGTGTTATTTCTTGCTGCTTCAACAATATTCCTCCTAGCTCCGCCTGCCAAGCCGACTGGAAAGAGACAGTTGACCGCAGGCTTCATCTCCCTCCTCCTCGCCTTCTCAGGCCTCCCCATTCTAGCTCCTATGAAGGTCACGGCCTTCTCCTGAAGGGTTACGCCGGATGCTTTAGAGACGTAGTCTAGGCCTGATAGATCTCCGTTCGGCGGTCTCCACTCACCGTCCAGACCTAGACAGACGCACAATATTTTCCCTTCTGGAATTGTAACCTCCTCACCTGCAACCTCATGCGGCACCCATAACCTCTCAAGTAAGGCCTTTGTTCTGCTGTCAAGGTTTCTCAGAACCATCCTCCCAGACGCATTCGACGTGACGAGAGAGTTGAGAATCCCTACTCTCAGTTGATTGATCTCCTCAGGCTTGAGGTTGTTCCAGCGGTAAGTGTATCTGGGGTGGAGCGGGATCCCGAGGCCTTTTGATAATCTCAACGCTTCATCTGGAGTCGGTACGGTGGCAAGTGGATTCTTAATGAGAGATCTGATTCTCACAGGGTCGATGTAGACCTCTCCGGAGGCGTTCTCAACCGTACGATACCTGCTCTCGATCACCTGTTCCAGAAGTGCACCCCACCATTCCTCCACAAAGCCTGATGGGGCGAGCGGCTTATTGTTCTCGATAAACTCACCGAATGAGATGAGAATATCGCCGAGAAATAGTACTTCAGTGACGGAGTCCGCAACCTTCTTTGCGAACTTGGGGTCATCCACTCTGTGAACTGAACCGTCGGTCAATCGGACTATCGGGGGTTCAATAGACTCAACCGGAGCGACTATGCCAGCTTTCCCAGGCTTCTCTATCCGGAGCTGAGTTCCTGTAGCTATGAAATCGCGGAGGATATGCATAGTCGATGGGTGGATACCGAGGGCTGCAAGCCCTGTGTTTCTCGACCTACCGTACCGGAGCCTGAATCCTCCATCTGTCGCCGGCATTGAGAAGATCGGTCTGCCACCAACAACGTCTTCAAGGTACATGAAGTCACGGACCTCTTCGGCCTCTGTGGCGCGAGGGGCGAGATCCCTCAGCCAACTCCAGCCACTGATACCTAGTTTATCAACTATCTTGATAACCTTCTGGGCGCGCCCCAATAAGCCGTCGTTTACGACGCGTAGCGCTCCACCCCTAACTCCGTTCGTCTCAATCCTTGGCAGGTTTCTGAATGATGCAACCTCCACCTGATCCGTTTGGACCCCGTTGACCTCCACAGGAAGGTTCATCACAACATTGTACAGCTCTTGGTCAGAGACTTTGAACTGGAAACGTGAAACTTCCCTTTCGTAGAGCCGCAGCTCCTCCACAAACCTTCTGGCCTCTATCTCTGTCGCCCTGTATCGGCTGAGACCCATAAGCTGTTGAATGTAATCTGCAACCACCAGAATAAGCGCCATCTCAGTGCCGCCGGCTGAGCGGATCGGTCCAGCAAAGTAGATCGCAAGATATCTGGAGTTATCGTGATTCATCTTCACCCTGACGCTCGAGATTCCTTGCACAGGAGCTACCGTCACACCCTCACCCAATATCGCGAGAGCCGTTCTGATAGCCTGGTCCGCAGCCGCCTCCTCTCCTACCTTACTGAAGGTCTGAGCTATCTCCTCAGCCACTTTGAAGGCCACCTCCTCCCAAGGCATCTTCTGCATCAGCTCCCTTATCCTGGAGGAGATACCAAGCGGACCCACAGACTTCTCAACACGTTCAGCCAAGTCGGAAGCCACTACAGCCTCTACTACGGGTGACGGATCTAAACCTAAGGACCGAGCCTTCTGAGCAAGCGAGAAGACGGCCTCAAATTGATCGCCCAGCCGACGCATGTAGTCCTGATACCAGGCTGGAACAGTGCTCAAAGAAGAACCTCTCAAGCTCCGCATGAGTGTTCTCCATCCTAGATACTAAGTTTATCTCCAGCCGGCTCATTGTGAACATCTGACCCACACCGGGTGAGAAGTCTGCGAATAGGATCTGCGGTCACAGACCGGGTGATACCCACAACTAAGATAGGTGAAACTGAAGTCCCAAGATTGATCCTTGGTCATCTACCCTTCGTCGGCGAATCGTATCAAGGTAAAGTGAAGAACGCTGAATACTCAAGACGGTTCTCCAAGATTGGGAACATAGTAACTATCCTGACTGAGGCATTAGAACAAGGCATAACTGTTGTAAGTGCGCCCACCCCTGATGAGGGGGACCGAGCTCTACAATACTTGGAAGCGGTGAGGGAGGCATCGAGAGAGACTGGGTTGGAGTTAGCTCTAATTGTCTGCCTGAGAATCCCACTCCTCATTGACGAGAAGCCGATCGATGACTATAGGCGCTGGCTCACCTACTACCAAGTTGAGAAGGCATATGGTGAGGATGATGTTTTGAGGAGGTACCTGAGGGATCCCATTCTCCAAGCAAGGGAGGGGTGGGAATCCAAGTTTCCTGAACAACTGAAGCATTCTAAGCCATACTCAAATGAACTCGCTAGGATCGAGATCGACTACAGAAAAATTGTCGGTGCACTGGCAACATTGAGCTCGATGAACGTTACCTTCATCGAGCTTGGATCGGAAACCGATCTTCTCGCAATTGGAGGCCGCTTGGACCTTTTGGATAACATGGTCGAACTACTACGTAGGTGCCGGTACAGATGTCTGCTGGGAAGCCACCACGCAGGGACCACAATGCCGATCCTAGAACGGTCAAAGATCGCTTTCGACGGGTATGTTACCCCAGTTAACAAGATCGGAGTGATGATGTTCCCAACAAAGGAGGCTTGTGAAGCATCTATAAGGAAGTCGGGTAAGCCAGTAATAGCGATCAAACCGTTCGCAGGCGGAAGAATACATCCGCAACAAGCACTGGAATACGTTTACAGGGACTTGGCTCTTCCAGCATGTATGATAGGTGTCGGGTCTGAAGATGAGCTCCGTCAAGACTTGTCTGCAGCCCTCAATATCTTGAGAGGCCAGCCAAAATGAGATTGGTCGACACACATGCCCATGTGGATGAGTTGATTGATCTAGACGGAGCCATAGAGAGAGCCAGAATCAAGGGAGTCACAGCTGTGGTCGCTGTCGGCGCGAGTCTAGCAGTCAATACAAAGATCCTAGAGATTGCACAGGAACACCCTGACTTTATCTATCCAGCCATCGGTATACATCCGGCGGAGGCTGAAGCAGCCTCAGATGAGGCCCTTAGATTTATTGATGAGAACGCGGATGCCTGTGCAGCCATTGGTGAGATTGGGTTAGACTACTCTTATAGGGTCGATAAGGACTTACAGAAAGCCGTCTTCAAGAAGATGCTGGAGGTAGCTGAGAGACATGATAAGCCGGTTTCACTGCATTCGCGATATGCTTGGGACGAGGTGCTATCTTGCGTTCTTGACAAAGAGATCAGAAGGGGGGTCTTTCACTGGTACACTGGACCTTTAGAGACGTTAGAGAAGATTCTCGATTGCGGCTACCTAGTTTCCGCCACGCCCGCCATCGAGTACAGCATGAAGCATAGAGAAGCGATTGAGAGAGCAGCGGTGGAGTCTATCTTGCTGGAGACAGACACTCCTGTCAAGTATCGTGGAGTCACCAGTGAACCCAGTCACGTCATCAGGGTTGCGGATGCCGTCGCAGAAATCAAGAACCTGACCGTTAAACGGCTAGCGGAGATTACTACAAGCAACGCATGCAAACTTTTCGGTTTGCAATTCTAGAGGGGTAGAGTTGGTTTATGGCGCGCGTCAGCATCTTTGAGTTCGCCTTTGCACTCAGTGTGGTAGGTGCGCTCGTCTTGATAATCATCAACATACTCCTGTTACTTGAAATATCGGATTTCGTGGTGCCGTTCTACATGTTAGTCCCGTCTAGGTACCTCTTCCCACTTGTAGCCGGCATGAGCGGAGACATGGCGATCAATATTGTGTGCGGCTTCATCGCCCTCCTTGCCTCTCGAAGAATAGACATGACTGCATGGGCGGTCGTCTTGATAGCTCTTGGAGTGGTGGCTGGAGGGATAGGTGGGACGCTGGTATTGTTAGGCGGGATCTTGGCGCTGGTCGGACGCTTCACATAGAATCTCTAGAATATTGGTGTACGCTGCTGAAGTCTAGCGGTCTTGCATAGATGGTGCAGAGGTCGACAGGTGCTATGAAGGCTACGACCAAAATGAACACTGTGAACGGTCCTACTGTTAAACGGTCCTACTGTTATAATCATGTTCCGCACCCAGTTTGGACTCCAAGCCACACCGAATGGAACCCCAGCAGGAATCCGGTGATATGGGAGAAATAGGCGAGGTTGCCTGAGAAGCTGCAGTAGACAGCGAAAACGTTGAAGGGAAAGTACAGTATAGCCGCGAGCCCGACTGGAAGAAGAAAGAGCCGAGAGAACTGCAGCAGCTTAATCAACATGACTGCCGCTGCGACCGCAAATATAGCTGCGTAAGCCCCCAACCAGAGACATGTCAAAATGGCAGAACGGTATGCTGAGAATGTTTGTTGCGGTATCGCCGTCAGCCAAGCGCTCTAAAGTGTTTCAGAAAACGTAGAGGAACAGCGTATTCCCTAACAGACGGATCGGTGCGCATGTATGAAAAGAGTTGCTACTGGGATCCAGACTCTACCTGCCAAGAGCTTTGCTGCAATGAGTGTGAATGTATCTTAGTGAGGGTTCTGATCGCAGACGAGTGCACGCAAAAAACAGATGAGAACGAGGAGATTCGTCCTAGTTATCCGTCGCTCATCTCTTCGTGAGGCTCTTCAACAGCATTAGCGCTGTAACCGCGAGCAAAAGGAGCAGAATCACTATGATCGAGAAGAGCCTCAAGATAAACCTAGACATTATAGCTAGTGACACTAGCAGTAAGGCTACTATCGTATAGAGTTTCACACGGTAGCCGAAGCTTTTCTTGTGGCCTCTGGAGAACTCAGGTAGTACCAACATTATCATGACTATAGTGATTAGAAGGAGTTCCTGCAGACCTATCAGCAATGCAGCTCCCCAAGCTATGGATCTGTGGAGTCCTTGACTAGTTTATGTTAAGAAGAGGGTCGTTGAGGCCTTCAACTTTCAGTAGACTTTGCATGAGCGTGGAGTTTGTCAGTGAATATGCAATACGCATCTACCATAGTGGCTGAGCGGGGCACGGTAAGCTCCTCCCTCATCATGCATGAGCCACACTGGATAGAGGCCTTTCCTGAACCGCTCTTGAGAATAACCTTGACGGACTCTTCACCGCAGACCGGGCAGGTGAAGATTGACGGTAGCTTCTTCTTAACGATCTTTACTACTCTCCGTCTCCTTCTGCCCATTCAGTACACCCAACCTTTTACTGGACTGAACTGCAACTCCTATAAAGGGCTAGGTTTCTGCCTGTCCCTCCACGATGATGTTTAATAATCTCAGCTATTATGCTTGTCGCGATCTCTCCAGGTGTTTCAGCACCGATGTCTAGCCCGATCGGCGCATATACCCTTTTGAGACTGCTCTCCGCTACGCCTTCCTTCTTAAGAGTGTCGAAAGCCATCTCGACGCGGTTCTTGCTTCCAACCATTCCTATGTAGGTGGCTTCAGAATTGATAACCTCCCTTAAGGCCGCTTCGTCATACTGATGTCTCGTCACTATCACTACGTAGGTTTGGGATGTGATCTTCACCTCAGCAACTCCAGAGTCAACAGGCTTCGCTAGAACAAGGTCGGCTTCAGGAAACTCCTCCTTTGAGGCAAACGGATCGAGGACTACGACCTTGAAGCCCACAAGTTTGCCCAGTCTCGTCAACGCCGAGGCTATGTGTCCGCTACCGATTATCATCAACACTCGCTCCGGCTGGACCAACTCAATGGATAGTTCAAGTTTCCCCCCGCACCTCATTCCAACTCCGCCCTTCTCCTCCTCTTCCAGAGTGTAGCTGACGATACGGGGCTTCTGCTCCTCAAGGGCTTTCAGAGCCTCAGAAATGGCTGCTGACTCAAGGCAGCCGCCACCGATCGTGCCATAGGTCGTCTGGTCACGCATAATTATCATCTTCGTTCCCACACCACGTGGAGTGGAGCCCTCTGCCCTAATTATCGTCGCCACGGCGAAGGTCTCGCCGCGATCTATAAGTTCAGTAATTTTCTGATATATCTCGAGCAAATCCTGATTCCTCAGTACACTGCAGGTTATACGTTTAGACCTAGTATGACCTAGTATTAAGATATCTCGGGCTGTTAAGGAGCTGGCTTAGTTAAGCCTTAAGTGGTTTCATTCAGATGTAGTGCTTGGATATGGGGATGGTTTGTGCGGTTAAGTCGAGACCTCTTGGAGTTGAGGAACCCTAGTGAAGCGATTGATCACATAGAGGACTTCCTCAGAGCTTATGTCAAAAAGGCTGCTGCACAGGGGGTGGTTGTTGGAATGTCTGGCGGACTTGACTCAAGCGTTGCAGCCGCTCTTTGCGGGAGGGCTTTCGACGACTCTAGAAAGGTTCTTGGGCTGTGCATGCCTGAAGAGGAAACCTGCAACAGAGAGAACATGAGGGACGCAGAGGATGTTGCAAAGAATTTCAATGTGGAATTCAGAGTAGTTGACGTAACCCCGATGATAAAGGCTTTTGCTGGAAATCTGGAAGCTTTTGATCCCAAGAACAAGGTTGCAATCGGTAACTTGAAGGCACGAGTCCGTGCAGTCACCCTCTACTACTACTCGAACACTATGAAGCGCCTCGTCGTCGGCACTACAGATAAGAGTGAAATGATGCTCGGATAGGATAAGTTTCATCGAGATTTATCCCCGAAGACTACACGAAATACGGCGATGGGGCGTGCGATATAGAGCCGCTCGCAGACCTCTATAAGACAACTGTACGGCAGATTGCAGCTGTGTTGCAGATACCGCAAAAGATCATATGTAAGGCTCCGTCGCCCGATCTCTGGCCTGACCAGAGCGCAAAGGATGAGCTAGGTGCTGACTATGATCTCTTAGACCCGATCCTTTGGGGTATAGAGCACTGGTGGAAGACTGAAGAGATTGCTCAGGCACTCAACACCTCTGAGGAGTTCATCCGTGAAATATATGGTAGGTGGAGGTCTGCTGAGCATAAGAGGCGGCCGCCGCTCACCCCTAAACTGTCCCTCAGGACGGTGGGCCACGACTTCAGGCTGCCCTACATCCCTAACTCAACCAATCTAGAGGCTTGACTGATATATGTCAAAGTTGAGTCGGATCCTCCGCATTTTCTATCGCGAATATGGAGGCCAAGCGTGTATTATGTCCTTATCCAAACTTACTTGTTAAAGGCTTGGGAAGATGAGAAGCCTCAACGTCACCTTTGCGCAGATCTCACCCAAGAATGGTGATAAGTCATACAACATTGATATGATGCAGAAGATAGCGAAGGAGGCAAAGGTAAGAAACACTGAATTCGTAGTCTCTCCTGAACTATCATTGACGGGTTATGTCTGCCGAGACTTCTTCTACCAGTTGGCGGAACCGATGGATGGACCGTCAGTCAGAACCCTTCGACGAGTCGCAGAGCAAAACGACCTGACGATAATCTTTGGGATGCCGGTTCAAGGCGCAGTGAAGGGCACATTATACAATTCAGCAATAATGATCACTCTTCCGACCTGGCAACGAAGCAAAGACTTTTGAAGTCAAGAAGTGTAGGATCGGCCTGACAATCTGCTATGACATCTACTTCCCAGAGATCTACAGGATTCTCACACTCGAGGGTTCTGAGGTTATCTTCTGCATTGCCGTTTCCCCCTCAACAAGAAGAGAATACTTCGAGATATTGACTAGAGCTAGGGCCCTCGAGAACGGGATCATCTTGGCCTTCGTTAACAGGGTAGGGATCGAGGATGGATTGCGTTTCTGGGGAGGAAGTCACCTCGTTAACTCAAACGGTGAAGTCCTGCTAAAGGCACTATGACGAAGAGGTGGTCTCTACAAGCCTTGATTTGGATGAGCCTGGAAAGAGGAGGCGTCTCATTACGACTCTTAAGGACCTCCGGCCTGAGGTCATTGACACCCTCAGGGATAGAAGTCACCGACTCTGACTCCTCTGATTGACTCTTTTCTTGCTATTTCCCTAATGCAACATTGGAGGGGTTTGCAGCTTCTGATTAATTACCCCCAGAAGCAATCTCTACTTTCATAGGTCATCCCATGTATCAATAGAGTTGAGGTGTCTCACATCAAACATTTAATGCTCATGCATACGATATTGTATGCATGACTGAGGAAAAGTCTGATGATGGCTTGGAACACCTGAAATCAGTAAGAAAAATGCTAAAAGAGACTCTTCAGGACTCAATAGTGAAGGTCCTTCTCAAAAACTGTGGTTTGACTCAAAAACAGTTCGAAACTCTTCTTATAGACTTTCTTTCTGACGAACTGCTTCCTAACAGGAAGAAATCCATTGAAAGGCCGAAACTGAGAACAGACCGAGACACAGTCAGCCGCGGCTCCTTCGACAGAACCCTAGCCCAAGCCAGAGTGAACATTGCAGAGGCAATCTACACAGTCTTTCTACTAGGTTACACTGGGCTTCTCGAAACTCCCCAGCTGGAGCCATTCCTAGAGGTTGGCAATCGCCTAAAGTTATATAGTGAAGAGAGAAGAAAAATATCGGCGAACGAACTTAGAGAATTTGAAGATTCAGTATCACGTGAACTATCTGAAGTCCTAATGGCTTTCTTAGGAGGAAAGGGATCCAGATAGGAGCATCTTATCAGTGAATATAAATCACTGAAAGCCGACAGATCTGACGACATACTTCCATTCGAAAGATGTACCTGTTCGAGACAAAACCCCTCTTCCTACAAGCCTAGAAAGGTACGTTGATATAGTGCTAAGCGGAACATCCTCGCCGTAGATAGACCTGTATGTCTGCTGCACTTCCTTAGAAGTGAATGGCTTATCTGGAAAGTGAGAAAGCACTATTGTTAACGTTCTCTCAAACCTACTGCGCGTCGGCCTCTGGGCCATCCTGCTGAAAGGCCCGCCGTTCGTACCACCCATCAACTCAATATAGTCGAGTATCCTTCCAACCTTCTCTCTTGTTACGTGACCCTCGATGGCCACAGTATGCCTTATCCCTTCTTTGTCGTAGAACTCGATCTTGACACGGTGTGTAGCCAAGCAAGAGCACCGAAGAGGCGATATTCACAAGTGAATCGTATAGTTGTGAACTCTCTTATTTGTCTTCCCGTTAAGCCTTCACACAGTGAATACCTCTTTAGGACTTCCAAGAGAAAAATGGATGCTTCCAGTGGAAATAATGGGGTTTCAGAGACTTTCACTGATAGTGAACAGGAAAAGAATTTGAAGAATAGAAATCATAAGTAAGTTTCGGCGTGTGCACCATTTTCATTGATGTTCACAGGCCTGTCCCCCATCGTTTCCACTGGAAGCGCTGAAATGAGTTGCGTCTCGGCAGAGCTTGTCTTTACGCTTGTAGTTGCAGGTAGCATTTTCTTGACTGGAAGGCATTTATAATTTGTTTAGGGATTATCAAACGGAGAGTTCTTTCCAAAAAAAGATCAAACATAAACTCTTTGCAGAGTTTGAGTCTCCACAGGAAGAGAAGGGGTGGGCGTCGCAACCTTCTATATGTCAGAGACTACACTGACTTCTTGTGCAGCCGCCAGCCTTGCGACTGGCACCCTGTACACTGAACATGAGACATAGTCTAACCCGATCATACTGCAGAACCTGACCGAGTCAGGATCCCCTCCATGTTCACCGCAGATTCCAACCTTCAAGTTAGGTCTACTCTTCCTGCCATCTTGTATAGCTATTCTCATCAATCTACCGACTCCTTCTTTATCTATAGTCTCGAAGGGGTTGAATCGCAATATTCCATTCTCTAAATATCGTGGCAGAAACTTGTTCTCAGCATCCTCTCTCGAGAAAGAAAATGTTCCTTGCGTCAAGTCATTAGTCCCGAACGAGAAGAACTCCGCGAACGTAGCTATCTTATCTGCAGTCAAACAACTGCGGACAACCTCTATCATAGTTCCGAAACTGTAGTTAACTCTGACTCCTTTCTCCTCCATGACTTGTCGGGCAACATTCTCCAATCTCCGCTTTATGAACTCAAGCTCCGAGGCTATTGAGACTTGAGGGATCATTATCTCTGGCCTCACATCATAACCTTGCTTGAGCAAATCGGCTGCAGCTTCTATTATGGCCCTAGTCTGCATCTCGTAGATCTCAGGGTTGGTTATGCCGAGTCGCACTCCTCTGTGACCCATCATTGGGTTAACCTCGACCAAAGCTCTAGCTTTTCTGAAGAGCTCCTCCTTCGCAGTAACATCAAGACCTTGAGCCTTCATATCTGCAATCTCACGCAGGAGGCCCTCTATAGAAGGTAAGAACTCATGCAACGGCGGATCTAGAAGGCGAACTGTAACTGGTAGCCCGTTCATTGCTTTAAAGATCTCTATGAAGTCGTCTCTCTGCATTGAAAGCAACTTTTCCAAGAAGGCTCTTCTCTCTTCACTTGTCTCGGCAAGAATCATCTTTTGAACTATTGGAAGCCTGTCTGTCGCGTTGAACATCCTTTCTGTTCTGCATAGGCCAATTCCCTCTGCCCCAAAGTCTCTTGCCTTCTTTGCGTCTTCTGGAGTATCAGCGTTAGCTCTAACCCCGAGAGTCCTCTTTTCATCAGCCCATTGGAGTATCTGTTCAAGCTCTCTTGGCAGTGTCGGCTCAACAGTCGGCGCCTTGCCTAGGTAGACCGCGCCAGTGCTTCCATCGATTGTGATGAGATCCCCTTCCCTGACCGTGGTTCCGCCTACAGAGAAGGTGCGCAGGTGGTTGTCTATCTTTATGTGTTCACATCCGCAGACACAAGGTTTACCCATTCCTCTGGCGACTACTGCTGCATGCGAGGTCTTTCCACCTCTTGAGGTTAGGACTCCCTGAGCGGCGAAGAATCCATGAATGTCCTCCGGCTTAGTCTCCTCTCTTACAAGAATCACGCTCTCGCCCTTTGAGCCAAGGTCTGCAGCTGCATCTGCGTCAAAAACTACTTTTCCTGAAGCGGCGCCTGGTGAGGCTGCCAGGCCGGCTGCGACGGGCTTCGCTGGGAAGTTCGGGTCTATCGTCTTGTGAAGAAGCTGCTCTATCTGTTCCGGCTTAATCCTTAAAAGTGCCTCGTCCTTTGTGATTATCCCCTCACGACACATGTCTACAGATGTCTTGATTGTTGCTACAGCATTCATCTTGCCGTTTCTTGTTTGGAGGAGATACAGCTTTCCTTTCTCGATTGTGAATTCAAAGTCTTGGACTTCCTTGTAGTGTCTTTCAAGTATCTCCCGAACTCTACACAGCTCAACATAGTTTTCTGGAAATTCTCTACTCATTTCACTTATGGGCTTTGGTGTCCTTACTCCTGCAACAACATCTTCACCTTGAGCGTTCGTAAGGTATTCACCGTAGAAAACGTTCTCACCTGTACCTGGATCTCTAGTAAAGGCGACACCAGTTGCTGAATCTGCTCCCATGTTTCCGAAAACCATGGCTTGAATGTTGACAGCAGTCCCACTGGCCATATCAGGTGTTATCTTGTTGAACTTGCGGTAGTCAACGGCTCTCTTCCCCATCCATGATCTGAACACCGCTTCAATAGCCATCTCCAGCTGCCGATAGGGATCCTCAGGAAACGGCACTCCAGTCTCTTCTCTGCACAGCCTCTTAAAATCCTTCACTATCTCCTTTAGCGCAGCTGCAGGTAGATCTGTATCGAATCTTGCATTATATCTCTTCTTGTAGTCCTCAAATCTCTTATCAAATTTCTCTCCGTCAGCCTGCATAGCAATCCTAGAGAACAGCTGTATGAATCGTCTGTAGCAATCGTATGCGAACCTCTCATCACCAGTTTGCTTGATGAGTCCCATTACAGTGTCGTCGTTAAGCCCCAAATTCAGGATGGTATCCATCATGCCGGGCATGGAGAGTGCTGCCCCTGACCGCACTGACACTAATAATGGGTTCTGAGGGTCACCGAACTTCTTTCCAGTCTTCTTTTCAATCGAAGACATATGCTGTTTGACTTCTTCCATCAAGCCTTGGGGCAACCTTCTGTCCTGCTCATAGTATTGAGTGCAAACCTCAGTTGTAATGACGAAGCCAGGCGGGACAGGCAATCCTATCTTGGTCATCTCACACAGCCCAGCCCCCTTTCCACCCAGCAGTCTCTTGTTCTTTCCATCGCCCACCTCGAAGTCGTAGATTCTCATTCCACAGTTTCCTCCGTCTGGTACAGTCTTTGGTCGGGCCTAGCCTAAATAGAATTGCAATATATAATCAGTTCCTCTAGGATGATTGTGTATTATGAGTCAATCTGAACAGATCTAGTTTTCCACCGTTTTCCATCTGGCCTGATGTACAGAAATTCTTAATATTCATCTGGGAAGTTGCAGAGCTGTCAGTGGTGTTCTTGCCTAGTCCTGAGGCTCTCGAAGGCATCTTTGAGGAGTTCTTGCGCGGAAGCAAGATCTTCCGCGATAGAGAGGCCCTCAGGCATGATTACGTTCCGAAAGAGCTCCCCCACCGTCAAAACGAGCTCGATCGACTTGGAAGAATGCTGGCACCCGCCATAACCTTGTCTAAACCCTCAAACATCTTCGTCTACGGGAAGACTGGAACGGGCAAGACGGCGGTTCTCCGGCATGTCCTCGACGCCTTAGAGAGAAAAGCGGACGAACTAGGTGCACGAGTAAGATTTACATACATAAATTGTAAGCTTGCAGGAACTAACTACCGCGTCTTAGCGGAAGCATGTCGTTCCATTGGAATTCAAGCTCCTTTTACAGGATTAGCTATCGGAGAGCTCTTCGACAGGTTCAGAGACGGAATAGACAAGATGGACGCCTGCCTCCTCATTGTCCTAGACGAGATCGACACGTTAGTGAAGAGTCGCGGAGAGAATTCCCTGCTGTACGAGCTCACCAGGGTAAACGAGATTCTCAGCAACGGCTGGGTCGCTTTAGTCGGCGTATCCAACAACCTGCACTTTAAAGAGCTCCTAGACCCGCGCGTCCTCAGTTGTTTAGGTGAAGAAGAGGTTATCTTCAAGCCGTACTTGGCGGATGAGCTCTACAATATTCTTCAGGCTAGGGCTAAGGTGGCGTTCTGTGAAGGTAGCCTCAGAGACTCTGCTGCCAGACTCTGTGCTGCACTTGCCGCTGGCGAACATGGGGATGCCAGGAGAGCTCTTGACCTCCTCCGCATTGCGGGTGAGTTGGCTGAGAGAGACGGTTTGAGTGTGGTTGAAGAGGTGCATGTCAGAGCGGCGCAGCGGAAAGTGGAGCACGACCGGATAGCTGAAGTCCTAGCGTCGTTGCCTCTTCACTCGAAACTGGTACTGCTGAGCGTATTCTTCCTCGCCAGTCTTTCGTCGACTGACGCTGTGACAGGAGATGTCTATGCTGTCTACCAAGAACTCTGCAGGGAGAGCAAGATCGATCCGCTGACTCAACGCAGGGTCAGCGGCCTCATAAGTGAACTCGACATGATGGGGGTAGTGAATGCTCGAGTTGTGAACTTTGGAAGGTACGGCAGAACTAAGAAAGTGCGACTGGGCGTCTCAGAACGGGACATCGTCGAGACCTTATCTGAGGACGGCTTGGCGAAGTCTCTGTTGAGCTATGTGCCTCAGACACTCAGGAGGTTCCTTGTTTCTGAGAGAAGGTGCTCACGTTAGAGATGAAATCTACCATGCTTAGTTCCATCGTCTGTAGGTTCAGGAGCGGCATAAGTCCAGGTGTAGGCTCTACACCCATTCTTCTTTGATATTCAGTCTGATTTTGCCAGCTCCCACAGTTTACTACTACGATGCCCCTATACACTGAACTTTTCGCGATGTGTATGTGTCCAGCTTGAAAAACGTCTGGAGGTTTACTGATAATGAGCCGATCCTTGCTCTCGGGTGCCAGCGATGTTCTGCCACCGTACTCCGGGGCTAGGTGTCTGCATCTTAGGAGATATTCCATCGCCTTCTCAGGCGCCCTCATGCTGAGGTTAGGAACCCTCGCTATGACGTCGTCCAAGCTCCTTCCATGGTATAATAAGAAGTGAATCCCATGAAGTCCGATCTCAGACGGATTTCCTAAGCTTACTATCCTTCTTGCCTCATATACCGGTTCAGCAAATTCTCTTGGTATTGGAGGCTGAGGCAGCGCCTGTCTCACGGCATCATGGTTTCCTGGAATCACTACCACTTCAATATAGTCTGGTATTTGCTCGATGTATCTAGCTACGAGTCTGTACTGTTCATATACATCAGTGATAACCAAATCCCCTTCTTGGTGAGGGTAGACCCCAACGCCATCAACCAGGTCTCCAGCTATCAAGACGTACTTAGTTCTGAAGGCCGCGTCTGTCTGTCTCGCATTCCCAATCTTACCGTTTAACCACATGATAAGCCTCTCGAAGGCATCAGCGCAGAAAGTTCTGCTCCCTGCATGAATGTCAGACAGCAGTACTGCATTTATCGGCCATTCTGTGCCAGCAGCACGTTTCTCCGGCACGTCAGGCATGACTATTCGCTCTGCAATGAAGAGGTCGCCTCTGCCGCGTACCGCCTCTATTCCCACCACCTGATCCAGCAGGATCTTCCTCGCGGTCTCATAGATATCTCTATTCCTCTGAGGGAACACCATGACTGTTGCGGCACTTTCAAAGTCCTCGATCTCCAGAGATAATTGATTAGAGCGCTCACGCTTTCCAATTACAATGGCAGTCATCTTCACTTTCTCACCCTGCTTCGCCTCTAGGGCATACGCGATGGGGCGGGCCTCCCTGAAATCCAATCTTTCATGAAGGATGTTTGAGAGCTTCACAAATCTGTCTTTGAAGTGTTTGTTGAAGTCGTCTATCGTTCCGCTTGAGAAGTCCTCTGTGTCTCGGAAGATCGCCAGTTCGCTGCTGACGTCCTTGGCGAGAGGCGTTACTGCCCTCTTCGTTGATGCCGCCACGGAGACTTCCTTTGCACGAACAACTCTAGCGAGAGCCTTCTCAACGATTTCCCGTGTGATAACCACGGCTTTCGGCTGTTGTTCCTCAGCCTGTCTCAGAGACTCAGATATGATGGAATTGAAGCTTTGCTCATTCTGTAGGATTTGGAGGAGCTCGAAGGCCTCCGCCTCAAGTTGATAGCCGGCATGCGTTATGCTCTCTACGGCCTGTTTCAGCTTTGCCGACACAGTCGCTCTCTTCTTCCAAATATTAGGAATCTCGTCTTATCTTTCTTGAGGCTGCCAGAAATATCTTCACTTTGACATCCCCGTGTATAGTGGAGGTGGAGCGTTACCTCTGTGCGCTCCAGGTTCTCGATGCTATAATGCTCCAAAAGCAGAGGCTCAACTTCTGGTTGCTTGGCGCCGTGAACGTTGGTTGTGTAGGCTGAGCGGACCATGCTCTGGAATTTACATAATCTTCCGGCACCATAGCTTCTTTGGCCTGATGGAACCTCTGATCCACCGCACTTATCATACGTCTATTACGATAATGCAGCCTAGCCTTCCAGAGTTACACTCGCTAATTGACACAAATTTGTCAATTTGGAGACATAATTACCTGCCATTTTGTACAGAAAGCGTAAAGCCAAAAGAGACCATAAACCAGTATACGGTGAGTGAGGCGCCGGGGAGGGGACTTGAACCCCTGCTCTCCCAGAGGAGAACCGGATGTCTTGGTTGATGTTCTCGAGTCCGGCGCATTGGCCCGAATCTTTGCCGCTCTGCCACCCCGGCATATGAAAGTGCAGTATAGTCCGCGTTAAAACTTTTCAGACAGCTTTTTCCTTTTCTACGATGTCTGCGACTATCGCAACATTCAGTTTGATAATGTCTTGGACTCTCAATTCAAGTAGCTTATCCCTAGAACCTCCGCCGCAATATACGGTATCATACTGAAGTAACCCTTTCTCCATGATGGTTCGCAATCTGGTTCTGTGTCCGATCGAGGGGGTGCCTCCAGGAGGGTAGCCGCTTATCCCTTCAGCCTTGCTGAAAGGAACAAGTCTTATAGTCTTTGTGTTGACTGCGGCGGCAGCAGCATCCAGATCAACCTTCCTGTCTCCCGGGACTATCAACAGAATATACTCACCATCGTCCGTAATTGAGATGAGGTTCTTCGTTACCCTATTCAGCGGTATACCTGCAGCTTCGGCCGCATCTGCTGTATGTATGGTCTCGCTCTTCCGAAGAAACCGGTGCCAGACATTATTCTTTTGAAGGTACTCTTCTAGACTCAATGCTTAGCAACAGCACTTTTCGTATTCAATTATACGCGACATCCACACTTAAATTTACAAGATTCTGCAAATTTTGAGTGAACAATGTGTCTGTCCCAGGCAGATATCGAACCGAATATGATTATTTACTTTAAAATTTTCCCTATGGATTTTCGTGGCTTTAAGCGAAAATTTACACGAATGCGTTAAGATGACTCTAGGTAAGAAGTGAGGCTGGTTGTGTCTTTACTCCACAACCAGCTTGACGCGTGGTTTGTCTCCATACTCCCAGGAGAGTTCTGGTCGAGCCCTCTCCTCTTGCCTCGGATACACGTATCGACCTTTATCTGCGTCTGTCGGCCACTCGAAGCGACCGCCCCACTTCATGATGAAGGTCTTTAGATTCGGGTACTTCATTTTGACTATGGCCTCTAGTTCAGCTGGATCCCCCTCCGTTATTGCCCAGTTGTCATAGTGCATTGGAATAAGCACTTTAGCCCGTAGCTGGTTGGCGACTCTCGCGGCATCAGCGAATGACATTTTGTCGGTAAAGCTAGGTGGGCTGTCACCGCAATTGACTAAAGCTATGTCAACCTTATTCTCCCTCCCAACTCTATAGTAGTAGTCATGGTATGACGAATCTCCAGTGTGGTACACATTGCCAGCCGGAGTTTCCACAAGGTAGTTCAGTCCCACTTCATCTATCGACTTCCCTGGCCTCACTTCTCCGCCCCTTAGTGCACAGAAGTCTGTCGACCTCGTAGCCTTTATCGTCGTATCTTTGATCTTATGTCTATCGTTTGGCTTCATCTGCACGATCCTGTTCTCTGGAACCCCATACATCGCAAACATCCTACATGAAGCAGGTGGGCCTATGAACACACATTTTGTGTTCTTAATAAGCGGCTTCACTGTATAGATGTCGCAATGGTCGTTATGAGGATGTGTAGATAGTAATGCATCTACTTTGGTGAAAGCCCATGGATCAACGACGTGTGGATTGCAACGCATCCACTCTTGCCGCTCAGCGCCGTTCATACGCACTGGACCCCCTCCCCCCTCATAGGTAATGTAAAGTGAGGGACCACTGTAGTTGTCTATCAGGATGTTTGCGTCACCCGGCGTCTTTATGTAGAATGCGCAGGCGCCAAACCACCAGAGGACGAGTTTGTTCTTCTCAACCTTCTCAGCTTCTATTTGTCTGTTGAGATAGGTTCCCCATTCTGGAAAGCACTCACGAAGCCATGTCTCACGATCTATAGGTCTCTCCTGCTCTTCATCATTTGCAAACATTATTCCTATGTCATACCTCTTCATACCAGACATCACTGAGTAGCGAGTAGAGGAGGTACAAATAAAATGCTTATGGTTCACCCCGTATGTTCGGAAGACTCAGTTACCATAGGGGCCTAACAGATCCGTGCTGCAAGAAGCTAGACGGAAGCTTTTATTCGTCGGCCGGCCATTCTATATCGGTTCGAGCATGATCAAGAGGTTACTTGTCCCTGTTGATGGATCCAAAAGTTCAGAGAACGCTGTTAGGTATGCATGCAGTATCAGCGAGAAGTTTGGCTCAGAACTGCTACTGCTTACCGTTGTTCCACCCCCGATCATACTGGGCGTTGAAGCTGGAATTATTGACTACCGGCCGCTTGAGGAATCTGGAAGGAAGGTGCTTGAGAACATGAGGAAGATAACTGATTCTCTGGGAGTTAGATCTTCTACAAGGCTCGAGACTGGGCAGGTTGCAGATACGATAATCAACGTGGCAAGAGAGGAAGGCGTTGATCTCATAGTCATCGGTAGTCGTGGCTTAAGCAGGGCTAAGCGCTTCCTTCTAGGGAGCGTCAGCAATAGTGTTAGTCACCATGCTTCATGTCCTGTTCTGATAGTCCGGTAGAGTTAGCCTTCACGTTCCTCCAGTTTTCGAGTGAACCCCTCGGAGTTTAGTTCTAGGATGCAAGGTCTCTTCTGGTCTTGAGGTTGAAATAGGAGTAGGCTCAGCAATCACTTTACTGGCTCACTGAGTAAACGAACAGTAATACCGTAGGTACTCTAAGAGGCTAGTAGATTTTCTTGGATTCGAACTCGTTAGGGGACTGCATAGCATTGGAGAGGCGAACCTGCAACTGCAGTCCACGCCAAAACATGGACGTGAGGCGTTCAAGGACGTGGAGGTGAAGGAGGCCTGTATGCGAAGCTTCAGGCGGACAGCTAAGGAGGTGGGGGTGGTATTGCATGCGGTGGAGTTTGGGCTGAATAGTGCCACCTATTTGTGATCGCTTGCAAGAGCGGCAGAATAGGCTCAACCACGAGCGAAGCAATAACCTGGCACATCGAGCACGCCAACGCAAACACTAGAAAAACCCTAGACCACCAGGCATACAAAGAACTGAAACAGAAAACGAGCCCCCGCAAGCTTCAGTCTACGGTAGTTGGGAGCCGAGTAAAAACTTCAGAAAAATGTTAATTTAAGTTGAGATTTCTACAAAAATAGATGACTTTTTGTAAATGTTTCTGATTAGTGGGAAGCAATCCGGTTTACTCGTCTTAGATGGAGGCAGAGTGAGTAGATGAAGCTGGGGAAACAGTCCAAGTTTCATAGGTGCGTCTGCGAGTCTTTCAAGAGATAAGGCGTAGGCAGCGTTCCTCATGCTCATACCGGTGTTAGCTGAAACTTCACAAACATCAGAAAAGGCTTTGAGCATAATCGACTCCAGCCTACTGTAGACTTCTTTCTCTGTCCAGCGTGTCCTGTTAAGATTCTGCATCTATTCGAAGTAGCTGACGGTCACGCCTCCGCCATTGGCAACAATGTCCGGCACACCAGCACGCCACGTTCATGGAGTATTTGTTCAGCCTCAACGGTCGTAGGGCCATTAGCCCCCTCGCAAGCGATCTTCGCCTTGATATTCAGGGCATTAGAGGTTACTATGGAATTCAAGGGCAGCCGGAACAAGGATATCGCAGCTCACTTCGAGTCACTAGCCGCGACAAGAATGCAACCGAGATGAGTCAGGATCTTTGCAGCCCAGTAACCCACTTTTCACTTCCTCGAAGGGGTTAATTTTGCTAGTCATCGACTCGCACCAAATCATCTAACTAGGAGCGGGACAGACGTAGAATCTTTATTCAGTTAGGTTGCCGATAGTCACCGGTAACCAAGAATATTTAATCCTCCCTAGCTGGAGACAGTATGGGATGGCTGAAGGCGCTTTCGAGCTTCTTCAGGAGCCTATTCGGCAACAGATCAGTAGACAAGGCATTGTAGAATCTAGTACAATCCAAGAGCTTGCAATACCTGCAATATTAGAAGGTCAGAATGTCCTTCTAATAGCACCGACTGGAACAGGCAAGACTCTCGCCGCCATTCTTCCAGTCTTCGACCTCTTCACTTCCCTCAAGGCAAGAGAGAAAACTGAGGGAATCGGTATACTCTATGTCACACCTCTGAGGGCTCTCAACCGCGATCTACTCAGACGACTATACGAGATCGGAGTTGGGCTTGACATAGAAATCCAAGTCAGACACGGAGACACCCCAGCCGGCGTACGTGCTAAACAAGCAAGATCACCACCAGACATGCTGATAACTACACCTGAGACTCTTCAAGCTATACTTCCAGGCAGAAAGATGAGAGAACACCTGAAACACATAAAATGGTTGATAATTGATGAAATCCACGAACTTGCATCTGTCAAGAGGGGTACTCAGCTCTCACTTGCCCTAGAAAGGCTGAGGAGACTTGTGGGGCGGGACTTCCAGCGTATTGGGCTCTCAGCAACTGTGGGTGAGGCTGAGAAGATCGCGAAGTTCCTTACAGGCTCCGCAAGTAAGGAGGCTAAGGTGCTCAAGTCGGCTGAGCTTAGGAGCTTAGACGTCAGGATCGAATCTCTCAGTCCAGATCAGAATGATCGTGAGGAAGCTAAACGGCTCGGTATACCTCCAGCAGCAGTGAGTCGCGCTAGAAGAACATGTGAGCTCGCATCAAAACAGCGCTCTACTCTAATATTCACGAATACGCGGGAGCACGCCGAGGCCCTCGGGTCGCAGATTAACGCGATAGGCTGCAGGAGCAAGCTCAGGGTCCATCACGGCTCGCTCTCCAGAGAGGTAAGGGAAGAGGTCGAGGCTGACTTTCAGGCCGGGAGAATCGACGGCGTCATATGTACGTCATCTCTTGAGCTTGGAATAGATGTCGGGACAGTGGACCTCGTCATTCAGTACATGTCACCGAGAGAGGCGACAAGACTTGTCCACAGAATCGGCAGAAGCGGACACAAGATAGGGGCTCAACCCCGGGGACACATAATCACAACATGGGCCGACGACATACTTGAGTCAGCTGTACTCCTGAACCATGCAAAGAGAGAACAGTTCCCAGAGGTCAAGATGCACGAAGAAGCACTTGATGTTCTAGCCCATCAAACAGTCGGTCTGGCTCTGGACACGAGAGAGATCTCCATAGATGAGGCTTACAAAATTGTGAAGGGAGCATACCCCTACAGGAACCTTGAACTTACAACCTTCTCCAGCGTGCTTGATCGACTACGTCAAGAAGGGATAATCCGACTCAGAGACGTAACCATATCACCCAGGTTCCCGCGTGCAAGACAGTACTACTACGAGAATCTCTCAGTAATACCAGACGTCAAGAAATACACAGTCTTTGACTTCAACTTGAAGAAACGACTCGGTACACTCGACCAAGAGTTCGTTGCCAAGAGGTGCCGCCCAGGAACTGAGTTCATCATGCACGGCCACACTTGGCGGGTGATAAGCGTTGATGATGAAGGACTTAGCATTGAGGTTGAGGCTGTGACGCCCACCCTGAATGCTATACCGAGCTGGGAAGGAGAGATAATACCGATAAGTCTTGAGGTTGCCCTAGAAGTGGGGAGGCTTAGAGCCTTCTACTCAGAGGCAGCGGACAACGCATCACCTGACCTCGCTAGGGATCTCGACCCTATCTCAGTGAAGAGGGTGGTCGAGACCGTTAAGGAGCACAGCCGCAACTACCCTCTACCGACAGACAGCCAGATTGTTGTGGAACGTTTCGAGAATTGCCTCATTGTACATTCATGCTTCGGAAACTTGGTTAACGAAACACTGGGGTTAGTCCTGTCCACTCTGTTACAGGCGAGACTTGGAGTGAAGATCCTGAGCCAAGTTGACACTTACAGAATAGCCTTCGTGGCACCGATTAGGCTAGAGCCGAATTTGGTTGCAGACGAACTTCTCAAACTTAAACCAAGAGAGGTAAGGGGGGTTGTCGAAGCTAGTGTCGAGGGTACTGAGCTATTCGCTTGGAGGCACTGGCATGTAGCAAAGAGATTCGGGGCTGTGGAGGCGAAGGCCGACTATAGCCTAAGAAAGGCCAAACTTCTTGTGGAAGTCTTTCAGAATACTCCAATAAACTCTGAAACTCATCGTGAGATATACTTGGAGAAGCTGGACATCGAAGGTGCAGTATGGGTTATCCAGAAGATCGCCGCCGACGAGATTAAGGTAGCTGTAGTCGACCAGAAGGGAGCAGGCTGCTCGCCATTTGCGCTACCAATGATCGATAAGATAGTTCCACACGACCTCATAAGGCCGGCATTGCCTACAATAACATTAGCGGAGATAGTGAAGGAGCGACTGATGTCCACTAACGTTAGGTTGATCTGCATATTCAACGGAGATTGGGAGAGTGTGAGAGCTGTGGGGACACTGACTGAGACGATCCGCTGCCCGAAATGTAGATCGACTTTGGTTGCGGTTGCTTACCATGGAGATAATCGACTGCTACCAATAGTACTCAAGAAGAAGAATCACAGAATGCTGACAGATGAGGAGCAGGAAATATGGAACACCGCTTGGAGGTCTGCCAGCTTAGTGCAGACAGCTGGAAGAAAAGCTGTATTAGCCATGGCTGCGAGAGGAGTTGGACCAAGGACAGCAGCCCGCATCCTAAGGCGACGCGTCAGGAGTGAAATGGAGTTCTACGCAGAAATACTGAAGGCCGAGAGAGAATACCAGCGAACTCGACTGTTTTGGGACTGAGTGGTCTCCGCTCCATGTTAGCTAACAGCTACGTCAACTCTATGAAATATCTAGAACGTATTGAGAGATGACCGAGCGCTGACGACTGGACTGATATACCATCCAGACTATGCTAAGCACAGTTTAGGTCCAGCTCATCCTGAAAGGCCTGAGCGGATCACCGGAACGATACAGTATCTGAGCGAGGTAGGCCTTCTGGAAGATCCAGATGTTCACCTCTTCAAACCGGAACCTGCAACTGTCGAAGAGTTAAGGTTAGTTCATACAATTCAATACATTGAGAGAATAAGGAGGCTCAGCGGACGAGGTGGAATGCTGACTCTCGACACACCAGTTCCTCCAAGCACCTATGATATCGCTAGATTGAGTGCTGGGGGCGCGATGCTGGCCGGTGGAGTAGTCGCTGAAGGTAAGGTGAAGAACTCCTTTGCGCTTATCCGGCCTCCAGGCCATCATGCCGGAAGAGATTTTGGCGGAGGCTTCTGCTACTTTAACAACATAGCTCTTATGGTTGAACACCTCAGAACCAGATACAGGATGAAACGCTTCATGATCATAGATTGGGATGTTCACCACGGCAACGGGACACAAAACATATTCTACTCGGATCCAACGGTTCTATACTTCTCTACACACCAGATGCCCCTGTACCCTGGAACAGGCACTATAGATGAGATAGGTGAAGGGGAAGGTGAGGGTTACAACGTGAACCTGCCGCTGCCACCAGGCACCTCAGGAGAAGTCTACAGAGAGATAGTTAAAGAATTGATCGAACCTCTAGCCGACGAGTTTAAGCCTGAAATAATTGCTGTCTCTGCTGGGCAAGATGCCTACTTTGCTGATCCAATCGCAAATCTGCATTTCTCAGTCGATGAATACTTCTGCATCACAAAGCTGGTGATGCGTATAGCGGACAGGCATTGTAGTGGGAGGTTAGCGATGGCTCTGGAGGGAGGATACAACTTGGAAGCCCTTCCGAGAATCATAGCAGGCATATTAGTCGCTCAGTCAGGGTTAAACCTAAAGATCTTCGAGCCGAGAACCACACCAGAACAGAAAGAGAATCAAGCGATAAAGGAGCGGATCATGCAGGTTAAGGCAGCCCTCAGTGAATACTGGAAGGCTTTCAGGTAGCGTCAGGCTCACCACCATGAATCTAGAGGAGATAACTAGAAAGATACTGGAACAGAGGCAAGACCTTACGCAGAATGACCTACAAGACTTGATTGAGAAGAAGAAAGCAGATGCTCATGGTTTGCTGTCTGATGAAGGTGCTGCAAGACTTGTTGCTCAGGACTTAGAGGTTAGGGTTAACGGTAGATCCTTTAGTGAGATTAAGATCGCTGACCTAGTCTGTAATCTCAGCGACGTAACGGTGAAGGGCAGAGTCATTGCCCAGTCGCCCGTTCGAGAGTTCCGTCGGCGGAACGGCACCTTGGGGAAGTTGCTCAGGCTCATCTTGGCTGACAAGACTGGAACAGTGAAGTGTCTCCTCTGGGACGACCAAGCTGATAATCTTGCGGGAAGTAGTCTTGAAGGACAAGTAGTCCGGCTGACACACGGATACACTCGTTCAGGTCGGCTTGGGTCTGTCGAACTCAATTGCAACGAGAGATCAGAGATTACTGTGATCGCTTCAGACCAGTACAAACAAGAATACCCAGACCTCCAGAACTTCCTCACGCGACTCGACAGTCTCAGGTTAGGCGATGAAGTGAATGTAGCCGGAATAATCGATTCCCCACCAAAGATTACATCTTTCGCCAAGGAGCAGCGTGAAGGGGTCGTGCTGCGAGCTACTATAAGGGATCAAGAAGTCGCTGTAAGTGTTGTAGCTTGGGACGGCAGAGCGCAGGAACTGTCCAGACTCAGGGAGGGTGATACTCTCCAGATAATAGGTGGAAAAGTGAAGGCAGATCTATCTGGAAGCCTCGAGGTACACATCACAGCCGATAGTATTGCTTCGATACTTAAGGAGAAGCCATCCTACTTGAAGCTGGGCATACATAAGCATCGCCCTATTTCAAGCATCAAGCCTAACGACAAGGATCTCACACTATTGGTCAAGGCCATAACTGTAGGCGGCGTGAGGGAGTACAGAAAGACGAGTGGCCAAACTAGCCGATATAGGCCTCTTCTTGCAGGAGACAACACCGGCCTCATCAGGCTCTATCTCTGGGACGAGAAGCTAGAGCTTGCAGATGCGGTGCGTGAAGGTGATATACTCATGATTGAGGGCGGCCAAGTAAGAGAGAAAGCCGGGGAGGTCTTTATCAGCTTGGGGAACTCCGGTAAGCTGACGGTAAACCCTGAATCAGTCGACTCAGTGCTTGTATACCCGAATAGAACACTTATCGGCCAGCTCTTAGATCTCTCACGTCCCGTAATCATCGAAGGGACTCTCATCAGAGATGCTGAAGTTGGCACTGTTCAGGTTAGAGGTGGCGAGAGCGCAAAGGTAGCAACGGTAGTGTTGGATGACGGGAGCGCTGTGGCTCGGCTCATGTTGTGGAGGGAACTTGCAGAGAGAGCTATGGGGTTAAGGGCTGGGACGAAAGTCAGGTTTGTTGGCATACAGCCTCGACTCAACATGCAGAGAGAGCTGGTTATGTCATCCACCAGTCTAACGACTATGGAAATTCTTGGGGGAACTGGAAGAATCTCTAATGAAGGAGATTTACTCAGCAATTATTTTTGAACACCGGACCTAGTTGCCCCCCTCACGCCAAAGCTTCCTTCAACTCTACAATTGGTCCGGTACCAATTGCAACATGACTTCAGAGTACACACTAGGCATCTTGGTCTAACAGGCCTGCAGACTCTTTGGCCGAATCTTACAAACTCCTCATTGAGGTCTAACCAGTAGTTCCTCTTGACCTTTTCACGGAGCTGCCTCTCTGTCTCTCTAGGCTCCCTTGACTTGACGATCGATAGGCGATTTGCTATTCTGTGTACGTGTGTATCCACTGGAATCGCGGGTATACGGAACCCATATGCCAAAACACAGTTAGCGGTCTTGCGTCCGACTGAAGGAAGTTCAAGCAGCTTATCGAGTTCTGAAGGTACATGTCCACCATACTCTCTTAACAGTATTTGTGCAATGGAGATAACTGACTTCGCCTTTGTGTGATAGAAACCTGAAGGTCGAATTAGTCTCTTCACCGTCTTTTCGTCTGCGTTGGCTAGACTCTCTACATCTGGATACATCGAGAAGAGTTGGGCTGAAGCCCTCCGTGTATTCTCATCCCTTGTCCGCTGGGACAGTATCGTTGTTATCAGAATCTTGAAGGGGTCATGATTCAAGCCTTCACTTAAAGTACTCTGACCTGCTGGCTGTTCAGTAGGGTGGTTCATGGCCTTGATGAGCCTGAAGATCTTTGCAAAACTACATGGCAACTCCGGCCCTCACCACGTACCACGAATCATCTGAGTTCTACTTCTGAACTCTTCAAACGGCCATTCCCTGCAGAGCGAACAACTTATACCTTGAAGATATTCGTTGGAGGCATGTTGTTTGCGGTGAGATGGATGGGTACAGAAGATATCGTGGTTGCGATAACTATCGACGGAAGAGACATACCGCTGAACAGATTTGTCCAGAAGTTTGTCTCCAGCGTCGTTGCCGGAATGATAGACTCCCTTAGAGGTGTTGACGGCTGGGAAGGCGCTACTGTAACGGTGAAGAGAAAGAGCGGCCGGAACTGTTAACCTGTTACAGGTCTGCCGTATGAGTCGCAGAATGCACCACGCTCGTATTCTCGTCAAGAAACGAAAGTCGTATTGGTTCTGGGCAAACTGAGGAGAGGGGGATCATGGTTGAATTCAAGGGTGGAAATGAAGTGCGAGTCTGTGGCATGATCAATGGGCTGGAGTGAAGGGTGCTTACGGATATGATCAATCCAGACCTCCAGTCTTCGTGGGTGTGACTTTCAAAGCTTCCCTTCTCGAGTCGCGCCACATATCTGGCAACTAAGACATAAATAGTATGTGCCTTGCCAATACGTACTTGGTGGACGTATGGAAAAGATTGTTATCAGAACGGAGAAGGCGCCGATACCTATAGCTCCCTACTCACAAGCCATCAAAGCCGGCGGTGTGATATACGTGTCAGGTTTCGTCGCGTTCGATCCCCGTACCGGCAAAGTGGTAGAGGGAGGAATAAGAGAACAGGCGACACAGGTCATGGAAAACATTAAAGCCGTTCTTGAAGCCGCAGGATCCTCCATGAAGGACGTAGTCAAAACCACAGTGTACCTGACGAATTTGGAGGATTTCAAAGTGATGAATGAAGTCTTCAAGATGTATTTCCCAACTGATCCTCCAGCAAGAGTTACTGTTGGTGTCAAGCTCCCGCTTCCAGAGCTTCTGATAGAAGTTGATGCGATAGCTTGCCCTTCATGATAGGTCGTGAACATTCGAGGTAAGGTGAAGGCGAAAGAAACCTAAGTTTGGAGTTCCAACAGTGAACGGTGAAGACCTCAGAATACTCAAGAAGAATGTTTATGGTCTGAATAAACGTGGAGACGAGCACTCAACATCAGAACTCGTCTGTATCCCTTGTCGGCAAGGATGCCTTGTGGAAAACGATGACACACCTATCAGGTGTGGACTGCACGTTTCGATAGCGGGAAAGATCGATAGGGCTGTGGACCGAGCCGTAGCGAGGTCCTGTGACACTTTTCAGATATTCACACGCAATCCACGATCTTGGAGGTCTAGAAGGCTCCGCAGAGATGATGCCACTGAATTTCGGCGCAAAGTCCGTCTGACAGGGATGACTCCTATATTTGCTCATCTGCCATACTTAGCAAATCTATCCTCTCCTAACAAGACTATCCACAGAAGATCTGTCAGAGCCCTGATTCAGGAACTTGATAGGTGCAAAGCACTTGACATCTCATACATCGTAGTCCACCTCGGCAGTCACCTCGGAAAAGGTCGGAAGCTCGGAATTGAGCGTGTCACTGAGGCGATAAATACTGCGTTAGACAGTTCAGAGAGCAGGGCCACCATCCTCCTTGAGAATACGGCAGGAACAGGAAACAGTATAGGCTCATCATTTAGAGACTTGCAGGAGATAATTGATCGGGTCTGCAAGTCACGTGTAGCGGTCTGTTTCGATACTTGCCACGCCTTTGCATATGGGTACGACCTAAGAGATCTCAGATCTGTTGAGGCTACAGTATCCCAACTTGAAAATTCCTTAGGGCTAAACTTGATCGCGCTCGTTCATGCGAACGATTCTAAGGGCGAGCTGGCCTCAAGGATTGACAGGCATGAACATATCGGTCTAGGTTACATAGGTGAAGAGGGATTCAGAGCGATCCTGCACACTGAGGCACTCCGCAGACTCCCCATCATACTAGAGACCCCAATCGACATGCCTGGTGCTGATGAAGCGAATCTCAGGAGAATTCGCGAATTCGCGATGTGAGTCTCTTTGGAATTCACTATCCCCTCTTCCAAAATGATAGTCTCAGGATGAAACTCAAAGATCTATGGATGGGAGGGTTAGAGATGTTCACCTCGGGTTGTGTCGCTGGAAAAGTTTACTAGCTACATTTCCGAATAAGAGCGGGCTATGTTCAGGCTTGGAGGCACTCTACGCCAGCGTGTGAAGGGAAGACGTTGCCGCAGACAATCAGTGAAGTCCAACTGAGAAGAATAAAGGAACTGACCAAACAGGCAGAACGTTACCTAGGTTACGACTCGCTCTACGTCTGGAACGTCAATATAAACGGGATAGTTGTTCAGCTTCGCACGAACGATGCGAAACTAGATTCTTTCTGGAAAGAGAACTGGTACCCTGCAGCTTACGATCACAATCTGAGGCCGCACGGCATCGTTTATGCGATAAGTCAAGCGCAAAGGGTTGAGACAGGTGTCTACTACCATTCCGAAACGAAGACCGGGGTCGCCTTCAATCCTGAAAGCTACGAAGCGGTGAGGGATCTCGGACTTAGGATAGTGATGGACGTATCGTTAGATCAGAAGCGTGTGAGCCTCCTGCGGGGCGCCTTGGTCGACGTAAACGGTGAAGGGATAATGATAACAGGCCGCAGTGGCAGCGGGAAATCCACCCATGCCTTCCTTCTCTTGGATCTGGAGCGTGCGCGGATACACTCGAACGACTTGTTCGCTGTTGAGCAGCTGGGTGGAGAGAAGGGACGGCTCTCGACGCAGGCCTGCGAGCGCAAATTCTATCTTAAGACAGAGCTTTCCAAAATAAGCCCGCGACTGCAAGAACTGCTCCGCAGGTGTCAGCGTGAAGATGATCATTTCATGCTAGATCCCTGGTGGATAGGTGGGAGCGAGAAGTTCGTTGATACGACTAGAATAAAGTTGATATTCTTCCTGCAACCTGACGAGGAGAATTCGACGATTGATAAGCGTCTAAGCAACCAAGAGGCTCTAGCTCTCCTTGGCAGCCTAGCTTCAGGGCTGGATCTCTCAGCAGCCAATGAGGAAAAGAGGGAGCAGTTTATGAGTTTCTTGAAGGAGATACTTCAGTTCGTCGCTTGCTATAGCATAAACACGGCAAAACCCATCTTTGAAGTTCAGAGGAGATTACATGAAATAGTCTTATTCAGGGAGTATCTGGAGCCAAGTCCAAGCAAGGCAGCAGAGATAACTGCGCCGCTGGTGAATCTCCAAGAGATAAAGTCGGTCGTGGATTCACTGAGATCACGGTCGAACGTCAACTTTCTCGATGAGAAACAAGTAAGAGCTATGGCTGAGGAGCATGGTACAAAGACAACCTTCGGCAACTACAACTTCACATCTACAGTGAAGAACAGGAGCGCTAACCTGACGGTATATGTCGGTAGTTCTAAGGTGCAACAGAGAAACCTGAATCCACGTCAGAGGGAGATACTTAGGAATCTCCCTCAAACTGTGAAGGAGGTCCATAAGTACCTTGAGCTGGCCCCCCTTGTGGCTGTAGAGCGTACCATGGGCGATAACCCAGTATTCACCCCTCACTGCACGCTGTACGTATCCGTCCAAAGGAAGGAGATGGTTCGCTTAGCCTACATGGTGAGTCAAACTCTCTTCCCCCCTAGATCTAGACCGAGCGAACCTATCCTTCAACTGGTGTACATCCCTGAATGGCAGGAGAAAGACAGGCAGATACTCGTCTTCCCTGAAGTCGGGGTGACCTACGTCCTTGGAACCGACTACTATGGAGAAGCAAAGAAAGGCTTTCTGCGTATGGCGATGTGGATGGCGAAGCAACATGGAATGCTCGGTTTGCATGCCGGCGCCAAGATCCTGCGTGCCAGATGCCGAGATGGTAAGGTACGGCGTTACGGCATGCTGATCTTCGGCCTTACTGCCACCGGCAAAACGACGCATACCTGTCATAATCACGGCTTGACCGCCGAGGGGGAGAGGATTGAGATAATTCAGGATGATGTTGTCTTCCTGCGTCCGGACTGCTCAGCGTTCGGGACCGAGAAAGGCTTCTACCTGAAGACTGAAGGGGTGACGCCGGAGATACAGCCGCTGATCTATAACGCCATCACAAAGCCGGACGCGATCTTCGAAAACGTGATGGTAGACTACTTAGGTAACGTGTACTTTGGTGACGAGACTCTGACGGGAAATGCGAGGGGGATAATGCAGAGGGATGACTTCGGGGAGTATCGAAGCCCCACAGTGAACCTGCCTCCAGTAAATGAAATGGATGGGCTGATAATAATATTCATAACGCGCAGAAACACAGTAGTCCCGATCGCTTCTAAGCTTACGGCTGAACAGGCTGCAGCCGCCTTCATGCTGGGGGAGTCAGTCGAAACCTCTGGCAGCGACCCCAGAAGGGCAGGTGAGTCTGTTCGTGAGGTAGGTACAAACCCGTTCATAATTGGTGATGAGGCTGAGGAGGGCAATCGCTTCTACGAGTTCGTGAAGCGGCATGAAGACAAGATACAGTTCTACCAGCTTAATACTGGTGGAGTGGGCGAGATAATACTCAGGGCTGAAGACGGATCCAAGATAGTTAAACAGAAGGTGGTCAGGGTGGAGATTCCCGAGATGGCAGCTGTGATAAGGGGTATAGCTCGAGGCGAGATTGAGTGGACTGATGACGCCTACTTCGGCGTAAAGATACCTGCCAGTGTTCCAGGCGTGGACATGAAGAAGTTCGATCTCAGCAGATACTACTCTCCAGAGCAAGTCTCCTACTATGTTCAATCTCTCAAAAAGGAAAGGGTAGAGTACATCTCCAAGTTCAAGAATCTTAATCCAGCGATTTCAGCAGCCATTAAATGAACTAGTCTGATTGGCTGGACTGCCGGAGACTACTTCCCGCCGCTCTTCTCGTAGCCAACAAACAGGAACGCTAAGATCGTCGCTAGTATTCCGAGAGATATTATTCCTAGCTGGAGTAACTCATAGTACTCGTCGGTGCTCACTGTCAAATCTCCAATCCAGACCTCACTGACCCCACTCAAAAGGCTTGCTATCTGATGCTCTTCTTCCATTTACGCGTGATCTTGCCGTAGTCTTTGTCAGCATACTCGACATCCCTGAATCTGCCAAGGGCGGCCGCTACTCTCTGAGCGATTATGTGATAGCATAACTGTTTACTTGAATTCATGACCCTGAAATAGTAATCATCGCAGCTGCAGTAGTTAGTCTTTGACATGACTTGATAAGTCGCCTTCCTCCCTTTCACTTCCCAGATAACGCGGCCGCTAGGTTTGAATAGACAACGTTTAACGGCACCCTCCTCAACGAGTCTGAGGGCTCTGGCAGCTCTCTCCCCAAAGTGATCTTCAAGCTTCTTGGCAAGCTTTCTCACCTGAAATTCTGTCCGGTTCAACTGCTTACATATCTGTGCGATAAGCCTCGCCTCGTCACGGTCACAGCGCCTCATGACTCCCCACTTCAATATACTATGCTTGTTCCAGACTCGCTTCACACACAACTTATGAGTTCCTGTGTACACTTAACCTTCACTGCGGAGGAGAACGGCCTTCCTAATTGTGAATCCTGTAATTCCCTATCCTGCACTCCTCCTCAAAGGCGCTGATAGAAGTCTCATCATCAGCGACTTGCACATTGGGTGGGAAGCCTCGCTTGCTGAGCAGGGTCTGCACATACCTTCACAGGCTCCAAAGTATGCTGAAAGACTTAGGCTTATCATCAAGGAGACAGACTCCGCCCGCCTTATCATCCTCGGAGACGTTAAGCATGAAGTAGCGAGGGTTGGGTTAAGAGAGTGGGGGGACGTCCCCTCCTTCTTTCAGGAACTCCTCGAGTTCGTGGAGGAGATATACGTGATCCCCGGGAATCATGATGGAAACTTGGAAGCGTTGATTCCTGAGCGAGTAAAGATGTTCCCCGTCCACGGTTTGACTATTGATCATAAGGTTGGGCTGATTCACGGCCACGCTTGGCCTAGGCCGGAGATCTTGGGATGTGACACGATCATACTGGGGCATCTACACCCCATGATTAGGCTGTTAGATGCTGCCGGCTTCTCAACGACTCACCAAGTATGGTTGAGGGCAAGTTCAGATGGGGAGGTACTTGCTAGAAAACTCCTTAGCCACTTGGGGAGGAAGTTGGAGGGCGATGCCGGGGATGCTATGAAACGGTACTTCAATGTAACCTTGAGCAACCCGCACTGTATATTCATCCCCTCTTTCAACAGTCTCCTCAGCGGCCAAGTCCTTAACCGATTTGAAGGTGGGGCACGTCTCGGCAAGGCCTATACAGGCCCCCTGCTTAGATCTAATGGGATCCAGCTTATGGATGCTGAAGCCTATCTGCTTGACGGAGTCTACTTAGGGAGACTATCCGATATCTCCATGACGGGCAAATTCACATAATCATGTAAATTCTGCTGCATCTTGTATACGCTTTTTTGTACAAAACAATAATAGGGAAGTTGCGGAATCCATCTGTAGGAGCACACGATAATGGTAGTCTTTGATCAAACTCACCCACAGTCAGTGTGACAGTACACTCAGAAGACCAGAGGCCACTTGATATGCCCATATTCACTGTGGAAGTAATTATCGAGAACAAGAAAATGGCAAGAGATCCAGAAGGCGAAACGATAGCTAGGGAACTCGTTAGCAGAGGTGGATTCTCTGAGGTTAAGAGTATCAGAGCAGGTAAGTATCTGAGACTGCATGTTCAGGCAACAGACAGTGAGGAGGCAGAACGAATAGTCAACAAGATGTCGAATACTCTAAGATTATTCAATCCAGTCGTTCACAACTGCACTATTCGCGTCAGGGGCGAAACGGAGTGAAGACCGCAGTAGTAAGGTTTCCAGGATCCAACTGTGACCTAGATGTTTTCCATGTCCTAAAGGATGTCCTCAAATTAGAAGCAGATCTCGTTTGGCACAGAGACTTTGCAGGTGAGGAGTACGATTCAGTTGTCTTGCCGGGCGGCTTCTCTTACGGTGACTATCTTAGGGCAGGGACAATTGCTGCTCATAGTCCTGCAATGGAGCAGGTGAGAGTGATGGCAAAGGAAGGAAAACCGGTCATCGGGATCTGTAACGGATTTCAGATCCTGATAGAGTCAGGGCTCTTGCCAGGGGCACTCCTCAGGAATGAATGCTTGGCCTTCGTTTGCAAGTGGGTCAAGGTAAGAGTCGAGACCAGTGACACAGTCTTTACAAGGGCCATTCAGAAGGGGGCTGTTCTTGATATGCCGATCGCTCATGCTGAGGGAAGGTACGTTAATGATCCTGAAGGCCTCAAGGAGCTTGATGAAAACGGTCAGGTAGTCTTTCGTTACGTCAACAACCAGTCCGTACCGAGTGAAGACTCGAATCCAAACGGTTCCATGGATTGCGTGGCAGGGATCTGTAATGAGGACAGAAATGTTGTTGGCCTCATGCCGCATCCTGAACGTGCCTCTGAACCGATACTCAGTCCATTCTCGAATTCCGATGGACTCCGCATCTTGGCTGCTCTGAGAGGGTGAACATTCCTAGGTTGGAAGCCACGAGACTCAAGGTCAACCTGACGTTCGATGAATTGATAGAGGCAAGGAAGAGGCTAGGCAGAGAGCCTAATGAAGTAGAGTTAGGCATGATAGATGTCATGTGGTCCGAACACTGTTCATACAAGAGTAGTAGGCGACTACTGCAGAAGCTTCCGAAGTCAGGGAAGAGAGTCATTGTTGGGCCGGGATATGATTCAGGTGTGGTCGATATAGGTGACGGAGACGTCATCGCATTCAAGATTGAAAGCCACAACCACCCCTCAGCGATAGAACCTTACAACGGAGCCGCGACAGGTATCGGGGGGATAATCAGAGATATCTTGTGTATGAACTGCCGCCCCATAGGATTACTGGACTCCTTGCGGTTCGGCAGTCTGGATAGCGGCCATAGCAGGTGGCTCTTCAATAATGTAGTGAGAGGAATAGCTGACTACGGTAACTGTACAGGAATCCCGACTGTATCTGGCGAGATAGAGTTTGATGAGAGCTTCGAGACGAACTGCATAGTTAACGTGGCATGTATCGGCCAAGGAAGGGCTGAGACCCTAACTCTAGGGAGGATGGATAATCCGGGTGACATAATCGTTCTTGTTGGAGGGGCCACCGGCAGAGACGGCGTGCACGGCGTAACCTTTGCCTCCAGAGTGATCACTGAAGAATCAGAGCTGGACAGGCCTGCTGTTCAAATCGGGGATCCATTCACCAAGAAACTTGTGATCGAAGCCACCTTGGAGGCTTTGAGGACAGGTAAGGTCACGGCTGTAAAGGATCTCGGCGGCGGCGGCCTCACCTGTGCCTTGTCAGAGATGTCGAGTAAAGGGGGGACAGGCGTACAGGTAGATCTCGAGAAGATTCATGTCAGGGAAGAAGGGATGAGCCCTTATGAGCTTCTGCTGTCGGAATCTCAGGAGAGGATCCTCTTCACGGTAGCCCCTGAAGGCGAAGAAGTCTTCAAGATCTTACGTAAGTGGGGACTCGCCTACTCGGTCATAGGGAAGGTGACTGCCAGCGGTCGCATTGTAGCGAAGTTTCGAGGCGAGGTCGTAGTCGACATTCCTTCGGAACTATTAACCAATTCGCCAATTCCAAGAAGGATTGCGAGGCGCCCGAAGACAACCAGAGAAAAGAGAGCGAAGGCACAGTCTATGAGCGACCTTTCACAGGCACTATGCAACCTGCTATCAATGCCTAACATTGCATGTAAGGAATACGTCTACAGGCAATATGACCATGAGGTCGGGGTCAGGACTATACTGAAACCCGGGGATGCAGATGCAGCAGTCCTGAGAGTAATAGGTGCTGACAAAGCCGTGGCTGTCAAGGTTGACTGTAATAGCTCATACTGCTTTCTTGACCCATATAACGGCCACGCTTTAGCGGTCGCAGAAGCCGCGAGGAACGTAGTTGCAACAGGTGCCGTACCTATCGCGATGACTGACTGCTGCAACTTCGGCAACCCGGAGAAGCCTGAAGTCTACTGGCAGTTCAAGGAAGCTATAGACGGTATGGGGTACATGCTCAGAGGACTGAACATACCCTGCGTTGGTGGGAACGTCAGTTTCTACAATGAAGATGAGAGAACCGGTAGGGCTGTCAAGCCTTCAACTGCAATCGTGATGCTTGGCCTAATAGAGAGACTGAACCTTGTAACCAGTATGGCGCTTAAGAGGGCGGGTGAATCGATAGTCCTCATCGGGAAGACATTTCGTGAACTCGGCGGCTCACAGTACAGTAGGCTGACCGGTAACCAGCATAGTAATCCTCCCCGGGCAGTAGCCTCAAGAGAAAGATCCTCGATAAGAGCGGTCATTGAAGCTATAAGAGGTGGATACGTCACAGCAGCTCATGACTGTTCTGAAGGCGGGCTCGCCGTAGCGCTTGCCGAGATGGCTATCAAGGGAAACCTGGGATTAACAGTAGACTTGGGAGCAATCCCGCATAAGGCCTCCATGAAGCCGGATGAGGTACTCTTCTCCGAGTCGTCAGCCAGGTTCATACTGACCACCACAGAGGAACATGCTGGAAAACTGTTATCATTAGTTAGAGGCAGAGGTGTTGCAGCGGCTAAGATAGGTGAAGTCTCAACTTTAGACTTCAAGGTCGTCACGGAGAACGAGACATTGATATGCTGCCCGATTGAGCGCCTGAGGAATGCTTGGCAGACAGCGATCCCTGAACTTGTGAAGGTCAACTAGAATGGAGGTTACCGGTTCGAAGAAGGATTCTTGTGGAGTTTTTGGAGTATGTAGTCGTGAACAGGATATTGTTCACAGCATCTACTGCGGGCTTATGTCACTTCAGCATAGAGGGCAGGAATCCGCAGGTATCTCGACACTGAAGAATGGCAGATTGTCAACAAGGAAGGTTTGGGGTCTAGTCTCTCAGAATCTCAAGCCGAAACTGTGGAGGCTCTCAGGTCACGTGGGGATCGGTCATGTCAGATACTCAACTACAGGAAGTTCAACACTTGCAAACGCTCAACCAATGACGGACAGTCACTTTGCATTCGCCCACAACGGCAATGTTGCCAACTACATGTCGGTAAGGAAGAGGCTTCTGAACGAAGGTCTCAGACTCAGAACCAACAGTGATGCAGAGATCATGCTGAGGCTCTTCAGGAGATACTATGAGGAGAGTGGCGACTACGCGGTCGCCATGGAGAGTATGGCAAGTCAACTTGAGGGTGGATACTCAATCATCATACTTACCAGCAGGGGTGAATTGATCGCCGCCAGAGATCCCCTCGGTTTTCGGCCTCTCTGCCAAGGGATGACGGAGGGGTCTACAGCCTTTGCCTCTGAGAGCGTTGCTCTAGACGGCAATAACATTAGACTTGTCGGAGATGTAGATCCTGGTACCCTACTAGTAGCAAGCAGGAACGGGATTGAAGAGTTCAGGTATAATTCCTGCAACCGCAGAGCCCACTGCATGTTTGAGTACGTATACTTCAGTCGCGTCGACTCCATCATAGAGGGTAGAAGCGTCTATAATGTCAGATTCAATCTTGGCGTGAATCTGGCCAAGACTTACGGTATCAAATCGGACGTCGTCATACCTGTGCCTGACACGTCAAGAACAGCGGCTGAAGGTTACTCCAGGCAGACAGGAACGCCTGTAGCTGAAGGCCTCATAAAGAACAGGTACATTCACAGGACCTTTATTATGCCCCGTCAGAGAGATAGGGACGCCGCGATGAAACTAAAGATAAACCCCCTCAAGTCAGTAGTCACCGGGAAAGAGGTCCTCATCATCGACGACAGCATAGTCAGAGGCACCACAAGCAAGGCTATAGTGAATATGGTCAAGAACGCAGGCGCCAAGAAAGTCCACATGATGAGCACATGCCCACCGATAATCTCCCCATGCTTCTACGGAATAGACATTGCAAGTTACGGTGAACTGATCGCGGCGAGGATGGATATCGAATCGATCAAGGAGAAGATAGGGTCTGACTCTTTAGGCTACCAGACTCTAGACGGACTCGTCGATGCTATCGGTCTCCCAAAGGAGGATCTCTGCCTCGGCTGCTTGACTGGTGAGTATCCGACACCGTACGTGCAGAGGATCCTTGAGGCATTGAAGGAGAGGTCCGGGATAGGGACGACTAGGGCATGGGAGGCTGAGATACCAGTATGACGCCGAGAAAAGAACAGAGTAAGCTTGTGGCTGTTGTTATGGGGAGCGAGAGTGATAGGCCAGTGGCTGAGGAGGTCACCAAGACACTGGACAGATTCGGGATCCCTTATGAAGTGAAGACTTTGTCTGCGCACAGAAACCCAAAGGATCTCGAAGAATACATAGGATCAACAGGAGCAGTCATCTTCATAGCTGTAGCGGGCCTCTCTGCACAGTTGCCTGGATACATATCATCAAGAACATCTAAGCCGGTGATAGGAGTCCCAGTCAACGTAAGCCTTGAAGGACTAGACGCTCTTCTGGCGATGATGCAGATGCCGAAAGGGGTTCCCGTAGCAACCGTCGGAGTAGGCAACGGCGAGAACGCCGCCCTACTCGCTGCGAGAATACTGGCCATGGTAGATCCAGAGATCAAATCCAAGCTGACGGAGCTGTAGGCTTGTCCTGGAGTTACTCGAGGGCAGGAGTGGATCAAGAGAAGATCAGAAGATTACACTCCGAGATCGAGGAGCTTGTGACCAAGACATACAGGTTCAGGACAGGCAAGTTCGCTGAGGTGATAATGGGATTCGGCCATTATGCCTCCCTCATTGACGTAGGTGGAGGAAGAGCATTAGCACTACACTCCGACGGTTGCGGGACTAAAGCCCTAGTAGCCCAAATGATGAACAGATTCAGCACAATAGGCATAGACTGCGTAGCTATGTGTGTAAACGACCTCATATGCGTCGGAGCGAAACCAACAACTCTGATCGACTACCTCGCCCTAGAGAAACCGGACGAGACTGTCACCGCCGAAATAATGAGAGGCTTGGTTGAGGCTGCCGAGGAGTCGGAGATCAGCATTGTGGGAGGCGAGACAGCGATCATGCCGGATGTGATTAGAGGTGCGGTACCCGGCCGAGGCTTCGATCTGGCAGCCTTCTGCCTTGGAGAGGTGGAGATGGACCGTATAGTGAGAGGGGACAGGATTAAACCAGGAGACGTGATCGTGGGTTTAGAGAGTAGCGGAATACACAGTAATGGTTTGTCGTTGGCGAGAAAGGTCCTCCTTGAAGAGAAGGGGTTCGAACTTGACGAGAAACCTCCAGGACTGTGCAAGACGGTCGGTGAGACGCTTCTCGAACCCACAAGAATATATGTCAAGCCTGTCATTGAGGCTATGGAGTCCTCGGAGATTCATGGTGTAGCGCACATAACTGGTGGAGCCTTCACCAAACTCAGGCGGTTCGAGCGCTACGCGAGAGTAGGCTTCCACCTAGACGAAATGCCTAGGCCAAGTCCGGTATTCGAACTGATACAGGAGGCGGGGAAGATTCCTGACGATGAGATGTACAGAACCTTCAACATGGGTGTAGGAATGTGCATTATGACCTCTGAAGGAAGCGTTGGAGAGGTGCTTTCATGCATGCAACACTTCAACCTCAAAGCTGACGTCGTCGGGCGAGTCACAGATGAGCCTGGAGTGAGAGTAAACACTAAAGGAAAGACTCTAAGACTCTAGTTCTCTGATAGGAGAACAACCTCTATCTTCAGCACAGCAAGGTAAGCTTATATCATGAACGCGGAGCCATTCATCTGGCTTCGGGGTAGACTTCTTGAAGTATGATGTCACAATAGTTGGGTGTGGACCCGCAGGCATATTCTCAGCACTCGAACTTGCGAGCAGAACAGATCTCGAGATTCTGATGGTTGATATGGGCCCACAGCTGGAGGACCGCAGATGCTCCAGCGACCGAGGACTAGGCTGCGTCAGGTGTGAACCATGCTACCTCCTAACAGGCTGGGGTGGAGCAGGCGCCTTCAGTGATGGGAAACTTACACTCTCAACAGAGGTGGGTGGATGGCTTGCCGAATACATAGACGCCTCCGAACTGAACAGATTGATAGATTACGTTGACAATGTCTACGTGAAATTCGGTGCACCCCAACATCTGTACGGTACAGATCTAAGCAAGATAGAGAAGATAGAAAGGAAAGCTGCACTTGCAGGACTGAAGCTTATTCCATCCAAGATACGGCATCTCGGGACTGAGAATTGCTCGCAGATACTCAGCAGGACTAAGCAGTTCCTCCAAGGCAGAGCCGAGATCCGGACAGGAACCGAGGTGAAAAGCCTCATCGTGAAGGATGGGGAGATAAAGGGTGTAGAGACAAGAGATGGAGAGAAGATCAGTAGTCGATACGTGATCGTTGCTCCTGGAAGAGTCGGTGCTGAGTGGCTTGCTACAGAGGCCCAGATGCTCGGTCTTAGGGCCCTGAACAATCCTGTCGACTTAGGCGTTCGCGTTGAGGTTCCTGCTGCGGTTCTTGAGGAACTGACTGAAGCTCTTTACGAGCCGAAGTTCATTTATCATTCAAAGTCATTCGACGATATGGTCAGGACTTTCTGCATGAACCCTTCAGGAGAAGTCATAACAGAGTCCTACAATGACATAGTGACTGTGAATGGTCAAAGCTACGCTGAGAAGAAGACTGGAAACAGTAACTTCGCTGTACTGGTCAGCACCAAGTTTACTGAGCCATTCAGGGAGCCTATTGCTTATGGGAAGTACATCGCTAGACTCGCTAACCTTTTGGGGGGCGGGATCCTAGTTCAGAGACTGGGCGACCTTGAGGCTGGAAGGAGATCGACTGAGGGGCGGATGGCTAGGAATTTAGTTGTTCCAACGCTGAAGTTCGCAACACCCGGCGACTTAAGTTTCATTCTGCCCTACCGTTATCTTGAGGATATCAAAGAGATGCTTCAAGCAATGGATAAAGTTTCACCAGGAGTCTACGCTAAGCATACCCTACTCTACGGCGTTGAAGTAAAGTTCTACTCTTCAAGGTTGGAATTGAATAATGATCTTGAAACGAGGATCCGGAATCTCTTTGCTACTGGTGATGGGGCAGGGATAACTAGGGGATTAGTCCAAGCGTCGGCCTCTGGTGTGGTTGCTGCGAGAGCGATCGAGAAGAAGGAGCGGCTTCGCGATTAAGGCTTCAGCCTGATCTAGTTTAATCCTGATGGCGAAGATTAGTGGTGGGGCGGGCGGGATACTCATGAAGGTTACATCTCCATTTTGAACCCGCGATCTCCGGCTCTCTCTTCGATGACCCGAGACCGGGATCTTAGACCAAACTGGACCACCGCCCCAGTTCAGAGACTAGACAGACCTGCTTTAAAGGCGTTGTCACTGCATAGTGAATGCGTTCAACTATTGGTCGAAGAATTCACTCGACTGAGTTTCCGATGTTGGGAGGCTTGTGCAGTGCTTCACATCTCCCTCTCAGGTACGCTGGACCTTCGAACACCAGCATGCAGATGCCGGCTTCCTTACGGCGGTTCCTGAAGTCGTATAGGCCGAGATGACGCATTTCATGTTAAGATTACTCAGTTGAGTAATATGTACTATACTTAAATGAACTGTCTATTCTTTTAAACAGAAGCTAGACATGGACTTGTAAGGGGCAAAGTATTGTCCGCGTCCTTTGAGAAATATGGGGTCGACATTCTTGGTGCCGCATCGTCACCTCTACGATTGCGTATTCTAAAACTCCTGAAATCTAGGGGTCCCCTACCATACACAGAGATAATGGCTGCTCTGGGACTGGACCCCATAAGAGACGCCGGGAAATTCGTCTATCACTTGAAGAGCGTCACCGGAACTCGCCTAGTCACACTTGACAAGAATACAAAGAAGTACACTATAACAGAACTCGGGGAGATAATCGTCAACTTTGAGAGAGACCTTGAGGAATATGTTGCAGCGAAAAGGGGAAAGCTCTACGTAAGAACGTCTAGACTATCTCTTGAAGAATTCGCGAGGGAGAAGATTGCTAACTCACTCATCAGCGAAGCAGGAGTCCCGTATGAGCTAGCTCAAGAGATCGCAGCAGAAGCTGAGGAACGTCTTCTTAGACTGAGAACCAGCTACTTGACTGCACCCCTGATAAGGGAATTCATCAATGCAATACTGATTGAGAAGAGGCTTGAGGACTACAGGCATAGACTCACGCGACTAGGTATGCCTGTGCACGATGTCTCAGAACTACTTAGACACTCAAGCGAAAAGATGCTTGATGTCCAGGCTGTTAAGGAGGCTGCTGGAGCAGCTGTTATGGAGGAATATGTCCTCCTGAATTCCCTGCCTAGAAACATTGCTGACGCGCATCTCTCGGGAGATATGCACATCGACAACATCGGAGAGTGGATACTCAAGCCTAGTGAGATCATACATGACCTGAGGTTCTTTTTGGAGAACGGCCTGCCGACCAAGAAGCCGCCGAAGACATTTCAAGGTGCCTTAGCGATGGCCGAGCAAGTCTACCACCTCGCGAGACCTGAAGTTGCGAATGAGCAATGTTTCGACATGTTCAACGTATTCCTGGCTCCGTATGCGATTAAGACTCCAAAAGACCAGTTGAAAGAGCAGCTTTACCACTTCTTCACTAATATCCGCCAAGATGTCTATTCCTACGTTCCTGGAAGCGGCCTCTCCTTAAGTTTTGAGCTTGCTATCCCAGGTTTCCTGAGGGATACGAAGGCTGTAGGACCTGATGGTCAATACGCTGGTAACTATGCTGATTACGCTGAGGCAGCGGATGATATACTTGAGGCCTCAATAGATGCTGCGATAGAAGCGTCCGGGGAGAAGCTTCTCCTCAATCCACGTCTAATATTCAAAGTCAGAGACCTCCAATCGAGGACTAGGAAGTCTGAAAGCTTGATGTTAAAGATCCACCAATTCGCCGCGAAGACTTTCCTCCCGTATTTCGCTAACTTAGAGGGCGGGGAGAAGACGGTCTACACAGCGACAGGCCTGAGGATTGACGACTCTTGGACTGGAAACTGGGAGGATGACTGTATGAGGACTGGAAATGCCGGCAGCATATTTCTGAATCTACCCCGAATAGCTCAAGAAGCACATAGGAAGATTGACAGATTCCAGAGCATACTCGAGACGAGACTTAGCCTTACGGCTGAGGCTTTTCAGCGGAAGAGTGAAGCTCTGAAGGAAAGGCTGAGTCAGTCTCTTCTGCCGTTCTTGCATGGCGGCGTTGGACGGCCCTATTTCATTGAGCGTAATGCGACCTATGCGATAAGCCTTCTAGGCTTAGATGAAGCGGCTAGGGCTTTTATGGGTTCTTCCATAAGCGAGAGTGAGAAGGCTGTCGAATTCGCCTTGAAGATAACAAGATCAATAGGCGACTTCGTGGACTTAGCGTGCAAGAAGTTGGGTCTACGTCTTGTCGTGGCCCAGAGACCACAGGACGAAGCCTCCTCCAGACTTGCGAGGCTTGATGTTGCAAGATTCGGTCCAGGGCAAGCGGTGACGGAAGGAGTAAGGGACTATCCGTACTACACCGACTTATTCACTGTACCGCTCTCGTCAAAGATAGGTCTTCAGGAGAGGATACTGTTGGAAGGCAGGTTTCAAGCAGTCACTCCTGGAGGACACCTCGCCTCTATCTGTCTTGCTCCGACAAGCCAAGATCCCAGAAGACTGCTGAGCCTTACAGAGCAGGTCTTGAGTGAGAGACTGCTCTTCTTCACTTACACGACTGCCTGCTCTCATTGTGGAAGATGTAACAAGACTTTTCTTGGCACGAAGTCAACCTGTCCAGGGTGCGGCTCAACAGATCTTTCTTTGCTTGGAAGGTCGTCGGCAGTTTATGCGCCCCTCGGACTGTGGTCTGAGGCGAAAAGGAGAGATGTCGAGAGCAGAACACTGTACTCTATAGGGTAGGTTTCCCAGAAGCAAGATAGGTTCTACCTGATCGAGCCAATCACAAGTCCCAGTATCGCCATCCTCACCAGCAGGCCATACCAGACCTGTTTGAAATACTTGGCATGTTGGGTGGCGTCGACACTAGGATCTATCTCATCAACTCTTGGCAGGGGATGCATTACTATCGCTTCTCTCTTTGCTCCCTTCAGTTCATCTTGAGTGAGTCTGTAGGAACCTTTCACAGCCTCATATTCAGCTGGATCCGCAAACCTCTCCTTTTGTATACGAGTCATGTATATGACATCAACTTCACCCAAGATCTTTCTCAGATCACTCTCTTCCTCAAAGTCGACACCACGACTGATATCCTCCAAGACTTCACTTCGCATTCTAAGAAGTTCCGGAGAGACAAGAAACAGTTTGATATTCCTGTAGAGGGACAGCGCGTATGCGAGAGAGTGGACAGTCCTGCCGTACCTGAGATCGCCGACCAGCGCAACCTTTAGACCATCGATGGAGCCGAACTCACGCCTCATAGTATATATGTCGAGGATCGCCTGTGTTGGGTGCTCCTCGGCTCCTGAGCCGGCGTTTATTACAGGGACTTCAGCGACTTCTCCTGCTAAGCGGGAAGCCCCCTCCAAGGGATGCCTAACAACCAGGACATCTGCATAGTTCTCTACAACTCTAACGGTATCTGAAAGGTTCTCACCCTTCTGTACTGAAGAGGAGCCCGGGTCAGCAAATCCCACACTGGACCCTCCTAGCCGGTACATCGCAGACTCAAAACTCAGTTTCGTCCTTGTGCTAGGTTCAAAGAAGAGAGTTGCCATTATCTTTCCGCTGAGCATGTTTGAGCCTTTCCTAGCTAGGGGTTCCATCTGATCTGCAACGGCCAGCATATAGTCGAGTTCAGACCGTGTGAAGTCTCTTATCGAGATGATGTCTCTTCCCTCAAGGTTCAACCGTGAGACCTCGCGCTCCTGTTCTCAGGTTATAGACTGTCTGAGGTGTAAGAAATAGCAAACGGAAATTCCTATTGGAATATTCTACTCAAAAATAGTTTAAACCAGGAATACTGGATTTCAAACCAGCCAAGCTAACAGCCGGACTGAGTATCCAGATGAACCTCCAGATTTCCATAGAAAAGAGTAAGCCATGCGAGGCAGACTTAATGGAATCAGGATCAGTTGGAATAGTCAAAACTCGTTACTACACCTTTGCGCATCCACCAGATGAGATGACTCTTGAGAGTGGAAGAAGACTCGGCCCGATAACTTTAGCCTACGAGACATATGGAAGACTGAACTCCACAAGAAGTAACGCCATACTCATCTTTCATGCCCTTTCAGGAGATGCCCACGTCGCTGGAAGACACCACAGAACAGACCCTAAGCCAGGCTGGTGGGACAATATGGTCGGCCCCGGGAAGGCTTTCGATACCGACAGATACCTCATCATATGCGCCAATGTGATAGGTGGCTGTAGCGGGTCAACTGGACCCAGCTCAATAGATCCAAAGACAGGGAAGCCTTACGGCCTCCGCTTCCCGATGGTCACGATAAAAGACATGGTCAGGGCCCAGAAAGAGCTACTCGATCATCTGGGCATCTCACAGTTGACAGCTGTCGCAGGGGGATCGATGGCCGGCATGCAAGCCCTCCAGTGGGCAGTCACATATCCAGAGAGCGCAGCCTTTTGCATTCCAATAGCTACTGCAGCCAGGCAGTCCCCACAGAACATTGCCTTCCACGAAGTAGGCCGCAGGGCTATCATGAGTGACCCTAACTGGAGGCATGGAGACTACTACGGGAAAGAGCCTCCTGTAGACGGCTTAGCTATCGCGAGAATGATAGGGCACATAACATATCTCAGCGACACAACTCTACGTCTGAAGTTCGGGAGGAGGCTGCAACAGAACCAGAAGCTCAGCTTCAGTCTTGAACCAGAATTCCAAGTTGAGAGTTACATCCATCATAAAGGGGAGGCCTTCACCAAGAGGTTTGACGCTAACTCATACCTCTACATCTCTAAGGCGATAGATTACTTTGACATATCCAGTGGCTTCGGATCACTTGAAGCAGCGCTTAGAATCTCGAAATCAAAGTTTCTCGTCATATCGTTCACGTCAGACTGGCTTTACCCACCATCAGAGTCTGAGGAGCTGGTTAGGGCCTTAAGAGCAGCGAACAAGGAAGTCGTGTACTACGAGATGCCTTCAACCTATGGTCACGATGCGTTCTTGGTTGAGGGTGAGAAGATGTCTCGCATAATCTCATACTACCTAGCCCACGCACAAGAGGAGAAGTTGGGTGACTTTCAGATTGGGACCCAACCGTTAAGCTAGGTTCGCTTGAGTTCACTAGGAGAGCGAGTTCAAAGGATCAGAATCAAATACTTCCTTGCACAACTTGGCGTTCAGGAGTGAAAAGTCGAGGTCAAGTAAAGCTGAGCTCTACGTAAAGAAGATACGGAACGGAACGGTTATAGACCACATATCATCAGGCTACGCTCTTGATGTACTGAAGATCCTCAATATCACAGGAAAAGAGAGCAACACCGTGGCGGTTGTGATGAATGTTCCGAGTAAGCTAATCGGAAAGAAAGACATAGTCAAGATCGAAGGTTGGGAACTTAGACCTGAAGACGTTAACAAGATAGCCCTAATCTCGCCAAACGCGACAATAAACATCATTAAAGAGTATGATGTTGTCGAGAAGAAGACGGTCAACTTGCCCCGAGACATCAGGGACATAGTGAGATGCAGCAACCCAGCCTGCATATCCAAAAAGGAGCCGGTAGACTCCCTCTTTCATGTTACAGAAGTGGAACCGATACGTCTCCGTTGCCACTACTGCAATAGAGCAATGGAGAAGAGGGACATACTCGGCCAGTTCTACAGGTCCTCATGAATTGGAGACAGAGACACTATTCATATGGCCTAGACTGGTGGCGTAAGTGGCGACGATAGGGATCCTTGCAGACAAAGAGACTGCCACCTACTTCAGAATAACCGGAATAAGGAACAGCTTCACAGTGAATGACAGAAAAGAGGCTGAAGAGAAGCTGACGAGACTGCTCCAGAACCAAGATGTCTCGTTAATCTTCGTTACAGAAGAGGTGAATGTCTGGTTGGAGCCGGTCATCAAGAGCCTCAGGAAGAGCAGGGAGTATCCCCTTATAATCACTATTCTCGGTAAAGGAGGAAGAGAACCTTCACTAGACCAGCTTGCCGAACTCGTAAAGAAGACCGTAGGTATAGAGATAAAGATAGGGAAAGAAGCCAGAGAGTTCTAGAATCACCGAAGCATCTCTGAAATCAGGCAGGTTCTGAATGGATCTCTACTATTGAGTCAGGGAACAAGGACTTCAGTTCCTCCTCGATGTGGCTAAGCACCGCATGGGCCGTCTCCACAGGCTGGTCCTCATCGAGGAGACACTCCAAGAATATGTGAAATCTACCCTCAGCAACGTATACTCTGGGGTTTTTCAGGCCTCTAACCTCACCATGGCCAGAGACTATTCTCCGAATATCCTGAAAGATACGAGGGTCTTTCAATACTTCAACCTTCAAAACATCATCGCAGTGCTGCTCCAAGTGGATAGATACATGCTTAACTTCACTGAATCTTCCTCGAATTCCATCCTCCAGCCTCTCTGTAATGTCATGAGCATGCTTCAGACTCAGTCCCTTGTCGACTTGGAGGTGAAAAGCGATGTGCAAACCATCTTTGAGACTGAGAGCTCTAATACCATGTACCTCCTTCACACCATCTATTTCGCCTGCAAAGTTTCTTACCATGGCCGGTAAAGCCTCATTAGTCTCCAGAGTCGGTTCCATATGGACAACAACATCGGCTCCTGGCAGGATCTTACGTACAGCCATTTCGGCAAGGGTTGCAATATTATGTGCCTGCTTGAACGTGGCTTCACGATCCACCGTCAACGTTAGATCCGCAAAAGCCTCCGGTCCAACTCTTCGAACTCGAACTTGCTTTACATCAAATACGCCAGGGACACCGTACACCGCCTGCGCGACTTTGCTGTGCAGTCCGGATGGTATGGTATCCAGCAGGTTCGCAATCGCCTTGCAGCCGAGTCTAAGGCTGACGGTTACTACAATCCCGGCTACTCCCAGAGCAGCAAGAGCATCCATCTTCATAAGCCACTCCAAGCCTGGATAGTTTGATAAACTAACGAGGACCAGGCCGAATACTACAACAATAGAAGACCAAATGTCGGTGCTGAAATGTAATGCATCAGCTTCGAGGGCTTGACTATCATATCTCCTAGCCACTTTCATCAGTGCTCGTGAACGTGAAAAGTCAACAATAATCGATACCACCATAGTCAAGAACGCTAGAATGCCAGCCTCGACTACAACAGCCTTGAAGAGTAAGCGCTCGGCAGCTTCAATCACTATCCACACACAAATCGATAACAGCAACATCGTCTCAATCAAAGCAGAAAGGTTCTCCACCTTACCATGGCCGTATGTGTGTTCCAGATCTGCAGGGCGACCGGATACCCGAACCCCTAAGAAGGTTACTGTTGCTGCCACGAGATCTAGGCCGGAGTGTGCAGCTTCAGATAACATGCCTAAACTGTTGCTTATCACGCCAACAACGAGTTTCATCACTGTAAGGAATACCGCTGCCAAGACAGAACTTAAGGCGACGGCAGTCTTCTCCCTGCTCGTCTGTAGAGCGGCCTCACTTTCTGCAGGCAGCATCTTTGGCGCACCACTGGAAGGTCTTGCCCACTAGACAGAAATAGGTCTTGCTTATGGAAGCCTCAAGTATACTGCAGAAGATCAGAGACTCCTAGCTTAAGGCAGCATTCCCTGAGTGGGAAACCTGCCTCAGCAAGCAGATTGAGGAGACGATAGTGAAGCCTGAGACTTTCGTAATGTGGTGGTTCGGCGTCTGCGGCTACTTCCTAGAGACTCCGGAAGCCTGCATTATCATTGATCAATACAGTTGTCCTTCACTCTACACGAGCTTGAAGGACAGCTGCGGCGTCTGCCACCAGTCAAGTGCTGAAAGGATAGATTGGCTGAGACTTAATCCACACGTAATCGACCCATTCGCAATAAAGGAGTGTGACGCTGTTCTCTCAACACATTTCCATCCAGACCACTGCGATCCATATGCAATCGCTCCTATCGCAGAAACACGGAAGCGAGATTTGTTGGTCCGAGGAGGTGCTGTGAGAAATTCAGGGACTTCGGGGTTCCTGAAGACTGAATAGCACAGGTGAAATGGGGCGACTTAGTCAGGATCAGTGATGCTGAGATAATCACAGCGGCGGCGAACAGAGTTCTGTTCTTCAGCGGAAAGAGCCTTGCGAAGACGATGGATGAGGGCTCCGTATGCTGCCTGAAAAAGACACCTAGCGGAAGCATATTCCATGATGGCGAATCACACTACTCCAACCCCTTCTATAAGGTCGGTGTTGAACATACAGTCGACGTGACCGGTATCAGCTTTAGAGGAAACCCTCCTAGCGTAACCGATAAGATAAGATCTTACGATTGCTTCAGGGTTGCAGAGGCTTAAGTCGAAGTCTTGATTCCGATGCACTATGACAACTGGGCGAAGATGCAGGGAGATCCAGTTGAGGTAGGACTGGATAGTTGAGAAGAATGCATCTTGGATGAAGACTATCATTCTGTAGTGGTGGGCCAGCTTCGAGTATCCAACGGACCAAGATATTGAGAGGTACAAATACCCTAAGTACGTTGATAAGTGGCGGCCAAGATGCAGCTGGGAGTATGGAGAAGAACAAAGAATAATAACTTCAGTGGAGGGTTAGATTAAGCCCCTCCATAACTCCCCATGATACAAGTTATCATTTCTGAAAATACAGAACTTGGGAGCGGTGTGATCTAACTCCTCT
>JAGTQV010000001.1:13999-20745 GCA_018397035.1 Candidatus Bathyarchaeota archaeon | reverse complement strand
CGTGCACCACAACTACTCTCAGCGCACCTGATCCAGTTAACTGTAGGCTCTCACCGCACTCTTCAGTCTCCTGTTGACAACTTCCCAATTTACATTCTCAAAGAACGCTTCTATGTAGGGAAGTCTTCTAGGTCCCTGGTCTACGTAGTAGGCATGCTCATATACATCGAGCACCAGTAGCGGAATCGCATTCAGGAATGCGTAGAGATTGTGAGCGTCCAATCCATTATTGATTAGTCTCTTACCTGAGAGATCGTATGCAAGGACAACCCATCCTCGTAGAGCCATCCCGCATGCTTTGAAGTCTTCTCTCCACTTCTCGAATGAACCGAAGTTCTCCTCAATCATTTCCATGAACTCTTCTCCCGGCTTCGTTCCTTGGCCATCCTTAATATTCTCAAAATAGAGTTCATGCAGTACTACACCCATCCAGTTGAAGCTCTCTTCAACCTTCAGTTCTCTATAGTTGCTGTAGTTCTGGTTTGCCTTGCTGCGATCAACAGTCTGCAGAACCTCCCATATCTCATTGATCTTATTAACATAACCCTTGTAGTGAGTCTCGAAATGGTATTCGATCTGTTGATCTGATATTCCTTTCAACCTTTTTGGTTTAAGCTGATCCTTTGGAGTCAGCCTAGTCTGCAACTTCCACTCCCCAACTCCTCATGCGGGTGCAAAACGTTTGTGGTTGTGGTGATGCCGAGTCTTCAACTCATCAACCACCCAGATAAATGATATACCCTTGCATCCAAATAAATACTTAGTTTTGATCTAGATCTTCCCGATTCTTCTCATCAAAAAGGAGTCTCACCTAGTAAAGGTCATGTGGAAAAACGATATTCCGCTGCCCTATGCGCAGCTTTTCCAGCTGGTGACAGTGATATACTCAGTGATAGCTTTCGCAGCAGTTCTATGAGCAAGGAAGACTTTGCCTCGACTCTAGGCGGCGCCGAGAGATTCGGAAAACCGATCTTACTGAGAGGAGGAGCTGGGGTGAAGGTCAACTTCATGGTGACAGGGGCGTCGACGATAAACTATGACGGTATAAGGTACGGTAAAGGTCACGGGTTTTTGATCTTGAGTGGGCGGTGTCCAAGGAGGTCGGGGCAGCTGGTGAAGAGACGCCGATAGTAGTTGTGGTGCACGATTGCCAACGCATAGATAAGGAGATCCTGTAACAGGATTTGGTACCATAGCTGACTTGATAGTTAATCTCACGAGTGATCGAGATGAAGAAGAAATACCAGAAGTCGAAGGGAATTATAGGAGAAACTTGAACGGTCTATACTTGCTTCGCTGCCTCCGTTAAGAGAATTCATAGGGATTAAGGGGTAGATCAGACAGTATCTCGAGTCTTGGCTGCTTTCCAGAATCAGTTCCTTTCATCTTCTCGGTTGATCAAGTTCCATTCCTAAAGGAATTTATTCCTCAGTTAAGTATTAATTTAAGAATACGAGATCGCGTAGAAGCCACAGTCAACAAACACAAATTCTTTGAGGCTCTGTTATGCGACTGATACTGATAGGCTTCGGCAATGTTGGGAAAGCTCTTCTCAGGTCGCTTATTGATAAGAGGAATCCCCTAAACAGATTAGGCTTGAGGCCAAGAATTGTCGCTGTTCTTGACAGAGGAGGAGGTGCAGTAGACCCTGATGGCCTCGATCCAGCAGAACTCCTCAGGACGGACGAACGTGAAGGTACGGTAGCCGCTGCCCCAGAAGTCGGTCAATTCGGGCTTTCGCCGCTCACCGCGATCAAGGAGGTTGAAGCAGAAATAGTCTTGGAGCTGACTACGACAAACCCTGATACTGGAGAGCCTGGAATCAGTCACGTCGAGGCTGCCCTTAGAAATGGTAGACATGTAATTACCACGAACAAAGGCCCACCAGCACTCGCGATGAGAACCCTTCAGAACCTGGCCGAACTGAACAATGTCGAATTCAGATTCAGCGGGACAGTCGGTGGAGGCACACCCATACTGGAGTTCGTTAAGCAGATCGCAAAAGTTGACATTCTCTCGCTGAAAGCTATCTTGAATGGGACAACCAACTACATCCTAACACAGATGTATGACTTTGAGGCATCGATAGAGGAGGCTCTCAAGAAGGCCCAGAGATTAGGCTACGCTGAGAAAGATCCATCCCTGGACATTTATGGAATCGATTCCGCCCTTAAGCTAACAATAATATCGAATTACGCCCTCGATCAAGAAATCGCCCTGAATGAAATTCATGTCACAGGAATCAACGACGTGACCTTGGAAGAGGTCAGAAGGTACAAGAGAAAAGGACAGAAGTTGAAACTGGTTTGTTCAATCGATAAAGAGGCTACGGTGAGTCCTCAACCAATCGAAGCGTCTCAACCAATATGCGTGGACGGGTCCCTGAACTCAGTTCAACTGGAGACTAGGTACACCGGGAAGGTGACGCTTATAGGTCCCGGTGCTGGTGGCTATCCAACGGCGTCGGCCATAATCAATGATCTCTTAGCCCTTGAGGGTAAAGAGCAAGGTGCAAAAAGAGTCCTGACGACTGAGATGGCAGGAATAAGAGTAAACTGAATGACTGATACACACAACAGCGAAAAGAAGCCACACCTTCATTGAAGGGACCTACGCACTGTTTCAGTATAGGAAGGGTCGATTTCGAGGTGAACGCTCCAAGTGAGATCAAGGTGGAACTGAGAATGCCGCTCTTCTTGAACTTCACCGGAAGGGGCGGTCCCTATTCTGACTCTATTTCAACCTGCATAATAGTTTCAGGTTTCGCTACTATAACGATCTAAGCATCACCAGCGGGCGTTCCAGCGGACTTCTTAGATGACGTAAGCTACAGCTTGAGAACACGGTCACTTACACTTCGGATTCGCGATGGGAAAACATACTTAGAAATCGATACGCCCAATGGCTGAAGGTGTGAAATATACTAACTCTTCAGGAGGCATAGTTCATTGTGCTAATCTAGATGAATCGCTGACACTCACCGTAACTGGAGCACTGTGAGGATCATATTCAGAGGAACACCGACTTCAGACGTCGCACCTGAACTGGAAGGATTGGTTACCGTAACAAGCTCGATAGCGTTCCTCGCTCTCCCAGCCGCGTTGACTGCAGTCTCTCTATCTTGCCAGAAGTAAGTTAAAGTGATTCATCAGGAATACACGCTTAGCTTTCCCTGAGAGGTGCTTAACGAATTGTTGCTGTTGCGAGATATCATCGCCTGCTGTCAGTTCGGATCGGAAGAAAATCAAAAAGCGACTGAATTCTTGGAGTTACCAGTCCATTTCTTGGCAAGCTGAACGTTATCGTGAAACAATATCTTAGGAAGGTAGACCATGTCGTGGCTTACTGCTCAAACTGTTAGTGCTGAGCAAACACCAAAGCAGCGGAGACACTTCCTAGAATAGGCAGCCGGAAATCTGCCGGCTTCACGCTGATTTTGGAGAAATATCTAGATCTTCAGCAGATCCAACCTCGATGGCAAGCCTGATCTTGCTCCATACTTCCTAATACATCTTGAAGCCAAGAGATTTCCGAGCTTCCCACAGGTGTAGAGATCTCTGTAGTTGAGTAGCCCATAGATAAATCCGGCACAGAAAGCGTCGCCAGCTCCAGTTGTGTCTTTGGGCTTCACTGGAAAAGCTGGAATCAGGTGGCTCTCTTTTCCGTCTGTGACGTAGCAACCTCTGCTGCCTAGCTTTACAGCTATCATCTCCACCCCAACATCTAGAAGTTTCTTTGAGCCATTCCTGTAATCCTTCTTTGTGATCATAATCATCTCTTTCTCATTCGGAAGGAAAAGAGTTGTCTTCCTCAGTATTGGTCTGAGGGCTCCAAGGCCTTTACTCGCATAGATCTCGCCTGGATCGAGGCAAACACGAGGTTTCTTCAAGCTTGTGAGGAGGCGTTTCTGCGCGTCAAAAGGTAGTTCTCCGACAAATGATGTGAGATGAAGGAACTCTGATGAATCAGCATAGGATGGTTGGAGTTCGCTGAACTTAAGCGTGTCATTCACGCCCGGATCGATATAGAGCACTCTCTCGCCACTATCATTTACGAAGCCTATGCAGACACCACTTCTTCCTTTACTCGCGACGCTGATCCCACTGGTATCAACTTCTTCTCTTCGGAGGTCATCCAGCAGGTATTCTCCTTCGGGATCATCAGCCAGCTTACCTATGTAACCTGTTCTCGCGCCAAGTCGAGCGAGTCCTACCACAGTGTTTGCTGCTGAACCGCCAGGAGAGATAGTTAGGCTTTTGACGAATATCTCCTCTCCAGCCATAGCTATCCGGTTGACCCTGTAGAGTTTGTCTAGGTTGAGTGCACCGAAACCGATGACATCTAGTCTCAACTGAATAGCCCTTTCAGATCAATTCTGTATTTTCCGAGTTTGCCTCCGTAGTTTCCAGCGGATATCCTAGCAACCTCATTGATGTCCAATATGCTCTCTATACCTGCTTTCATCGCTTTAGTGACAGTTGGCAGATCGATGCCGTTGATGACTATTTCAGGGATGTAATGCACGCCTTCAGGGACTCTTGACCTATCACCGAGTTTACTCTTGAGCGATGGGCAGTAGAGCTCATTAGTTGTCGGCCCTATCAATGGGAACTTTGTCTCAGGCTTTGAGCCGGCTGAGCATATATCGAATGGTGTCACTGCGCCGTCAATCTTGCTTATCGCCTCTAAGGCTCTCCGTCCAGCCTCAAGGACGGCCTTCTTACTCTTGCACATGTACCAGAAGTTTCCTCCCATAACTCCAGTGCTGTAGCCTAGATATCTCTCTATGCGGAAGTCAGGAGTCATTATTGGAATGTTTATCATCCTTCGGCCTCTGAATTCCTCCTCCCACTCTAAACCGTCCCCGCAATGGCCTATTCTCTCCATCGTGTCGATCCAGCCTGCTGGGTTCCTCGAGTTGTCAAAGACGGCTGTAAACGGTTTCACAAGTATGTCCTGCCTTATCCTGTACGAGAGCTCGACCTCGAATCTCTTGACGGAATCTCGCATAGGCCTTATTCGGTCGAGTCCTCCCCAGAACTGAATGATGACACCTCTCCGTCCATCAGGAGTATCATTCTCAGAAATGAATCTCTCTATCCCTCCTTCTACTCTTCCGATCACTATTGAAGGTGTGCTGGTCGAGTCTTCAGCAGCCCTCCTCAAGGTCCATTCATCCTCAGCTGTGACGATGACTCTGACAAATACTCCTTCGAAAGCTTCAGCATACGTATCCTCCAGCTTCTCGATGCCCATTCTCTCACCCTAGTCTAGATTCATCCAAGGCTACCAGCAATCTCTCCTCTAACTTTCTTTCTGAAAGAACAGCTCTCCTTCATGAGTCTTCTCTTATTGTTCTCATTGATGACTTCGACTTTTGGTAGCCTACTCCTGTAGACGCTTCGGATCTTCGTGTTGAGGCCGCTGTTAAACATCCGAGTTACCTTCTTATGACTCCAGTTCATAGCGAGGTCCCTCACAGCGTCTATGCCACCTTTCTGAAAGGCTAAAGCCAGGATTCCTATCACTAGAGTATGATCTGAAAGGACTGCGATCTCTGCCTCACGGACAGCGTACTCGTTCCCATTGAATGATACTGCAACACCCCCATTCTTTCTTACGTATTTAAGAGGCTCAGCATCAGTTATGCTGTCTCCGAAATATATCACTCCGGCTGCACTAACTTTACACTTGCTCATGATGTCTCTTATCGCCTCAACCTTTTCTAATCCTCCGACCGGTCTGATCTCTCTGAGAATATTACCGGCAGTCATTCTCTGCATCTCATCCCAGAAGATCTCATCAAGAAGTGCTACGGTCGCACGGTCTTCACATGTAAGATCTTGGATGGAGTCTGCGTCAGGAGGGATTGTGGGTGGTGTGAGCTTCACCAGTCTTCTCGTCCATTCTCTCAGCTTTTCAGACTCCCACTCCGGTATCTTGAATCTGTCAAGGTCAAGCCCTGTGCAGTAGGCATTCTCCTCTGGGAACCCTGCGATCTTGCAAAGTGACTTCACATAGTATTCGTAGCTTGTGCTGACTATGAAAGATGGCATATGCTTTGCTAGAAGTGAGAGCGTGTCCTCAGCCCCTTTAACGAGCTTTATGTCTTCTGCTGAAAGCTTTCTCAAAGTCTCGTTGGTTGCACCGTGAGCCTTAAGGAAAGGAACGATGAGCTTGAGTGTGTCTCCAGGTCTGTACCCCGGTCTGTGTACAATATCGGCCTGGACATCATCGTACCGGCTGATCAGTCTGAACAGACTGGCTCCTTCAGGGATCAGCTTCTTTGCGAGTTCGAATGCGTTATCGTTCTTTGATATTGGGCCTTCACAGTCACTTACGAAGACTCTTCTCACCCTGTCTCAGCCGCCTCATATGTTCAACGCTTCTCTTGATATGCTCCTCTGAGCCTATGTCTCTCCTATACCAGAGCGCTCCTCCTCGAATCCTTTTAACTGTGCTGAGAGCATCTATTCTGGACTGTTCTATCGTTGGGGCCACTCCTACTGAACACACAGTCCTTGATGACAATGCGTAGCACTTCCCGTCAGGTCTCAGCTCCATTGATCCTGGATAGATTCTCAGGCGATCTGGATTGCTGCGTGTGAGTTGGTATGCATCGTCAAGGTAGACAGGTGAGCCGACTTCATTGTAGTCAACCATGTCAGGGAACTGCTCCGAGTATCCGCCGTAAGAGGGAGGAACCTTATAGATGACAACGCTTGACATAGATTTGAATTTGAGAG
>JAGTQV010000001.1:0-13992 GCA_018397035.1 Candidatus Bathyarchaeota archaeon | reverse complement strand
ATATTTCGGAGACAGCATAAAACAGATATCGACAAAGTCTTGGTCGATTAGGGGGAGGATATTCTGTATCTCTGGATCTCCAGGTCGGCTATTTATCTCGAGTACTTTTGGTGCGTCAGCAGTATGCATAAAAGCCACATAGAAAGGGATGCCTCTGAGTCTAGGGTTGCTGTCTCCGCCAGTCAGCCTCCTGAAGATGCTCTCCACTATCGAGATCTCTCTCTCCCTATCATAAGGATTCATGAATGGGAGCAGCTCTTTCTCTCCCTTATAGGACCCCATCCCGCCAGTATTCGGTCCTTTATCGTCCTCGAAAGCCCTCTTATAGTCCCTTGTCTCTGGAAGAACCGCTAAATGTTTTCCATCACAGAAAGCTTGGAAGCTTGACTCTTCACCTTCAATCTTCTGTTCAATGATCACTCGCTCATTCTGCGCACCTTTATAGATGGAGCAGAAATGAGCGTATGCCTCTTCAATGGTCCTAAAATGTTCTCCGCCAACTCCAACTCCTTTACCGAAGCCAGGTCTATCGGGTTTTATGACGGCGTTCTCCGGGCCTCCTAGCTCAAGGAGCCAATCCTTGAAGTCAGATACCGGCTCAGGCCCGTTCTCCTTTAGCTGAAAGACCTTGAACATTGGATTCGCCTCTGGATAGCATGTCTCAAGCAGATTACGTTGAGATACCTTGCTTGCCTCGATAGCGTATTCTCTTGTAGGACAAATAACCGGTATGCCTGTCTTCTCTTCGATGAGATCCCTGATGCCTTGAATAATCGGTCCCTCAGAACCGACTATACAGAAGTCTATTCTGTCTCTGTATTCTTCAGCGAAGGAGCAGATCTCATGGATCGAGAGGCTTGAGATGACTCTGTGCTCTCCGCCACGCTTTGCCTTCTCGAGATTGAAGGGGTTGAGCTGCTTGTCAGCTATGTAGAGTTGTACCTCATACTTCTCGCTTCTTGCTAGGGCATCGATGATGGCCGTGTCCCTGGAACCGTAACTGACAACCAGAACACCAACCTTCTCCATGCACATCAGCTTACGTCTAACTTTTGAGGAGTCTTTCAGATTTTCTCGCTGCTTCTATGACGGCCCCCATCAGGACTGCGCGTATCTTCCCTTTCTCAAGTTGCATCAGGCCCTCTGCAGTGGTCCCTCCTGGCGTGGTGACCATATCCTTGAGTTTAGCCGGATGCTCCTTTGTCTCCAGAACCATTCTGGCGGCGCCCAGAGTTGTTTGAGCCGCTAGGACGGTTGCCAGACTCCTCTCAAGTCCAACCTTCACGCCACCGTCACTTAGAGCTTCTATGATGGTGTAGATGTAGGCTGGGCCGCTTCCGCTTAGAGCTGTGACAGCATCCATCTGCTTCTCTTCCACTACGACCACTCTGCCGGCTGAGCTGAAGATCTCTTGAGCCAGCGCCAGATGCTCGTCTGAAGCATTTGGGCCCTTTGCGATCGCGGTCATGCTCTCCCCTACCAGCATAGCGATATTCGGCATTGCTCTAATGATGGGTGGCTTACCTCTAAGAATTCCTGACAAAAACCCTGCAGACACTCCTGCAGCCAACGTGATCACAAGCTGCTTCGGCGTCACATATGTGCTGAGAGCCTCAGCGACACTCCTGACATCCTTAGGTTTGACAGCGATGATTATTGTATCACATCGCTGAACTACTCTTGAAATGTCTGAGCTGCATTCTATACCATACTTTCCCTTTATGTATTCACACCGCTCCCTAAGTGTATCAACAGCTAGGATCCTGCTGGATTCTAGGATATTCTTTGAGATCAAGCAGTGTACTAGGGCCTCGCCTATCTTGCCGACTCCAATCACACAAACTCTGAGGTCGTTGATCATAGTTGAATCACGACTACTGGTAGTCTCAAGCAGACCCGCTTCTCAGAGTCTTGAGATCAGGCTGGTGTGGGCAGAGGTCTATTCTCTAGTTGGAATTGGCTGGACTCTTCAGTCTACACCATCAGGACTCTTTGCATGCACTTCGGGCAGACCGCCTCATCCTCCCTCATGGTTGCGCCGCAATATATGCAGAGCTTATTCCCAACAGTGGGATACTGGGTTGTCTGTGTAAGTGGATATGTGGGGCTGGGTTGCATGAGAGAAGTGGGGACGGGTGGGGTCCTGTACCGGGGTTGGTAGCGTTGAGGATAGAAGTATTGAGGATATGGTGGAGGATACATTTGGGTTGGTCTGTCACATCGTGGACATATCCACTTGTCATACTGGGCTACATACATCTTGTCTCCACCACACTTCCAGCATCTCTTCGGTTTCTGGTATCGCCAATACAATTCTTTTATCACACATGAAGACTCATATCTGTAAGTCTTTAAGGTTTAGCCTTACTCTGGACGTGTCCTCCTCTGACTTGAGTCAGCTGTTGGAAGACTCTAGTGTAAACCTTCGATCATAGTCTTGAGCGTCGACGTGAGTCCGAGTATGAAGGAGTATGATTCTTCTGGGTCGCTGCGCGGTATCTCATCATGGAACTGCATTATGCCCGTGTCAAGATGAACTGGCGTTATCGAGATCTTTCCCTCGTCTATCTGCTCTTTAAGGTACTGCCTCACTTGGGCCAGTTTGAGCAGTGGCAGCCTCTTCTCTGAACGGATCTTATTCGACCTCTCCGTTACCAGCTGGGCCCAACCTTCAACCTCCGTGAGGTCATAAGGATGTTTTTCATTCGGAAAGATGATGCTCAGAAGGCTGAAGATCCAGCAACTTAGAAGTTCCATGTAGGATGGTGTGTTTATTGAGTTGGCAACGGTTGAAAGCGCGTTTTGGTCTTTGAGTGGTTGTTGCCAAGCCTCATCGACCGCAACCCTACTTCCATCGAAAGCTATCGTGAGTTTGAGTTTGAATCCGAGGGCTCTCTTCAAGTGGTCGAAAGCCTCTTCCCTCTTGCCGCTTCCAAGTAGACTTATGAAGCCTGAATAGGCTTGGTTGAGAGTCTCAGCGATGTTGGCGGTGACTGTGTCTCCGACCGTGCCGGCGAATGCTGTTATAGCCTCCTCCTTTTCTCTTGTCAGGTTTGGGGCTGAGAGTTCTATTTCGCAGGTGTAAGGTACTTCACCGAAGATGACTTGGTTATATCTTATCTCTCCTCTTCTAGCTTTCACTATCTTCTTGGGCTCCGCTAAAGAAAGTCTGAGCTTGTCGTTGAGGTGGAGTTCATAGTCTCGTCCCCGTTCTGTCTTGTAGTACATGTGTTGAGGTATCTTTTTTCTTGCTCCTACAGTAACAAATTCAACGTAGTCATGAGTTCTAAGTCTCTTCAGTGTGTTTGAGAGGGTTGAGTAACTTACTCCATGTCCATCGGTCTTGATTCTTCGCCAGAGTTCATTGAAGCCTACTCCACTGTCTCTTCGCAGGTGTGTCAGAACCTTCAGATCTTGCTCTTCAGTGCTGGCTATCGGTCCTGGCCGAGTCACTTCCGCTCCCTTACTCCGTAGTACTATCCCATTAAGTAGTATTTATAGGATAGCAAAAACCAACAATCCCAAAATCTAATGCCGGAAGTGGCAACACTGTGAACCCAAGATTCATAATAGGTTCTATCATGCTCCTCCTAGGTTTCACAATATACCAGATAGGCGAGGCTACAAGCCTGAAAGATGAACAATTAATCCGGAATGCTATGGAGGCTGCATTATCACTGCTACCAGCATGCAGCGGGACCCTCTCTAACAGTCTGCTGACGCGAATACTTGGTGGAATAGTCATCTTTGTAGGTGTAATGCTCTGTGCAAGCAGCCTCGCAAAGACTACTGACCAACCTTTAGTATAACGTTAACTCTCAAGGTCAGCCTCAGTGAACCACAGATGAGACTGACGGAAACACGAAACATCGGCCGAGACCACTATAGGATTGGTTTCGGCACTTTTCAGCTCAACTGGAACAGTGACCAAGCCTGTGCTACCAGAATCAAGAACTAGACTGCACCAAGACTAGATTGAAACCTATCGCTTAGGGCTGAAGCCCTGAAGATTCCGAGAAGAGCTTAAGATCACAACTCTCCTTAGCCTCTTCTACCTTTTCGAAGTCGTCTCGTCACGTATCTGACGGCAACACATCGACACGAGTTGTGAGCAGTAAGCCTATAGTTTATTGAGTGCCTGATCGAAGTCCTCGATTATATCTTCAGCATCTTCTATTCCAACCGAAACTCTGATCATGCCAGGTGTTATACCGAGTCTCATTCGTGTAGCTGGATCAAAACTTACATATTGTGAGGAGTAGGGATGTATAGCAAGGGTCTTGCAGTCGCCGAGATTCGCTAGGTGGTACACCAGCTTAAGGTTGCGGATGAAGTCGAAGCACTCCCTCTGGTCTGCTAAGCCGAATGTGAAGAGTGCACAGCAACCCTTTGAGAATTGCTTCTTAGCGACTCCATAGCTTGGACTTGATTTCAGGCTGGGGTGGTTTACCCACTTAACCTTCCTATGCTCAGTCATGAACCTAACGATCTTATCAGTGTTCACTACATGCCTCTCCATCCTAACCGCGAGCGTGTCTATCCCCAGCATGGTGAGGTAGGAGTGAAATGGCGACTGGGTCGCTCCAACGTTTATGTGAATCTCCCTCCATACTTTGTCGAGATAGGCTTTCTTGTCGGCTCTCTCTTTGGATACTTCGAAGTCGGGGAATTTCTCGTTAGGCCAAGGGAAATTCCCGGAGTCGACTATAACCCCTCCAAGTGCGTCTCCATGTCCACTCAAATACTTCGTTGTGGAGTGCACAACGATGTCTGCTCCTAGATTGAACGGATTCAAAAGGTATGGTGTCGGCATTGTGTTATCTACGACTAGCGGCACATCATTCTTATGTGCTATTGCTGCAAGCCTCTCAATGTCAGGCACATCCATCTTCGGATTTCCTACAGATTCAACAAAGATAGCCTTGGTGCGCGGCGTGATAGATCTCTCGAATTCATCTATGTCTGTGGACTCAACGAATTTGACATCTATGCCGAATCTTCTGAAGACATTAGCGAAGAGTAGGTATGTCGACATGAAGAGTGAGTTTCCTGAAATCACCTCGTCACCATTCTTTGCGATTGCAGTCAAAGAGTTGTGGATCGCTGCCATTCCTGATGAGGTGACTATTGCTCCTACGCCGCCTTCTAGCTGGGCTATTCTATTCTCTAGTGCTTGATTTGTTGGGTTGTGGAGCCTCTGATAGATGAAGCCTTTCTCTTTCCCAGCGAAGAGGTCACTCAGCCCCTCTGCGGTCGCAACCCTGTGTGAGGCGGTTTGAAATATCGGTGGAAGTGTGCTACCTAACCAGTTCTCTGGCTGTATTCCACTGTGAACGATGATCGTATCGAATCGATACTTTCTATCAGCCATCCTGAGATCTCCTTAGCATCAAAATCTATGTGGATTCACCGCCTTAATATCTTTGGGCTTAAGATGAGCTTCTTGGAGCGGCTGGTTGTGGATACTTATCTACTCAGACAGCTTCATTCCCAGTGCGGATTTGTAGCTTCTGTCAGACTTCTGAATGATCACTGTGAAGTCCCCACCCTTTTCCTGTATGCTAAGTATAGTGTCTCCCAACTGCTCCACGGCGAGACGTATATTGTCAGCGGTGGTGCTATCATCTGTTAGAACCTTCAGGATCTCGCCTGTCTTCATCTGATCGAGAGCGACCTTCGTCTTGAGTTGAGGGTAAGGGCAGCAGGTGGCCCTTACGTCTAGTACACGTTGACTGGAGGTGTCAACCAAGACAATCACTCATTTATCGAAGTCACAGTTATCTTCCAAGATGCTAGGGAGGACGTTACGACAAGGTAAAAGTCTCCTGGTCCACCGTCAACGATTACATAGCTGCTCTCCGTAGTATATAGATCTGGGATCTCTGCCACTGGGGCACCGCTGCCCTCACGATAGACAGAGAATTTGAAGAACGAGTTGTCAGTCGCTTGAACTGAATAGGTGATCTTCCAGTTTCTAGTCGGAATGTGAAAGGTCTGAGTTACCTTGCCGGAGTCACCTGAAAAGAAATATTTGACCTCAGGTTGCTCTGTCTGGCTGCGTTCGATCGCAGGTGAAGACGTCAGTATCAACAGCATAATGGCCCCAGCCACAGCGGCCGAGAGAACGCCGATCAAGGCCTTTCTACGCAACTAAAACTCCCTCACTATTCAGCTCCGCGAGCAGTCATAACCAAGCTCTCTATCTTCCAAGAATCTCCTTGCCGGATCAGGGTAAAAGTCTCACGGTAAGGAATGTACGGCGGCTGGGTTGCGCCAAGAGTCCAAGCCCTTAAGCCTGAACTGTAGATAGCCGTCGCTCTGCCATCGATCACTTCTATCCTTGATGGCCTCCCATACACAATATACTGGTGGTAACGCGTGAACTCTTCTTCATAGTACCTCTTGATCATACTGGCATTCCTCAATATTGTTCCTCCGGGAGGAACCATTACCGCATCATTAGTGAAGAATGATACTGCTTTAGAGGATGAACGGTTGCTCACGGTGACATGAAAATCGTTTATGAAGCGGTCGATCTCAATCTGGTCCCCCGTCAACTGGAGCGGTGGGGCCGTCGGCTGAACTATCTGTGTCCTTTCATAGTAGAGAACGGTGGCAAGCGCAATGGAGAGCATGAACATTATGATGACCAAGATTATCCGGCCGCCGCGGTACAGAGCCGCAAGAATCGCCAGAAGAAATGCTGCTGCTAGAATAACGAGTGGGGCCGATGAAACCTGCAGTATCTGCGGCAGGAGTGTTCCAGAGGTAGAGAGACTAACCTCAGGACCTAGAATACCAAGAACTTCAAGTGTCATCGCCAGCCCGAAGCCAGCCATCAGTCCGAGGAAGGATATGGCTGAACTCAGTTGCCCCTCACCTATTCTGAAGAGTATCCCTGCAACGCAGCCACCGGCGAGTATCATACCGATACCGAAGACTAAACCTCCAACAAGGCTTCGCTCTATGACTAGAGGAGCTTGGAAGAAAGCGGGATCGACATCGATACTTTTCAGCAGGTTGAGTCGGTCTCTCAGACCTAGAGAGACCGATATGTTGAAGAGGATAACGGAGACCAGCACCGCCAAGATGAGTCCAGTTAATCTTCTGTGATTCCTGAAGAGAGTAGACTCAGTGAGCATCAAGGTCATGCAGAACTGACCCCTCTGGAAGATGAATCCTAGAATGATGCCGACGGCAAGCGCGAGTAGGAGTGTCACTTGGAAGTCCGTCATTCACCCCTCACAAACCGGACTCATACTTCAAGACTAGCAGGAGAGTAGCGTACGCACCAACCATGATGGCTATAGACGCCAGTATGCTTGCTGAAACCAGTAGAGGGGTGCCGCCAAGAATATGGAGTAGGTTGCATCCATGAGTTACAGCCACCCCTAAGCCCATGAGTAATCCGCCGAGGAAGGATCTTGCAGCCACTTCTCCACGTGGCCTCCTTACTCTGAAATTCTTACTGGTCAGGGCTGAGATGAAAGATCCAGCTATGGTTCCAACTCCTCCTGTGAAAGATATCAGGAACACCTTCCAAGAAGCTTCTGAGAGGTAGTATTGCAGGATGTGACTAGTTCCAAAAAGTCCTCCGGGAAGAAACTTTGCAAGCAGCAGGAGACCGATGCCTGCAGTTGCAGAAGGTGCGTAAGGAGCGATCAGGATGAAACTGACGGAATTGACGACGGCGATCAGGCAGGCCGACAACAGCGGATGCTTAACCAAGTCCTTAAACAATATCAATCCGACTCATAGGTTTTCTGACATGCTGAGAAACATACACGTACGGGATAGTGTCTCAGTTTCTTGAAGACACAACTCAGATCACGATGTCAAATAGCTCTATGATGGCGACTGCAAACCAGACGTACCATGAAGCCGAGACCGCTATCATGAGTGGCATAAAGAAGCTCCGGGCCTGCATCCCCACCCCTCTTATCTTGACATCTATCGCTCCACGTGTACAAGCCTCTATACACCTGCAACATTTGATACAGTCCAAGTTCGGCTTATCCTGAGATACTAGTGTCCGGGGTGAGATTGCATGCATCGGACACACATTTACACAGGCAAAGCACCTGTCACACTTTGATGGATCTATGTCGATCTTGAAAGGAGTTATGGTGTCTACTAGAGCGATACCGGCGCCAGCTGGACAGATCAGGCACCACCATCTCTTCTTGGTTCCGAGTGGAAGGATTAGTGTAGTGAGGAGAAGCATCAGCGTAATCAATGCTGCGCCGAAAGGATATAGAAACTTGAAGACCAGACCCAAAGTACAGATCGTGTTCAGTCCGAAAAGAAAACTTGGGGTCAGGAGGGCCACCATAAACAAGTATTTAGCAGCTCTGACCTCTTGCCTCAATCGGTCTAAGAACACTCGTCCATCATCTGCTTTGAAGTTCTCCCTGAGCCAAGATAGCCTCCACTTCTCTCTGCCCCTTGAGGCTATGGCTTCAGTCTGGTTACCGAAGTAGCAGACCCAACCACACCAGGCTCTTCCAAGTACAAGAACCAATGCTAAGTGAGGTACCAAGACGAAGATCAGCATTCCCAGCGTTATCGGTGGATAATGAAAAGGGAATATCAGAAAGAGCAGCCTTTCAACCGGGTGCGGTATGTTAAGCTCTACCCATGGCGGAGAAAGTTGCATCAGTATGGTTGAGCCCAAAGTATTCGGGAGCTGCCTGACGAAGGGCACATGCCTAAACTCCAAGGTGAACGCTCTCAGTTCATAGGCACTTAGATGACTGTTCAAGTATCGAATAAACGAATCGAGATTCATCTCAGCGAGTAGACTGATGCTTCCAAGCCAGGTTACCACGGTCAGGATCGTGACGTAGTTAAGCCTTATCCTATGAATCCTCCATGTCTCCAGAAGAAGAAAGCTCAAAATCCCCAAACCTAAACCGAAGATGAATCCTAGGATCCAGTAAGGTCTAAGGTAAATGTAGAACACAAAGCTCCCTATGATCAAACCGGTCAGCTTCGGATTCGAGGTGGACGTTTTGATGTTCAACAGTCAGCTTGACCTGCCTACTATGCGGATGAGTGTTGAGTCGCCACGTAGAGTGCTCCGGCCGCTTATCCAGGTGACTGTAACTACTACAGGCTCTGCGTAGTCACTGATGAGGGTAACCTCTCCCCTTCCTCTTGTCAGGTTGACTCGAGATTCGCTTAGTTTAGCTCGACTTTCAGGGTTCACTGAGATCTCGACGAGGTCGTCTCTGGTTGGGTCAAGTCTGCCATCATCGCTTGTTGCAAGTATTGTTATTTGAACGGTCTCACTCACTGAGACTTGCGGTCTATCAGCAATCAAACGTAGGCTGGTGGCTTGAGGTCTGACTCCGAATGGTAGAGTCCAAGGTGCGGCGCTATAGACTGCAAAAGTGACAAGGCAGAACAGGTAGGCGATCGCGGTTGCAGCCGATCGCAGATCCTTATGACTTATCCTCATCATATGATTGGCTATGAAATCGCAGTTTATAAGATAAATCTTCTAGAGAGTCGGCGGAGTTTATGTTCGTGACCAGCTTGGAAAGGGGTGGGGGTCTACTCTTTTCTTTTGAATCGGACAACATTAGGCCTGCCGTCAGGTAGCTTGGATTCCCTATCAACGTAGAAGAAGCCGTAGTCATTCTTTATGGGGTCTACAACCAATGCAATGACATATAGGAACTGCTGAAACATCAACTGCGTCTTGATGTCTACATCCGAGAGAAAAACTCCAACTCCCAAGTGTGAGTGGTACCACCCTACAACCCGACGACTACTATCTTCCTTCATCATCCTGTCAATGATCTCTGCAAGGTTCTTTGGGTCTATGGCAACTTCGGTCAAGCTTGAGTATGAGGTCTTTCCGAGGACGGCTTCCTCGACTACAACAGTCTTTCCTACAACTCTTCCAATCAAAACTCCAACTATTTCTTCGTCCGGCTTTCCATTCTGGTTTACATGGGATCTAGCGCTTTCAATAACTGACTCGACAACTCCGGGGACAACGCCTACTTGGAAAGCCAGGGGCTTCTCTCCCTCGTAGATTGTCAGTTGGGCAGTTAAAGGAGGAGGCATCATGATCTTTCTTACAGATGACCGAGCCCCCAGAAGCTTATCTAAGTCTCTTGAGAGCCTTTCGGTGGAGATTCTGACCTCTTCAAGCCTTGATTCAAGATATTCGTTGTTTCCTGCAATAGCCTGTATCCTCTTTTCAAAGTGGTCATGAGCACTACTGATCTGTGATTCCAAGACTTGGCTGATTTCAGACAGTCTTCTAAGCTCCGACTTCAAGAAAGAGATTGAAGACTTGAGATTCTGAACTTCAAAGGTTATGTCTCTAATCTCCCTGTTCTTGATCTGGCGTTTCTTCCACCTCTCAGCCTTGGGCTTCTTGCGGCGTCTCATAGAAATCATAGTCTTTCTAGATGCAAGCCTTGCACTCGGACCTTTGCGGCTGGGTCTCACCCTCATAAACATCATTACCATGCTTTGAATAAGATCAAGTATCTCCGCGAATCTTCTTAGAGACTTGAATATTTAACTTGCTTTGACGACTGGCTCTCCTACGGAGAGCTGGCAGCACCGAATCTGTCAGTATCACATGCGACTTGGATGTGGGGGAATCTCTTTGAAATGAGGTGAGGTGATGGAGAATAGACAGACGAGCAGTCATAGATTTGCGGCTTAGTCGCATCTCAGTAGTATATGTGCGGGCACCTCATCCCTGCAAACTCTCTGGAATCGGATTTAGTGACCTGCCTTCTGCAGTAGTCCGACTCTTCAAACTGAGAAAAATGTTCACTGGTTCAACACTTGGAGTTCGTGATGCGTAAAGCGTTCATGACATCCCTAAATCTTGGCACAGTCTCAAACTTGTCTATCATTTCAGGCCTTACCCACCGATAGTCGGTGTGCTCCCAATCCAGTCTAATATTCGGGCTCTCTGTTCGAAATAAGAAAGGATAGACTAAGGCTTCGTTTTGATCGTCTATCTCTACTAATATTGGTGGTGCTGAACGGATAGGTTCTATTGACTCCCTCTGAAGCCCGGTCTCTTCCAGAATCTCCTTATATGCAGTCTCCTCCGGACTCATATCGCCCTCTATTCTTCCAGCTACCCCACACCAAAGTCCCGGGTTTATGTTGACTCTGCTGCTACGCTTCAGAAGAAGTAGCAGACCATTCCAAGTGAGTATGCAAGTCACTGTCTGGAATTGGTGTTTCATGGAGGTTATCACCCTTGCAGGGGCCTTGGAGGCCTAATTCCTAGAACTCAATTCACCAAATATCTCTTCCGGGTTTACTACTATGACCTATCCTATTTAATAGTGGGGACAATATGGGCTAAATATGCTGCTGTCTTGGGAGGAGGAGAATAGGATGGAGCGAGAAAAGCTAGATACACTCATCAACATAGTCGAGCGGAGTCAAGGAATGTGTCCTGTGTGCAAAGAGCTGTTTAACCAGATTACATGGGAATTGATACGGGAGTTTGAAAGGGTGATCAGCAGTGGAGGGAAACGGAGGTCACTCCACCGCAAGAAGCTCTCAGATACGGAATAGTATTCCATGAATCATGAAATATGATGAAGTCTGTCCATTGCGGTGTAATGTGGACCTTTCTTCAGTCTCGAAGGGTCGTCAGCGCTTTCCCTATGTGAATACTAAGCGGCAAATCAACCCTAGAGAGCTAACTCCGCTCATAGAAGGAGCAGAGTAATTGATAGTTCACTACTTCTTTTTCTTCGGCTTCTTGACCTGTCGAGGTTTGCCCATTTCTTCGCCTCCACAACTTGTGTGAAGAAAGCACCTAACCTAGGTATGGTGTCAAGTATTCTTATCAATCTTGCGAAGATGGTCCTCTTCCCAATGCTACACGAGTAGACCTTTTCTGAAGTTGAAACCATGCCTAAGTATGGTAGGGAACCTTGAGAAAGAATAAATTGAAGGAACGACTAATTTCAGTCGCTTCCCCCTCCAGAGATAGTCTACAAGAGGAAAAAAGATGATAAGCACTGATGCTTGGCAGACAGCCGAGACGCCAGGGGCGTTGAGGGGGCTCCCCATCACCAGACCAGAGGTCATAGTCTCAGCAATTCTGAGATCTAGGCGCCCAATACTTGTGGTCGGCCCTGAGGCCGCTGGAGCTGAGCTGTTGAAGGGGAAACCTATAGAATACGCTATTCATATGGCTGAAAAAACTGGGGCGCAGGTTGTTGCCACTGCAAACGTTATCAATGAATTTATGGTCAGAGGATTCAAGAAAGCAGTGGGGATGCCGATCTTAGATTTAGCGAATAGATTCAAAGACCCGGACTGGAAGGGCTTTGATGGCCAAGGTCAGTATGACCTAGCATTATTCATCGGGATAAGGTACTATCTAGGATGGGTTACGCTATCAGGGCTCAAGCATTATGCACCCCACCTGAAGACGGCCTCGCTAGATAGATTCCACCAGCCACATGCTACCTGGTCATTCCCCAACATGAACGTCGACGATTGGCAGAAACAGCTCAACGCGATCATAACTCAACTCGAAGTGGGATGAAGGCTCTTCCCGGGGGAATCTACAGGGGAGGCGTCATCTCAACGACGGATCTGCTAGCGGTTCTGCTGATGACCCTTCACTATGCCCTGATGGTGGTTTCTCAGTAGTATACTTCCCGAATGTAGGTCTCTTTCCATCATTGCCGCTTGATACGCTTGACTGGAAGCTTGCAGTCGGGAATTCTCATCGGTGATGTATTAAGATAAATCCGAGGTTTATGCCTAAACATACTAGGGAGTTGGGATGTCTAGCCAGACTACACAACGCCTCATTATCCTAGTGATGGCCATTACACTCAGTCTGTCAGCATGGTCCAGCTATTTGTACTCTCAAACATACAGACTATCCCAAGACTCGAACGTGAGGCTGAATGAGGCTGGAAAGGTTCTAATGGAAGCAACAGTGCTGGCTAGCGAAGCAGCTTCAAAGCTCGACGCCGCCAACAAGATCCTCTTGGAAGCCAATCGGAGGCTGGAGGAAGTTGATAACGTCATGAAGGAGACCAAGAGCTTGCTGAGCGAGATCGAGAGGCAGGGGGTAGTGAATATAACATCAATGGCGGTCGATGATATGCCGCGGCTCTACTACTTTGCTGGTGAGCCATTGCTTGGAGTGAGGCTTGTCATGAAGGTGTCGTCACTCTCAAAGTACACCGTATACTATGAATCTAGTATTGTGGAGATCTCCAGCTCGAGTATGAACTTTAGCGGTCGAGTCTATGGGCTCGCTGAATTTGCAAGAATAACAAATGCTCAGACAGATTTGGAGGCTCCCATTTGGAACCAAGAAACCAGAGCACTCGGAACGGATATCCCACAAGTGGCTTTCTGGATTGGCCTTCGGGGTCTCGCTTTTCAGAGACATGGCGTGCTACTGCTTGATCCAAAGGAGAACGTCACACTTGTACTCAATCTCAAGATTGAGATTATTCAAGCACATACAAGTCTCGTTATGCATCAAGCCTCCCTCCGTCTGCTTTGTGAGATAGGGCCGAGAGAGCAAATATCTTTGAGAATAGTTGCGTGACTGAAACACGCAGTGGACCCCTGATCTAACTTCACTCTGCATTCAGGGATGGGAGAGGGTATGAATCTTCCGAATGAACTCTGAGAGGTTAATTTTGGAGAAGAGCATGGGGGAGACGACTAAACCGCAAGCGAAAGGGACAAGACAATGCCATGAACGGAAGCAGAGTAGGCCCATTCCTGCACCGCTCTACACGACATTGTTGAAACAGTCTATCAGGCCAAGCGACTAAGTCGGCTATGCAAACTCTAATTCAGGCCTTCGGCTGCAACCTGTAAGAGCAGAACCTGTAAGGCCTTCCCCGGTGAAGTCCACACAATATTTATTAGAATGCCTTGATTTGCTAATACAAAGCTCCATATCAGGGTCCTCCAAACTCATGGTGAGGGGCTTCTTCTACGCTTAGGAGCGGTCAAGTC
>JAGTQV010000110.1:3576-5099 GCA_018397035.1 Candidatus Bathyarchaeota archaeon | reverse complement strand
AGTCAAGGTGAGGGGGAACCTTGCTTACGGCCACATCCGGGACCTTGTTGATAAAGGCCTCATCACAGAGGAGAGACTGGGCAGGACCAAAGTCTTGAGGACGACTCGAACATTCGCAGACTACTTCAGCCTCAGCAGTGAACCCCGCATCATGAGGCAGCAGCTGGAGAAGATCTTCCAGCAGCTGGAGGCCAAGGGTAAACGTTCAGCCAGCCTAGAATCTCAGGCAGAACAGCTGACAGGTGGAGGCTGAGATGATTGGGGGGGTGCCGGGGCCGCGGCTTGACAGGACCGTAAAACCCATATATGAACAGTCAAGTGGAGACAGGCGAAGCCTGAGGGGGTGATGTAGCAGATGCCTCAATGGCATGGCGGTCTTGCCAAGCGTAAGAAGTCTGGTGGGAGGCGGCGAGCCTACAGGGGAAAGAGGGCCTTCGAGCTCGGCGGCGAACCGGCAGCCACGACGGTAGGTGAGACTAGAAGGGTGAGATCCCGAGCCTACGGCGGGAACCTCAAGTTCAAGCTTTCAGCATCAAATCTAGCGAATGTTACAGACCCGACTACGCACATCACCAAGAAGGTTGAGATCATACGTGTCACCAAGAACCCTTCCAACGTCAACTTCGAGAGACGAGGCATAATCACCAAAGGCGCGATAATAGAGACGCCGCTCGGCCAGGCGCATGTGACATCTAGGCCTGGTCAAGACGGCGTCGTCAACGCGGTCCTGGCTAAGCCACGGTAGCCCAGCTTGGTGTCGCCTTGAGGCAACCGGGAAAGGTTACGGTCTGGCCTGCCAACATAGACTCCACGAAGACAACAGGTCAAGGTAGGAAGGTTAAGAAAAGCCTCTCTGTGCATTCTCCGAGGCTTCATGAGATGCAGACAGCGGCGAGCAATCTTGGACTCAAGTTCGAAATAGTGAAAGGATCATCGAGGCCTGACTCGTGGTGGGAGAAGACAGGCCACATGATCCTTGAGAGATCCGGAATGTCTAAGAGGGAGCTTCTACTCGCCTTGGTTGCGGAGATCAGGCGGCTGAGAAACGGCAGATCATACCAGTGAATCCCCCAGGCTGCAACAACTTCTCCGATTCAGTTCCATGCTTGCGGACACGTGGTCTAGTTGGGTAGCCGAAAGATATTCAGAACATTGAAGACGTTGGGTCAGGTTGAGTCTATACTAAGATCTAGGATTCGCGGACCTGTACGGGACGAGGAGGTTGAGCTGGATGATGCTGTTGGGAGAGTCTTGGCTGAGGATGTTACATCATCGATCGATGTGCCACCCTTCGACAGGGCTACTATGGACGGCTACGCTGTCTATGCTCCGGACACATTCGGCGCCAGTGAAGTCACCCCGAGAACGTTGAGGCTAGTCGGCAAGGTCGAGCCGGGAGAGTTTCCAAGCTTCACAGTTGAGAGGGGTGAGGCTTCAGAGATAGCCACAGGAGCCGCATTGCCTGTGGGGGCGAACGCCGTGGTGATGGTCGAGTACACCAGGAGCGTAGACACGTCTGTTGA
>JAGTQV010000110.1:0-3537 GCA_018397035.1 Candidatus Bathyarchaeota archaeon | reverse complement strand
CGCCGGCTCAGATATAATGTCAGGTGAGCTGCTGCTCAGGAGAGGGCAGACGATTACTTCACGGGAGGTCGGTGTTCTTGCGGCTCTGGGACGGAGGATCGTGAAGGTGCATAGTCTACCGAGAGTCGCGATACTCTCAACTGGAAACGAGCTTGTTCAACCTGGCTTGACACTGGCCGGCGCGAGAATATATGACATAAACGCATACGCATTGGCGGCTGCTGTGAGGGAGTCTGGAGGTGTTCCGGTGATGCTCGGGATCGCGCGGGACGAGGAGGAGCAGATTCAGGCCCTATTGATGGAGGGGCTGAAGGTGGCTGACATCATCTTGACCTCAGGCAGCACTTCAGCGGGTAGGCAGGACCTGCTTCCGAGAATAGTCTCCTCACTCAAGGACTCTGAAGTATTGGTGGACGGCTTAGCTGTCAAGCCTGGAAAGCCTGCGCTTGCAGCCCTAGTCTCCGGAAAACCGTTCTTCGCGCTCCCAGGCAACCCGACATCAGCACTGGTAGTATTCAATGCTGTCGTCAAGCCTGCGATAAGGCGGCTGGCCGGCATGGAGTCGGGGGACGATACTCAACAGCTCGAGGCGGACATCGCCTTCAAGACCTTCTCGGTCAGGGGTAGGCAGGAGCTTCTCCCGGTTCACATCATCGCTGATCATGATGGACGGTACTTGGCGTACCCGACGTTCGGGGGATCAGGAGCGATAACCTCATTCGCGTTAGCCGACGGTTTCCTAAGGATCCCTGCTGACCGTGACATGCTGAGTGAAGGTGAGAAGGTTAGAGTCTACCTGCTCAGCCCGCAGATCAAGGTGCCGGAGCTGGTGATCATTGGGAGTCACTGTATAGGGCTCGATATCCTGCTTAGAATGATGCTTGAACGTGAACGACAGATCCGGGTTAAGATGATCAGCGTAGGTTCATTAGGTGGGTTAGACGCGGTGATGAGGGGTGAGGCAGATATCGCAGGGATACATCTACTCGATGAAGAGTCCGGAGACTACAACCTCCCCTACATCAGGAAGCTCGGCCTGACAGACTCTGTCATGCTGGTGAGGGGATACTTGCGGAGCCAAGGTTTCATCACTGCCAGAGGCAATCCCAAGAACGTGTTCGGCTTTGAGGATCTCACTCGCCCCGAGATAACCTTCATAAACAGAAACGCAGGTTCAGGGACAAGAATCCTGATAGATATGGGCCTTGAAGATGTCGCTAGGAGGCGGGGGGAGAGACTCGACGAGCTGACCGGCAAGATAAGAGGTTACGGTCTTGAGGCCAAATCCCACAGCGCCGTCGCCTCCGCCATCTCACAGGGCAGGGCTGACGTAGGCTTCGGGATAAGGGCTGTAGCCGAGCAGTACGGTCTAGACTTCAAACCTCACTCCCTTGAGAGGTTCGATTTCGCAATCGGCAGGATGCGGCTCCAAAAGGAGTCTGTGAAGATCTTCCTGGAGGTATTGAGGTCTCAGTCATTCAGGACGGTGCTGGAGAGGGAAGCTCCAGGCTTAATCGTTGACGGCGAGATTGGAAGGATAGTCGAACCTTGATGAGTCGGAATGGATCCTTGCCTTCCACTCGGGGGCGGATGGGAGATCGATCAGTTCATGGTGAAGCAGCCTCGTGAACGCTATCTTAATATATCATCCTGTTTCACTTCGATTCCTCAGCTGTCTGGCTAGTGTAATTCTTGAGGAGGCTCGGCAAGATAATTCATCTCTCGAGGAGTGGGAATCTGATTCTGAGACTCGAAGCGAACAACTATCCAGCACTCGGAGAGAGGGTCGTCGACAGCAGGCTTAAGGAGATCGGGAGGATCCAAGACGTCTTCGGTCCCAGCGCCAAACCTTACATCTCCATATCCCCAACAATGAATGACCCGCGCTCCCTCATCGGCAAGATAGCCTACTCGGACCAGCGGTAGTGGCTCTTGTCAGAGGATGAGAGGCCGACTCCAGGCGGGGCAGAGACTGCTCAGAAGGTCCGCGTCTGCCCAGAATGTGGCAGGTCACGATTCATGAAAGACTACGACGTCGCAGAAGTGGTCTGCATGGACTGTGGATGCGTAGTAATGGAGAAGCTGACAGACACCAGTCCTGAGTGGCGTGCCTTCGACGACGAGCAGAGAGCAAGAAGATCAAGAGTCGGCATCCCCATGACCTACACGATACATGACAAGGGCCTATCCACAGTTATCGACTGGCATGACAGAGGCTCCTCAAGAAGGAAGCTGACCTCAGCACAGAGACTTGAACTCTACGTCTTGAGAAAGTGGCAGAGAAGAGTCCGAGTCTCAGACGCGACAGAGAGAAACCTCACAGTAGCCCTATCGGACCTGAGCAAGCTCGCATCGACCCTGAACCTGCCGAAGAACATCTTGGAGACCGCATCAGTGATCTACCGGAAAGCCATAAAGAAGCGGCTGATAAGAGGGAGATCGATACATAACGTCACAGCCGCAGCGATCTACATGTCCTGCAGGCAATGCAGCATACCAAGAACCCTTGACGAGATCGCTGAGGCATCTAACCTCAACAAGAAGGATATTGGGAGGAGCTACAGGTTCATGGTCAGAGAGCTGGGAGCCTTCGTCCCGCCGTCGACCAGCCGACACTACGCTGCAAGATTCTCAAACAAACTCACAATCTCCGGCAGAGCCGAGGGTGTAGCTATAAAGATCCTTGAGACCGCGAAGAGGATGAAGCTGACGAGCGGCAGAGGACCGACAGGAATAGCCGCTGCCGCAACCTACGTAGCCACGGTCCTCACGAATGAGAGGAAGACCCAGAGGGAGATCGCTGAGATAGCAAACGTGACCGAGGTGACTATCCGCAACAGATACAAGGAACTCCTTGAGCGCCTTCTGATAGAAGTGCCCCTGTAGAGGAGTCCGAGACTCGGTTCAGAAGAAGTATCACTTGCCCCGTAATGGTGAAGCTTGAATGGGACTTGCAAGAGATGTAGCGGTCATAGGCGCTGGGATGACCAGGTTCCACCACTCAATCCACTCCGAAAAGAACAGCCGGGAGATATTCCTGGAGGCTGTCAGGGAGAGCCTCGACTCCGTCGACAACGGAGTATCAGTCAAGGATATAGACGCCCTCGTCATAGGCGGCACAGTAGGCGAGTTCTTTGAAGGCCAATCTCACTACGCCTCTCTGATGGCGGACTGGACCGGGCTACTTCCGATCCCCTCACTCAGGGTTGAGACCGCCTGCGCAAGCTCCTCAGCAGCGATAGAGGTCGCTGCCCTCGGGATCGCCTCAGGAGCATACGACACCGTCCTGGTCGGCGGGGTCGAGAGGATGTCGACACTCAAGACTGAGGATGCTACTCAAGCCCTGATGTCCGGGGTTGATATGGCCTACGACCATCCAGCCGGCGTAACCAACCCTGCACTCTACGCGATGATGGCGAACGCCCACTTCAACAGGTACGGCTCAAGATGGGAGCAGCTTGCCGCCATCACTATCAAGAACCATCACAACGCAACCATGAACCCGAAGGCTCAGTGGAGGCGTGAAGGATTAGGGGA
>JAGTQV010000108.1:564-5168 GCA_018397035.1 Candidatus Bathyarchaeota archaeon | reverse complement strand
GAAGGGTGACTGCGAGGCATCGATCAGTGTAAGGAAGGAGTCCTGGTGAGCCTCACATCACACTTATGGCGGTACATGCGCCAGCCTCCTAAAGGCATATTACTCTGAACGAACGCATCGCGATCTGCAGAACCGCGGTCCAAGAAGATGTCTGGCAAGTTCAGTACGGCTGTGATACTTGCGGGAGGACCTGGAAATAGGCTGAAGCCTTTAACAGACAGGATCCCGAAGGCTCTGGTGGAGATCGCTGAGAAACCACTGATCCAGTGGATCATCGAATGGTGCGCCAAGAACCATGTCAGCCAAATCGTCTTGGGTGTGGCGCACATGAGAGAAAAAATAATCGAATACCTAGGGGATGGGTCTAGGCTCGGCGTGAATATCGTCTACAGTGTCCATACGCTAGAGGGAGGCACAGGGGAAGGGTTCAGACTTGCAATAAGCAGATACGTCGATGACGATGCTTTCTTCGCTCTGAACGGTGACCAGATCACAGACCTCAGTCTGAAGGATCTGGCTGAATTCCACCTAAACCATGATTTAACAGCCACCATCGCCATGACTAATCCACACTGCCCATACGGCCACATAAGGACCGATGAAGACAACAATGTACTCGAGTTCATAGAGAAACCTCCCTGTCCATACGCTAACTGTAGTACAGGGGTATACGCGTTCAACAGGGAGATACTTGACTTCCTCCCTCAAAGAGGAGATGTCGAGAAGACTACCTTTCCAGTGCTTGCAGCTAACAATAGACTGAAGGTCTACCCTTTCAAAGGGATCTTCATAACCGTGAATACGCACAAAGATCTTGTTGAGGCAGAGGAGAGGCTGAAGGTGATCCGCTGGTGACGAACGTTCTCGTAACCGGGTGCACAGGCTTCATCGGATCTAGTCTGGCCAGGAGGCTTGTGCAGGACGGCTATAATGTCTATGGGCTTGTCAGACATGCCTCAGGGAGGGATCTGAGACCGCTGGAACCGGTCCTAGACAGGATACGTCTTGTTGAGGGAGACCTGACACAGTACCACTCAGTCCGCTCAGCGATCAACTCCTCTAACCCCCAATTCATCCTCCACCTAGGCGCTTTGACCCCGGTCAGGCTTTCCTTCGAGGACCCATTCCCATATCTCTCAACAAACATCAACGGGACAGTCAACCTTGTCCATGCCATCTCCGAGGTCTGTCCAAAGTCAAGGCTGATCTTCGCCTCAACAGCAGAGGTCTATGGCTGGCAGGAGAGGAGGGAGCCCTTCAAGGAGGATCTTCCCCTGAACCCTGCCTCCCCTTACGCCGTCAGTAAGGAAGCGGCTGACAGATACGTCCAGATGGCTGTTAAGGTCTACGGACTGAGAGCAACGGTCCTGCGGCCTAACAACACCTACGGGAGGAATAGTGAGAGGAACTTCCTAACAGAATACTTGATATCGACTATGCTCAGTGGCGAGACCTGTTATGTCGGGGCCCCTGAGTCAGTCCGCGACTACATGTTTGTAGAAGATCATGTAGATGCGTACATTCTAGCTGTCAAGTCTGAGAAGGCAGAAGGAGGAGTCTTCAACGTGTCGCCAGGCAATCCGGTCACAAACCGCGAGCTCACAGAGACCATATCCAGACTTGTCGGTTTCAGCGGCAAGATAGTCTACGGGAGTTACCCGCCAGGGTATCCGCAGCGCCCAGCCGTATGGGATCCCGACTACCTAGTACTCGATAGCTCCAGAATCAGGAAAGCCCTCCGCTGGAAGCCTTCCGTCAATCTGGAAGAGGGCTTAGTCAGGACCATCGAAAGCTGGCGTAAGATGAGCACCTGAAATCCTCAGGCGACACGCTGCTCGATCTTTAAATGAGGTCTGCCTGTTCAATATCAGCAGAGAAGGCAAAGGACTTCTGCCCCTTCAAGTAGGGTGAGTGAACACGCCAACCCGAGTTGAGAGATCGGCAACTTTTTGACCCCAGACAACGACTAGATGCCATGCGCATACAGGTGACGCTAACCCCACCAGAGTCGAAGCGGCTTATCGCTAAGGCAGTCGCCAAACTGGACGCTGTACAGAAAGCATGGAAGAAAGGCATTATTCTTGTTGGCGCAAGCACAACCTGCGCATTCGTTCTCGAGGAGCTCACAAAGAGAAAGATCACGCGAGGCTACGGATGCGGGATAACGATTCCCAGAGGAACCTGCATAATGTGGGAGATGCTTAACTCAATCCGCCAGCGAGGATATGCGAAGACATGGACGCTTGAGAAAGGTAAGCTGCATGAAGACCTGCCGGTCGACGAGGTCCTCAAGAGGATGGGTGCAGGGGACGTCTTCATCAAAGGTGCAAATGCTATAGACCCTTGGGGCAACGCAGGTATCTTCCTGGGCAGCCCAATCGGCGGAACCGTAGGCCGCGTCATAGGATCCGCTATGGCGAAGGGGATCACAATAGTTATTCCTGTTGGTCTCGAGAAGATGATTCCGACACCGATCTCTAGGGCGGCCATTGAAGCGGGGTCGCGGAGGATGGACTACTCCATGGGCATGCCTGTAGGGTTGCTTCCACTGAGTGGAACCGTCATTGATGAGGTCAAGGCCTTCCAGGTGCTTACCCGTGCAGAGGCTATCCCTATTGGCGCTGGTGGAGTTGATGGGGCAGAAGGCGCGGTCACCTTGGTGATCAAGGGCCCAGACAGCAAAGTCAGGAAAAGCCTACAACTAGCTAACTCAGTGAAAGGAACGCGGCAGCCGGCGACTCAGCCACCTGAGTGCAGGGACTGCAGATACCCTGGATGCTCTCTCGGAGGAACGGCCACCCGCTGACCATTTTCATAGTTATTTTGGCTTTTCAAATCTATGTGACTCCCTGTTTCGGATTAGAGAGACCGAGGAAGAAATCCACCCAATCAGTTGGCGCGAGCCAGCTAAATCAACAAGTCATCGATAGCTATACTGCAGAAGAGGGAGGGCACATCAAATCTTCGCAGTTGAATTCATGATACTTCTCAGGGTGTCTGAATATATGACTTCACTCGAACATCCAATACGTTCAGGCTCCAAGGTCCATGAATCAATTCTCCAGAAAGCCTATTACGTCTCTGACTTTCTTTTGAGCAGTTCTAGTGCACCGCCAGCCTCCAGCATCTCCAGCAGGAAATCTGGGAGTTTGGTGGCTGGGTGGGAGAGCCCGGTAGATAGATTGGCTACTATTCCTGAGAGCAGGTCGATCTGGAGTGCATCTCCATCTCTAACTTTCTGGCTCACATCTTTGCATTCGAGGAGAGGGAGGCCGAGGTTTATGCTGTTCCGGAAGAAGATCCTAGCGAATGATTCTGCAACGACCACTTTGGTGCCGAGGTATTTCAGCATCATCGGTGCTGCTTCGCGGCTTGAGCCGCAGCCGAAGTTCTTTCCCGCAACTATTATACCTGAATATTTTATCTTGCTTGCAAAGTCCGGTATGACCCCTTCGAGTACATGCTTTCCAGCCTCGTCCAGGTCTCTGAGGATGAGGTATCTCCCAGCAATTATGACGTCTGTGTCGATATTGTCACCGAGTTTAAGTGCGGTTCCTGACAGTATCATATTCAGTTCACCTAGATCTTCCTTGGATCTGTCACCTTGCCGGTCACGGCTGATGCCGCGACTGTGGCAGGGGATGCAAGGTAGATCTTTGACGTGTGGTGGCCCATCCGCCCAATGAAGTTGCGGTTCGCTGTTGAAATCGCTACCTCGCCTGAGGCTAGGACGCCCATATGTCCCCCCATGCAGGGTCCACATGTGGAGCCCTCAGTTATTCCTCCAGCCTCAAGTATTGTCTCCAGGTAACCCATCTTGAGCGAGTTGATCATTACCTCTCTTGAGGCTGGTATCACTATCAGCCTCACAGAGTCCGCCACTTTCCTTCCTTTGAGGATTCTTGCAGCGATCATGATGTCTTCGACTCTTCCATTAGTGCAGGAACCTATGAACGCCACATCGATGGGTTGGCCTTCAACTTGGGTTACTGGCATAGAGTTGCAGGGGCTGGGGGGAACGGCTACCTGAGGCTCAAGGTCCGTCACGTCCAGAATTATTTCATCACAGTATATTGCATCTGGGGATGCATGAACTTGCTTCGGGATGCTGTGCACCCTTTCCGAGAGGTAGTCGATTGTCTTCTGGTCTGGGGGGATTATAGCGTCTTTGGCGCCTACCTCGGCACACATGTTTGTGATGGTCATTCTGCTGTCGATGCTGGTCTGCTTGACGGCGTCGCCGTAGAACTCTATCGACTTATAGTTTGCACCCTCGGATCCCAGATTCTGTAGAAGATGTAGCGCGATGTCTTTTCCCACTATGCCTGGAGGGATCTTCCCATCGATCGTGATCTTTATGGTATCTGGAACCTTGAACCAGAGCTTGCCAGTTGCAAAGACTACAGTCATGTCTGTTGATCCTATCCCTATGGCCAGAGCGCCGAATGCACCTGAGGTTATCGTGTGGCTGTCTGAGCCGACGATCAACTCTCCCGGTAGCACATGTCCCTTTTCTGGAAGTATCTGGTGGCAGATCCCCTCCTTCATGTCGTACCAGTTTCTTATCCCATGTTCTTTAACGAATTCTCTGCAGATCCTATGGG
>JAGTQV010000108.1:0-548 GCA_018397035.1 Candidatus Bathyarchaeota archaeon | reverse complement strand
GTTGAGGGGGGGAGACCAGTGATCTAGCAGAGCAACAATCTTGCTTGGATCCCACACTCGAATCAGATCAGATTTCTTGAAGAGTTCGGCGGTCCCACCCGGCATGCCAAGCATCTCATGAACGAACGCGAGATCAACTGATGCATTCACGATCTCGCCAGGCGAGACTTCGTCGGCTCCTGAATGTGAAGCTAGGATCTTCTCAGCGATAGTCATGCCCATTACTCGATTCCCCAGGAGTCGAAATCATACATCAAAGAAATTCAATAAGATTGCTGTTGGGTTGCCAAGGAATCAGGGTCTTGCACTTGGATACTCGATAAGTTTAGGTTCTGATGCTTAGGATCCGAGACCTGAGTGTGATTTAAGTCAGAGTAAGTAACCAAGTTAGAATGCTCTAGAAAGATGATACAGGACTATTCCTCCATTCGTTCGATGAATATACAGACTAAAGCCTCTATCCCTACCTGTTAGGAGGCTCGCCTTCCTCATCTTGACGGTCGCCTCTGCGAAGGCATCTATCTCTCGACCGTAGCTGTGGAGGTTCC
>JAGTQV010000107.1:4083-5194 GCA_018397035.1 Candidatus Bathyarchaeota archaeon | reverse complement strand
CTAGACTCCTTGACCAAATGATTTTAATAAGGCATGGAAAATCTGATGCAGAGGTGCCGCCGAAAACTGATGCCGCCGTTTACGACGAGTCTGTCGTAGGTGACAGCTCAGTGGTAGAGCAGCGGACTCAACCTACTCGGGTGGTTGAGGCTGAAGCTGTTAGGTTTCGTCTCGGATTACACGGCAACCCGTTGGTCGAGGGTTCGAATCCTTCCGGCGGCGCCACCACTGGTCACGGTGACGTCTTCGTTAACGGATATGGATGTTGCCCTAATAGGGTACAGGCGTAGCCTCCTTGAGGATTTCACAGGTATCCGCACGCCCATATAGAATAGTGATCCTTTGAAACTTGTTAGGTTGTGCTGGGAGTTCATGATCCATGTTTCTGGCGTCCTCTTAATCCAGCCACGTGAGTCTGAGTGACGCCTGTTTGCGGTGCACTACTGGATAGCCAAGGATCTTGGATAGGAGCATTGTTTGTGACAGGTAAGTGAATGTCTCAAGATACTGAGCCGACGACAGTAATAGACAGTTCACGACCATGGGTTGTGAGGGTTTCCGGGTAAACCTCTCCTGCGGCGCATGCTGCTATGAGCGGCGTCGAGAAGGCCGCTACTCTCGTGAGCTCAAGCCTTGCAATAGTCACCGTTACAAGCAACATCAGTGAGATTCCTAAGGTGAAAGTTTCGACTGCAGATTCACGGACGAGGGATCTCAGCACCCTAAGGATTGCGCTGAGGAATATCAAAAATGTCGGCAGGCCGAGCAGAATGAAGAACAGGGCTGCTGAGTATTCCATACTCCATACCGAGGGTGAGAGGGAATACAGGTGTTGATGGAGCCACCAGTTTGTTCTGAATGCCGATGAAGCAGCCTTAAGGAACGGCATCCCGAGGAGCAGTTGCAGAAGGATGTAGGGGATGAGGAGTCCGCAGATGAAGTGGAGCAGTCTGGAGGCTGCACGCCTCAGCTGATCAGACCATGCTGCGGTAATCAGAGCAATAACCAGTGTCGCCATCGAGACGAAAGTCAAGAATGTTGCAAGAAAAAGCAGAATGCCCCCGAAGAGGCTGTAGGAGCTCCTCCCCGCCTGTTGAGACTTAAACAGCAT
>JAGTQV010000107.1:0-4051 GCA_018397035.1 Candidatus Bathyarchaeota archaeon | reverse complement strand
GGTCCATGTATGGAAGATCCAGGCTGATGGAAGGAATCCAAGAGTAGAGGATGCAGGAGAGGGCTGCTGCATGTGGACCGTACACCTGCCTTGCTAAGTAGTATAGAGGGGGTATTGCGAGGGCCGAAAGCACAGTCACAAGCATTATCACGGAATGAGGGGATCTCCCGAACAGGTGAAAACCCATGTGTATGAGCAGTGGGTAGCCTGGATAGTGCGTAGCGAGATGTCCACCCCAGTGAAGTAGAGGAACCTGCATCAAGGCAAGCCATTCATCAACATAAGTCGCTGGGTCTGAGATCCTCAGCGCTAGGGAGTAGTAGGCGAAGTTCTGCGGATCCTCGACCAGATTCACAATCCTATCGAAGCCTCGAAGCCTGACCATCAAAATTTGAGTCAAGAAAAAGGTGAGAGTGAATATTACGGGTTGAATATGATGGAGGATCAGGATCTTGCGGGAGGAGAAGGATCCTGTATCCTGCGGGATCGCGAGAAGAAACTTCATCAATGCGGCCTGAAGAACGAAAAGGACCGCGATCAACACGGCGCTGCATGGGTCTGCCAGGAAGAACTGATGCGCACCTACGAGTGTGAAATGACATAGGCTCACGCCGAATAGGGCGGGAAAGATGATCCAGCCCGCCAATCTTTGACAGACCGCGGCTGAGAGTCCCATACTCCACTTACTCATCGAGATGAGAATCTCTCGTAGTGGAGAACCTCTCTCAGCTCGCGTTTCTGCTTAGATCTAACCTCTCCTTCCACGTATCCTACTGGAACCAGAGCGATCAGCCTGTACCCTGCAGGGACTGAGAGAAGCTCACGAACAGTTTCAGCGTACCCCTTCTTGTCTCCGGCGACCCAGCAACTTCCGAGACCGAGGGCTGTCGCGGCTATCAGGAGATTCTCGACCGCAGCGCTCCCGTCTTCTAGGTAGTACTTCGACTCCCTGCAGAAGACCGCGATGCACAGCGGTGCGTCAGCTATGAACTTGCCGTAGTCGGTTACGTCAGCGATCCTTCTTCTCATCTCCTGATCGGTTACGGCAATGAACTCCCATGGCTGAAGGTTCATGGCTGAGGGTGCGTGTCTCGCAGCATCGACGAGGGTCTCGACGATCTCCCTTGATAGAGTGGTTGGAAGGAATCTCCTTACACTCCTCCTTCCCCTAATCGCCTCCAACGCATCCAATCGTCTCACCCTAGATCCCAGGAGTGGGGAATCAAGAAAAAGTTAATGGGTCCTGCCGCCTCACTGCAAGCAGATATGGATCGCTTCTATCAAGTCTTCAGCAAGCATCGACTAGACTCATCATCCATTCCCCCAGTACTTCAGATCTGACTGGACCGGCGATATCTGTACTCTATGTTGCATGAACCCTCCAGGGAGACCATGCATGGTCCTACCGGACGCTCTGGAGAACATGCCTCGCCGAATAGTGGACATTCCCGCGGCTCAATCAGCCCCCTGAGCACTCGATCGCAGCCACACCCGGAAGGTTCACTGAACTCAGCACCTATGGTTGCCCCCAACTCCTCCCTGAATCTCTCCTCAGCATCGTAGCTGGCGAACTCACTCCTGAGCTTCATCCTTGAGCCTGGGACTACTGGGAATCCGCGCCACTTCGAGTCGATCGGCCTGAAGACCTCGGACATAGCCCTCAAAGCCTTCAGGTTGCCCTCCTCTCTTACGGTTCTGGCGTACTCGTTCTCCACGATCGCCCTTGAGGATTGGGTCTGCCTCGCGATCATGTACACCGCCATCAACACATCGAGAGGCTCGAAGCCAGCGATGACCTGCGGCAGCATATACTTCACTGAGAGTCTCTCATATGGTTTCGTTCCGATTATGGTGCTGACATGTCCAGGCTCTATTATCCCGTCCAGCTTGAGTTCACCCATGCTCAGCAGTGATTCTAGGGCTGGAGGTAGATACCTGTGGCAGCTGAGAATGGAGAAGTTCTCTGGAGGTTTACCGAGGAGGGTGATGGCGGTGGCAGGGGCCGTGGTCTCAAAACCTATCGCAACGAACACGGTCTCGTCTCCTGTCCGCTCGGCAAGCTTCACAGCATCAGTTATACTGTAGACAACCTTGACCTTTGCACCTTCAGAGCGTGCGTCTATGAGTGATCCTGAAGCGCCTGGGACCCGCAGCATATCCCCGTAGGTAGCTATTGTCTTGCCCCTCCTGGCGAGCACTACGGCCTCCTCGATCTCGGTCGTGGTTGTGACGCAGACCGGGCATCCAGGCCCCTGCCTGATCCTTACTCCCTGCTTCCTCAGTAGTACATCAAGTCCGTACCTTACTATCGTGTCCTGATGCGTGCCGCAGACATGCATGAGCGTAAGGTCGACATTCATACCCGCTATTCTCCGAATGATCTTCTCCGCGACGACCCTGTCCCTGAACTGAAACATCTCTATCGACCTCAGTTCTAATGATGATCAGCATCACTGTCTGCAGTAGCCCAGTCCTGCTCGATCGGTCTCGCGATCTTTCAGTATGCTTGGCCCTGCTCTGTCACGGAGCATAGCCGAGGTTCCTAAAGGTATCTCTCCAATACGCTTACGATCTCTGTCTTAGGGACCGCTCCGACGATCGTATCGACAAGTCTGGAGTTCTTGAATACAAGTAGTGTCGGAATGCTCATTACTCCGAATCTAGATGTTGTCTCAGGGTTCTCGTCAACATTGAGCTTGGCGAAGGTAACCCTCCCCGCATACTCCCTTGCCAAGCCTTCGATCGTCGGTTCGATCATCCTGCAGGCTCCACACCACTCAGCCCAGCAGTCGACCAGGACCAGCCCTCTACCGACTACTTCGCCGAAGGTGGCGTCGGTGGCTTGAACAGGTTTCTCAGGGGATCTTGACCTCCTGAGCATCTCCTGCATCTTCTTGGCCTGGATCGCCTCCAACTCATCCATGCGAACGCCCCCCGAATATTCGTTCTACTGAGCAGACTTCTCTGATAAGGGTGTCTAGGTTCTCAGTCTAACCGACTTGATGTAGCAGCTCCTTCCAGCTACCATTTCGACTGCCCCCTCACATATTGGACACTCGAGGGTCGGCAAGGTCAGGTGGTACTGAGGCTCCTCCCTGAGCTGAATCGGCCCCTCGAAGCCACATCTACCACATCTCACTCTCCCTTCCTCATGTTCGATCCTGAGTCTCGACTGTTCAAGTGGAGTATCCTTGGTTAGGAGTTTATAGCAGTAGCGTAGTTGATCAGGTCCTAGCATGGTGTATCGGCCGACGACGAGGTGAACCTCCAGTACAGCCTTTGCATTCCTTCTATTCGCCTCGGATAGTACAGTCTCGATTATGCTGTTCGCCATTGATAGTTCATGCATCCAGGACAGCCAGCATTACATGGGTTGCATCAGCCAATCTGCAGTGCATGTATCACTTCTTCTATCCCGAGGTTATTCCTGCAGCTCGTCCCGACAACTCTCGTCCGCGGATTTATCTTGACGGCGTCACTCTTCAGTTTCTCAAACTCAACACCCATAGACCCTGCTAGGTCCAGCTTATTGATGACTACCACATCTGCCTCCATGAAGATGAATGGGTGCTTGAGCACCATGTAAGGTCCCTCAGTCACACTTATCACGACAAGCCTCTTGTCAGCACCTAGACGGAACTCTCCGGGGCAGATCAGGTTGCCAACGTTCTCTATGAGAAGCAGATCGATTTGTTCAAGTTCGATCTCCCCAATCGCCTTGGCAACCAAGTTTGCGTCGAGGTGACACTCCTTGCCGGTATTGATCTGGACTACTCTAACCCCATGCTTCGCAACCCTCTCAGAGTCGATGGTGGTGGTCAGGTCGCCGTTAAACACGACGATCCTATATTTCATCTTGAGCTTCTCGACGATGCATTCTATCAGGGATGTCTTACCTGAACCGATCGACCCCATCACATCTATTGCAGTGACGCTGTGTCTTTGAAGGAGCTCATGGTTCCTGGCCGCCAACTCTTCGTTAGCCTTAAGGATGCTCTCTTCAAGCTCCACATCGAAGACTTGCCCCTCCTCATGCCTCACAACATTCCCG
>JAGTQV010000010.1 GCA_018397035.1 Candidatus Bathyarchaeota archaeon | reverse complement strand
TCAAACTTCAGGACTATGGCCCAGAGGCTTCTTGAGACTGAGCTGCCACATCGAAGTTGAAGTTGAAGATCATGTTTCCAGTGAGGATAAGCGACGACCCGACCTCAGTCGCGCCGCTCCCGCTTATCTTCCGACCGTCGACTTCAACATCGTTCACAGGCCTGTAGGATGCTGGGATGCCTATATCGTTGTATGTCTTGACAGGCGCCTCAAGATACTTCCTGAAGGCACCTTGTACAGAGCTGGGTACATCCGGATCAAACTTGCAGGCTACGACCTGATAGAATAGCTGGTCGTTGTCTAGGTAGACCGCCCCACCTCCAAGGATTCTCCTCACGACAGGCAGACCCCTCAGCCGGCAATACTCTACATCTATCTCCATCTCGAGCTCCTGATGGTAGCCGAGACAGACGAATGGACTGTTCGGGCAGCAGAAGATTATGGTGTTCGGAGACCTGCCCTTGTCGACAGCCTCTGCTACTGCATGATAGACGACCTGAGTTGAGAGTGGGGGGAGATCCCCCAAGTCTATGAATCGCCAATCTCTACCCAAGATCTACCGGAGCCTCCACGTGAATCTGCTCATCAGGCCGACTCAACCCTGAACTTTGCATGAGCGCTCACCTGCAATCTCTACTTCATGCGCTCAAAGGTCTTGGTTCCCATGGTGAACATCACCGCCGCGAAGACGGCTAGAACAGCAAGGTCAATGTGGAGTGGGAACTGGGAGACGCCGATAGTTGCTGTTCTGAGGCCGTCGACACCATAGGTCACCGGGTCCATGTAGGTTATCGCTGAGAGCCACATAGGAAGATTGTTCAGAGGATAGAGTGCACCGCTGAAGAAGAAGAGCGGAAAGACGAGGAAGCTGACTACCATGTTGAAGCCTTCAGGACTCTCCATGAGTGAGCCTATTATCAGGCCTGTACTGACCAGACTGAGGGAGAGGAGGAAGAGTATGAGAATGGCCAACAGAAAACTCAACGGTGAGAGGTAGACCCCCACTGCGAAGCTTATCAGGAGCATAACTATGGCTTGGATCATTGAGTCTGTGCATCCTCCGAGAACCTTGCCCACGAATACTGAATATCTTGACAGGGGAGCGACTAGGACCTCTTTGAGTATATCGATCTTCCTGTCCCAGATTATGTAGACACCGTAGAAGACGGAGCTGAAGAGCACACTCATCGCGACGATGCCCGGGTAGATATAGACCTGGTAGTTGATCCCTTCAATATTCACGGTGGATCCGAGTCCTCCGCCGAAGACGAATATCCAGAGCAACGGGGTGAAGATCGAGGTCACTATACGTGATCTCTCGCGTGTAAACACCTTGAACTCCCTGAACCATAGGGCGTAGACCGCCTCAGCCTGCCTCATCTGAGAGTCCTCTGCCGCATTATTCTCTGGGCGATCCCGCCTTCACCGGTCTCAGGCCGTATCTCCTTGCCTGTGTAGCTGATGAAGACGTCATCCAAACTCGCCGGCCTGATCTGGACGCTCTCAACCTTGCCGGAGGCCGCAAGGATCTCCTGCAGTCGCTCACCTGAATTCCTGACCGTCAACACGACGTAGTCCTCCTGAACCTCGACCTTGCTGACGCCCTCAATCTTCCTGAATCTCTCGGGATCAGCAGGGGTCGTTCTCAGGCAGACCATGTCCCCGCCCACCGCCGCCTTGAGGGCTTCAGGAGTATCCATGACGATTATCTTGCCCTGATCGATTATAGCGATCCTGTTACAGAGCCTGTCTGCCTCCTCCATGTAGTGCGTCGTAAGGACTATAGTCATGTCTCGGCTCCTCGACATCTGCTCAATATACTCCCATATCACCTCACGGGTTTGGGGGTCGAGACCGAGAGTCGGCTCATCCAAGAATAGGACCTTGGGGAGGTGGAGGAGACCGCGAGCAAGCTCGAGACGCCGCCTCATGCCCCCAGAGTACGTCTTCACAAGACTGTTCTGTCTTGATTCCAGACCTACCAGCTTAAGGACCTCATCAATCCTCTCTCGGCGTATCGCCTTGGGTACACCGTACCACATTGCGTGCAGAACCAGGTTCTCTCTGCCGGTGAGGATGTCATCGACGCTTGGTTGCTGGAAGACTATTCCAATAGACTTCCTGACCTCATCAGGCTCCTTCAGTATATCGAATCCGTTGACTGTAGCCGTTCCCTCCGTCGGTCTTAGAATCGTGCAGAGCATAGAGATGGTCGTGGTCTTCCCGGCGCCGTTGGGTCCAAGCAACCCGAAGATCTCGCCCTGCTTGATCTTGATGTTCAGATGGTCAACAGCCATGATGTTCTTGAATCGTTTTGTGAGCTCGAACGTCTCTATTGCATTACCCAATATATCGTCGGCTCCGAGGTGGGGGTTTAGTCTAGAGGCCAGCCTATTTGTCTTACTCCAGGACCGCTGCGGCTCATATAGCGAACGTGGGAGTGGCCGACGAGAAGCGACATATTAAACCTTGCCAGGAACCTGAAACGAGCAAGAAGATTCATTAATTACATTTCTCTGGGTTAGAAGCCTGCATAGGGTCTGAGTTGCACACCACAGAATCCGGCGCTCTCGAGCAATACTACTCGATGCCCATCGAGAAGGTCTTGGAAGCTCTGGGAAGCGGTTTCAGTGGGCTCAGCGAGAGCGAGGCATCCTCACGGCTGCGCCGTTACGGCCTGAATGAGATCAAGGAAGCGCGAGGCAAACCTCTGTCTTGGCGATTCGCGGCGAACCTCACGAACCCCATGGCTCTGCTGCTCTGGGTTGCTTCTGTAATGGCCTACATCGGGAGTATGCCTCAGCTTGCGTGGGCGATAGTTGGTGTCGTGATGGTGAACGCCGCCTTCAGTTTCTGGCAGGAATACAGGGCGGAGCGGACCGCGAAGGAACTGAAGAAACTCATCCCACAACACGCACGCGTAATTCGTGACGGTGCTGAGAGGCAGGTCCCAGCTCAGAACATAGTTCCCGGAGACTTGGTGGTGATCTCTGAAGGTGACAGGATCCCGGCAGACGGCAGGGTCATCAAGAACTTCAGAATGTTGACCGATGAATCTGCACTGACAGGCGAGTCAAGGCCTGTTGCAAAGACGTCCCAACCTATCTTTTTGAGGACGAAGACGAGCCCTTACAGACTCCCGAACCTGGTCTTTGGTGGAACGAACCTGGTTTCAGGATCAGGCGTCGCCGTAATCTTCGCCACAGGAATGAAGACGCAGTTCGGCAGGATCGCGCACCTGACAGAAGCGGTTGAGGAGGAGCAGAGCCCGCTGCAAAAGGAGCTCAGGAGAGTAACGGCCACAGTAACCTTGTTCGCAGTACTTCTCGGCATCACCATCTTTCTTGTTTCTCTATCACTCGGACTCGCCGCGGCTGAAAGCTTTCTTTTTGCAATAGGGATGATCGTCGCGAATGTGCCTGAGGGTCTACTGCCTACCGTAACCTTGTCACTTGCGATCTCTATGCAGAGGATGGCGAAACGTCGAGCAGTAATAAAGAGGCTTTCCAGCGTCGAGACTCTAGGTTGCACCACGGTGATATGCACAGACAAGACTGGAACACTCACATGCAACGAGATGACTGTCACTCACGTATGGGTTGGAGGGCTGAGTATTCGAGTTACAGGCACAGGATACAACCCTCAGGGCAGCTTCTTGTCCGCCACGACTGGAGCCCCCGTAGAGAATAATCCAGACCTGCAGCTCCTGCTCACCATTGCGATAACCTGCAACGATGCTCGCCTTGTGCCGCCCACTGACCAGAACAGGAGGTGGAGTGTTCTCGGCGACCCCACAGAAGGGGCGCTCCTAGTCGCGGCCCTAAAGGCGGACATCCCCTACCCGCCGCTTACTGAAAGAGTAACAGTTCTACCATTCGAGTCCAAGAGAAAACGGATGAGTGTAGTGGTCAGTTATGCCGGTGCAGGAACATCTCCAGGACCCAAACATCTCAGGGCGTACGTTAAAGGCGCCCCTGCAGAATTGCTCGACCTAAGCACGACGATACTCAAAGGCGGAAGAACAGCCCCGCTAGACGACCTCGATAAAGAGATTGTGAGAAGACAGATCGACAGCTACGCCAGGGACGGCCTGAGAGTCCTAGGGCTTGCATACAGGGATCTGGGAGATCATACCTCGAAGCTCACACCCGATACAGTTGAGTGTGAGCTGACCTTTGCAGGGTTAGTTGCGATGACGGATCCTCCAAGGCCTGAGGTTGAGGAGGCGATAAGAAGATGCAAGCAGGCCGGCATCCGGGTTCTCATGTTGACAGGCGACTACGGTTTGACGGCCGAGTCGGTAGCTCGAAAACTCGGGATCATAACCGGTCGAGCAAGGGTCGTTACCGGTGAAGAGGTAGAGTCGCTGTCGGATGAAGGGCTTCAAAAGGTTCTCAGCGAGGAGAATATAGTCTTCGCCCGCATAAACCCTGAACATAAACTCAGAATAGTCATGGGACTCCAGGCGTTAAACCACATCGTCGCGATGACTGGTGACGGGGTCAACGATGCTCCAGCACTCAAACGAGCTGACATCGGGGTTGCCATGGGGATCTCTGGGACAGACGTCGCCAAGGAGGCGGCTGACATCATCATAACCGACGACAACTTCACGTCAATAGTCAACGCGGTTGAGGAGGGCCGCGCTGTCTACAACAACATCAAGAAGTTCACGAAATACATCTTCGCGAGCAATGTGCCTGAAATAGTTCCCTTCGTACTTTTTGCACTGGCAAACGTCCCCCTAGCTCTGAATGTGATGCAGATACTCTCGGTTGATCTTGGAACAGACATGGTTCCAGCGCTTGCTCTTGGGGCTGAACCGCCTGAAGAGGATGTGATGAGGCTCCCCCCACGGAGGCGGGGGAAGAGCATACTGAGTACCAGCTTACTGGCTCAAGCATTCCTGTTCCTCGGGGCGATTGAAGCAGTAGCGGCGATGACGAGCTACTACTGGATGAACATCATTAACGGTTACAGCTTGAGTTCCCCAGCCCAGCCTGGGACACCAGTCTACTTGATGGCCACGACGATGACGCTGGTAGGGATAGTGATGGCGCAGGTAGGAAACGTCTTCGCATGCAGGACTGAGAGGTCTTCAAGCCTCAAGAGGAGCATCAGAATAAACCCGCTCCTCCCACTTGGACTGGTCTTTGAACTGTCCATAATCCTCTCGCTGGTCTACCTGCCTTTCCTCCACCCAATATTCGGGACAGCCCCACTGCTCCCCCATCACTGGCTCCTGCCTCTAGCATTCGCTCCAACAATACTTTTAGCTGATGAGGTGAGAAAACTGATTGTCAGGCGCAGGAATCGCCTGACCAGCAGCTTTGAGGGGTGAACGAAATAAACGTCGTAGTAGTCGGATGCGGCAGGGTGGGCTCACACCTGGCTGACCTACTCTCTTCTGAAGGACATAGAGTGGCCGTCATAGATAAAGACCCAAAAGCATTCAGGCGGCTGAGCACAGGATTCAAGGGGATACGCATCCAGGGGGACGCGCTTGACAGGGAGATCCTTTATCAGGCAGGGATACAGGGTGCCGACGCCCTGGCAGCAGCCACCGACAGCGACAGCCTAAACGCAACGATCGCAATAATCGCAAAGAACAAGTTCAGGGTTCCTAAGCTTGCCATAAGGGTCTTTGATCCATCAGACGCAGAGATCTACAGGAGGCTCGGGATCTTGACTGTCTCACCAACAGAATGGGGCGCAAGCCTCATGAAGGACATGCTCGTCCACCCTGAACTACACTCAAAACTCACGATAGGAAGTGGCGAGGTTCAGATCATTGAGTTGGCGGTCCCGCCGGCTCTGGCTGGGAGGCCGGTGGAGGACGTGAATGTGCCACGGGAAGTGATGACTGTGGCAGTCACCAGGCAGGGCAAGGCAGTCGTACCTTATCAAGGCATGCTCCTTCAAGATGGTGATATCCTGACGCTGGCAGTCTCTGCCACAGCGATGAGTAGGGTTGAGGAGCTACTCAGCCATTAAGAGTATGGATGTATATGTTCACTGTGATAGTGGGTGCTGGCGGGGCCGGCGTCTACTTGGCCAGCAGACTCTCTTCAGAAGGACACAAGGTCACCGTCATCGATATCGATGCAGATGCTCTGAAGGAGTTGACGAAGAAGGCCCCAGAAGCCTCGACGATTATAGGAGACGCTTCCAGAATCGAAGTGCTACGCAGGGCTGGCCTAGAGAAGGCAAAGACGTTGGCGGTCCTGACAGGGGATGACGACAGAAACCTCTCAATCGCTATGCTTGCGAAGAACGAGTTTCATGTTCCACGAGTCATCGCACGGATCAATGACCCCAAGCATGAATGGTTGTTCGACCGGCATACTGGAGTCGACTATGGATTCAGCCAGGACGCCCTCTTGGTGGAGGCTGTTCTCCAAGCGATCCAAACTGTCTGAAGACATCAGAGACTCACTATCGCGACTTACCAGGTTCACGACATAGGAAAGTTCAAGATTCCAGATCTTCGGATGAGTGGGAGGACCGGTGAGTAGACCAGGAAGGAGGCCGCTATCACTATAACGTCCTCCAAGTACGGTCCAGCAGCACCCACAACGAAGGCGTAGTAGACGGCCTCGAATGCTCCGAACTCCACAGCGTAGGTTCCGACTGGAAGAAGGATAAAGATCATCGTGAGTGAATGCGTGACGGTGGAGACGAACGAGACAAGCAAGACGGCAAGTGGAAACAGCTTGATCTCTTCTCCACCACGTAGCAGCTGCTTGCCCAAGAGAGCGGCCGGATAGATCAGGATGGAGGCTGCCAAGCAGTCCATCATCGTCCACAGAGGCAACCTCGAGCCGTACGGGTGCATGAAGTATGCCAGTAACATGAATGTGTAGATCGCGGCCACGATCCCCGTTCTTCTCTTGACCAGCAGGCCTGCATTAAGTGCACTGATAGACTCTCCGGCAAATCCGTAGATAAATCCGTAGATGAATGAGAATACGCTTGCCCCAGTCACAGCCCAGGAGACAGAGGCCCCGCCTAACATCCTGGTCACCGTAGTAGTCGACGGCATAGACCCTTAAACCCGTTCTCTTGGCTGAATAGGCCAGAGGGGCAACGTCAACCGCTCCTATCGCTAGGATACTCTCAAAGGCGGAACAGATTACACTCCACCCCGAAACCTGTCAATACATGCCGCGCTCTTGGCTCGCACCTCTGTCCTCATTCACCTGTTAAGGAGGCCAAGCAGGACGAGGTCTGCAGAAGCGTAAGCCGCATCACTCAATATCACTGAGGCGTAGTACTCTCAAGCTGTAGGGGAAATCCGGTCAGAGCTATTCCTTGAACTACCTAAGCATTCTAGCTAATGCGATCAGTCCGCAGAGGTAGAGTCCAAGGCTGAGCGCTACAGCCGATCTGACTAGACCGTACATCCAAGGCCACTCTGTCATGTTTGCGATCAGCTTCACATAGATCACGGCGAACCATATTGTGGCTGTCAGACCGAAGATCTTCCATGCGGCTCCGCCCCGCCTCTCTACGTACGCCACCATGAGGTAGAAGGTCGCTGCGAAGAGGAAGACTACTGCAGCCAGTGCATCTATCAACGGCTCTGCAAAGATCAACTGAGCCTAACCCTCCTTGTAGACGAACATCCCGTGCAGGGTGACCCCACCCAAGGCGAAGGCGAAGGCGCCGGCAAGCATGAACATGTACTGCTCGAGGCGTTGGATTGAGGAGTCGACCGGGACCACTGCTCCGACTACACCGAGCAGCATCGAGAAAAACATGCTGAATGAGGTTATTCCAAGAAATATCCATGTGGAGGCCCCACGTCTTATCCTAGTCATGATGAATACCGAGTATATGATCGAAGCGAAAGCGAAGACGGCTCCTAGAGATTCGCACAGAACTACCCAGTCCATGGGATCCACTCACAACCCGTTACTGCCCAGTAATCTTAGTGGAGAGGCCTAAATAACTTGCGATTTGTTCGGTCAAGTATCCTTGTGCGGGTTACGTGGAGCCACCATGTCCAGATTCTGCCTCCCTTCTTGTGATGAACATCATCAGCGCAACTATGCTTGCTGCAGAGGTTAGGATACTGTACTGGAATGCCGCTGCCGGACTGAAGATACTCCACAGGACCCCGAACATCGAGTTCGCGACCAGTGACCCAGACCCTACGAGAGTGTAGTAGATCGCGTAGGCAGTCCCCTTCAGTTCTGGGGATGCGAAATCAGGGATTACTGCACGCTGGACAGTCTCCGCTATCCCAAGATAACATCCGAAGAGAACCGCTATTGCAAAGGCGTAGAGGGCGTCCCCGGTGAGGCATAAGCCTGCAGCAGAGGTTGCGGCAAAGAGCATGTAGGCTAAGCCTAGTACCGGAATCTTTCCGACCCTGTCAGCCAAGATTCCTGCGGGTAGGCCTACCACCACAACCGCGGCATTCAATGAGGCGTATACGAGTGGGATATGGGCTTCCGGCACTCCAAGAGCCCCAGCTCTCAAAAGGATGAAAGAGAAATTGTATGCACCCAGAGAAAAGACCCCAAGGATCACGAGTATGAAGATGAATTTGCGGCTCATCACTTCTCTTGCACTCTCAAAGATGCCTCTCCGCATAGCTGCAGCAGAAGTGTCACGCACGAGGAACAGAAGTATGAAGAGCGCTACGACAGCTGGAAGAAATGACAGCCAGAAAACACCACGTATACCAACAAGAGGGATCACGGCGAAGGCTATGACCGGACCGGCTATGGCGCCAAGCTGATCAAGCGACCTGTGCAGACCGAAGGCCTTTCCAGATTTCGATCTGTCAACGGAGTCACTGATCAATGCATCCCTAGGTGAGGTCCTGATTCCCTTCCCAGCCCTATCAGCCACTCTAACCGCGAAGGCATGGCTCCATGAGCCCGCAACCGCGAACAAGGGTTTAGAGAACGAGGAGAGCCCATACCCGAGGAGCACAAGCGGCTTCCGTCTGCCGATCTTATCAGTCACAACACCAGCTGCTACTCTGAAAGCATGGTTGACTGCTTCAGCCACACCCTCGATAAAGCCGAGAATAGCGGCGGTTCCTCCGAGCTCCTTCACGACGAAGAACGGTAAGACCCCCAGAATCATCTCTGTAGAGATGTCTGTGAATAAGCTGACATAGCCTAGTCTGAGGACGTTGCTGAAGCCAGGCCGTAACAAGTGCTTCCGATTAGATTCCCTGAACAATACTGTCACCTCATGCCTGTAGAAAATGGGAAGACGTGACATATGAGAACTGTGCACATCCAGAAGACTGATGGAAGAGCTTTTATGAACGAAGGAGCTTCTCGACTGTGCAGACGGGATACGCCCAGAGCCTAGGCGAAAAGACTTTTGCGATTGCAGATTAGAGGTTTTCGACAGACTATTGAACGGTTGATCCTTTGAGAATAGTAAAGGTCCAAACTTGCAAACTAGATCACAGACTTGTTGAGCCTTCCATAATCGCGTATAAGAGTATGAGATACGCTAGGAATGGACTGGTGCTCCTCGAGACGGACGAGGGCCAATTCGGAGTTGGCGAGTTATCCCCGCTGAAACCTGTCACCGGCGACACAAGAGATGAAGCCCTACGGTTCGCAAGGTATGTAAGCACGTCTCTGAAGGATTCAGATCCGACAGACATAGCAGGGATTCACTCCATCCTTGAGGCAGCCTCAAGGAAGATAGGCTTCATGAGCCAGACTGCAAGCGCCGCCATCGACTCCGCCTGCTTCGACATAGTTGGGAAATCTGTCGAGAAGCCTGTCTACAAGATCCTAGGCTGTCCCAAGCCAAGAATGATTTTGAACGCCGTCACGATCTACTTGAGATCACTTGAGGATACAGCGAGGAAGACCAGGGAATTGATGAAAGCATACAGTGGAAATGGCCTGCAGAGGCTTAAGCTCAAGCTGTCAGGAGATCCTAGACTGGATAAGGCCAGAGTCTTGACTGTCTCTGAAATCTTCCCGGGAGACCTGATGCTAGATGCGAATCAGGCTTATAGAGATGAGAAGTCAGCGGTGAAGGTTCTCAACGATATCTACGATTCATTAGGTCCGAGAGTCATCCTGGTTGAGCAACCGTCACCCAAGGATGACCTTCAGAAACTGAAGAGTATCCGCAGCAAATGCAAGATTCCGGTCTTCGCAGATGAAGCAGTGGTTACAATGATGGATCTAGAGAAGATCATAAGATCAGAATCAGCGGACGGAGTAAACATAAAGCTGCAGAAGGCCGGCGGATTCTTCTGGGGATGCAGAATGGCTGAGTTGGCGAAGGATCGCGGCTTAGGGATAATGGTGGGATGCATGCTGGAGAGCGAGATCGGCATAGCTCAAGATGCACACTTTCTAGCCAGCATATCAAGGGGGGTAGTTGCTTCTGATCTCGATACAGATCTCGAGATCAAGACTGAGACCGTTACATCGTCCTCCAGAGTTCCATTCAGAGATGGGGCAAGGATACCCTTAGATAGACCAGGCCTCGGGCTTGAGCTTCACAGTTCCTATGCTTGCCGGCTGAGAGAGTGAGCACTGCATTTCTGAGATCTCCGGTATACATGTTAGCCGGATCACAGTATGTGTAGGCATTTCCCTATCCTCTCGAGTGCTGCCAGTGTATGGTCGAGCTGTTCTCGGCTGTGATGGCCATTCACTATCGTCCTGATCCTGTCAGTTCCCTTCGGGACTACGGGGTAGCTGAAGGCTTGGACGAATATGCCCTCTTCCTCATAGAGTAGCCTGCTCAGCTGCTGCGCTCTTTCAGGCTCCCCCACTATTATTGGGGTTATGGGGGTCTGACTTATGCCAGTGTTGAAGCCTAAGCTCTCCAGTTCCCTCTTGAAGTAGCGGGTGTTGTCCCATAGTCTCTGGACGCGCTCAGGCTCCTTCTTGATTATCTCCAGAGCCTTCAACGTCGCACCGCACACTGCCGGATGGGGGAAGCCTGTTGAGAAATAGAATGGTCTTGAACGCCTGTGGAGGTAGTAGCATAGTCCTTCACTGCCGGCGATGTAGCCTCCCACTGTTCCGATCGCTTTAGAGAGCGTCCCCATCTGAACCTCGACTCTCCCATAAGCGTTGAAGTGCTCGAGGGTTCCCCGGCCTGTCTTCCCGAGGACTCCGGAGGCATGAGCTTCATCCAGGAATATGAAGGCGTCATACCTCTCGGCCAGTTCAACCATTTCAGGCAACTTGCAGATGTCACCGTCCATGCTGAAGACTGCGTCAGTAATGATCATAGTCTTTCCTTTCGCACGTGCCTCCACGCTCTGCTTAAGTTTCTTTTCGAGGTCACTCATATCGTTGTGTCTGTAGACTATTCGGTCTGTCTCTCTTGCTAGTCTGCAGCCATCGATTATGCTGGCGTGGTTGAGCTCATCGCTCAGGATGGTGTCTTTCTCAGTCATCAGGGGCCAGATCCCCCCCATGTTAGCCACGTATCCTGTTGGGTATGTCAATGCTGCCTCCGCCCCTTTGAACTCGGCCAGTCTCCTTTCAAGTTCGAGTATTATCGACATTGTCATTACACCTCTGCCCACCGCTATGCCGGCGCCGTATCTCTCAGAGGCTTCCTTGGCAGCTTGAACTAGTTCAGGATGATTAGCCAGTCCTAAGTAGTTGTTAGAACAGAGGTTCAGCACCTTCTTTCCGTCAACAACTGATACTGCCGAGTTAGGTCCTTCTAGTACGCGGATCTGTGATAGGAATCCTGACTTCTTCAGTTCATCGACCTGTTCGTTTATGAATTGCTCGTACCTGGGGTTTGTCAATCCCTTCACTTAGCCAACTTCTTCCAGTGATGATATTGGGCCTTGCTGACCAAGATATCGTGAGCGGTCCTTATCCCCTTATCTAGTTTTATCTTCACTCCAAGCTCTGAGAAGGCAAGTCCGAGTGTAGTTATGAGTTTCAGTATGTAGTCTGGGGATGTCTGTAGCTCATTGATCGTGCCCAGCTGGAAGCATCCTGGCCTGTATGGTGAGGCAAGTACTGAGAGGTTGAATCTCTCACCCATGATCCTCTCCAAGCTCTCAGGCTTGACACCCTGTGGATATGGTAGGGTCGTGACAACATCGCTGCAGAACTTATCAGGCGATGCGCAACCTTCACATCTGGAGCAGTCAGGGTAGAGCTCGAGTCCCATCTCGATCAAGCCGCATCGCAGCGCCTCGGCTGCCACCTCATGCATTCTGCAGACTTCCTTCAGACCTCTTGAAAGTATCCACTCCAGAGTTGACCTTACAGCATGGACTACCTGTGCTGGCATAGGCGGTTCACATTCCAATGGTAGAGGTTCATTCCAAGAGGCCAGGTTCCCATACATGCCGAAGATAGGGGTCCTCCTGTTCCGGATTGCGTCCCAGCCCCTTTCACTCACCGTTATGAATGCCAACCCTGCCGGCGCGCCTAGGCATTTGTGGGATCCAGAGAAGCAGAAGTCGATTCCCAGCTCATCAACCTTAACCTCCATCCCTCCAAGGGAGGTTGCGCAATCGACAATGTAGAGTGCGTTGGAGTATCTTCTCACAATCTCGGAGATTCTTGAAATCCTGTTGACGATCCCTGTATCTGTCTCAACATGCATGACCGTGACTGCCTTCACGTCGCTGTTCTTACTGAGAACATCTCGGACTTTCTCCGGATCTATCGGCAGCCTAGGATCCTCTGAGTAGACTATAGGCTCGCCCAGATACGATTTCACCACCCGTGGGAAGTAGTCTCCCCAGTAACCGTTTGTCAAGGTCAGAACCTTGTCGCCGGGTTCGATAGCGTTGCTGATAATGACGTCGAAAGCAACTCTTATCGAGCCGGTGACTCCGACTACGCGGTTCCCCGTCTGGAAGACTCTCTGGAGCATCTCTTTGGTCTCATCCCAGTAATAATGAAACTCCTTTGTGTGCAGGTTGAAGCGTCGAGTCATAGCCCTGAGCGTTCTAATATCCGTGTCAGAAAGGCCTGTTCCTGTGTTAGCGTATCTGTCAAGAAAGGAGTTGTTCGAAGACATGCCGCTCGCCGAATGGGTCTATCGACGCACTTCTATAAGTCATAATATAAAAGATTTGAACGTGACCTCGAAATTTGGGCAGGACCATGTAACGGGCGTGTCTTGAACTCATGTTTGATAGAGGAGAGGATGATCACCTGATCTCAAGATCGTATCATGTTTTCTATTAATGCTTCGACCTGGTTTTACTTAGGCAGCTATGTTACGGTTCAGGCAGCGGCACACACAGGTGAATAAACAGCCTGAGTACAGTAACGGCAACCAGATTGTTTACATTTGTCAGAGAATACTTGAGACGTTAGGGTAGCCGCAGTTTGTAGACAAGCAGAAACATCTGCCTTCCACGGTGTACGGCCGGCAAGTATTTTGTCACTGCTGCCTCTCAGCTGTGCAGGTAACAGCCGATTAGGCTCTTCCGCCTTGCTTGAACTACGTCTGGTATGATCCTGGATATCTGACTCTAGCAATTGTAGACTCAAGGTTTACTATCGGTCCATGTTCTGTGAGAGGAGAAACAGGATATTCTCAAAACCTGGGGGTATAGTCAAGGTTCCGTCTATGTGTGACGCTGTTCCTTGAGCCTCGAAATACTTGATCGCTTGCATAGTCTGATTCTGGTAGGTCTTCATTATGCTGGACAAGGTCTTGTCCGATTCGTCGTCCTTTCTACCGTCTTCTATCCTTCTAGCTACCGCTCGCCTGAACACCTCCTTTTCCAGAATGTCAAGAAGGATCATTCTGTCAAGGTGAGTGCCCTTTGAATTCAAGTATTCATTAAGAAACCGAGCTTGTCTGATAACCCTTGGAAAGCCGTCCATTACAAATCTATCCTGGCACTGGGGTTTCTCCAGATGGCTTCTGACAATATCGACGGCAATTCTGTCTGGAACAAGTTTGCCAGAATTGACTATTCTCTAAACTCTCAAGCGGATCCTGAACCTCTTGCCATCTCATCACAAAATATGTTGCCTGTTGAAATGCGTTATATGTGATACTTTTCAGAGAGCAGCTTAGCCTGCGAGCTTTTTCCACAGAGCGGTTGACCGACTAGAGCGAGACGCACCTTAGTAGCACCTTGACTAGGACTCTGACCTATAGATCTTTTGTTCTTAGTGTGTAAGGTTCTTTGGAGAAACGCTTGAAACGAAAGTAAGATAGTGAATAGAAACCAGATCGATCGACTGTGTGTGAAGGTTGAGGTCTGCTTAGAGGAGCTTGGCTCTTGGCTAAGTGTGAAGTTTGCTGGCGTGAAGTAGATCTTCCATTCATCTGCCTCCGTTGTAGGAGAACTTTCTGCATCGTTCACAGATTGCCTGAAGCTCATGATTGTACGCATATTGCTTTTGCAAGGCCTCCGCCATGTGCTAGGAGGAAGCATGAACGAAATGGAAAGGAACAAGCTTCAACCAGTTGGTCAGTCTTTATGTCTGAGTCCCAACAGTTGCTGGTAGCATGGCTTGTTCTAGGTTTCTGCTTCTCTGTTAGCACTCTCCCGACTTCAAAATTCCTTCTAATGTTTCCTGTTTCACTGGTAACCTTAGGTTTAGGTTTCATTGGACACGAACTGGCACACAGAAATGTAGCTAGGAAGTTCGGATGCTGGGCAGAGTTCAGGCTGTGGCCTATGGGGTTGGCCATGGCTACAGTATTCGCTTTGCTCTCGACTGGCCGCATGATCTTCGCAGCTCCAGGAGCCGTACAAATCTCACCACGAAATCTCGGACTAGGATATGGAATCGGGAGAAGGGAAAACGGACTAATCTCTGCTTCAGGTCCCCTCACGAACATCGCGGTCGCTCTACTGTTTCTAGCTATCAGGAACCTTGGCGGAGTCTTCCACTTGATAGGATCTCAAGGTTATGTTGTGAATCTGTGGCTTGCCGCATTCAACCTGCTCCCTTTCAGAATGATGGATGGCCAAAAAGTATTCGGTTGGAATAAACTCGCCTGGATTCTGTTGACAGTTCCAGTGTGGATCGGGATCTTCATAATGCCAGTTTGACTATCAGCCTCACGGATGCAAGCTCGCTCTTCTCTTTCTAGATTGCAAGTTAACAGTCTCGTCTGTGATTCAATAGGTCGCCGGCCTCATTGACGCTTTGATTCCGCAATAATGACTTACACTGCAAAACATTGAGACGCTGCAGCAGTATTGTGGTGGACCGGGCGGGATTTGAACCCGCGACCTTCCGGTTTCTTGGGTTTCTCATGCAAACCGGACGTTCATTGGCCTCCGGATGAAGCATACCAAGCTGAACTACCGGCCCACATTCCCAGCTTAGGATGGATCTCCGGCATTTAATCTTTCTCAGCATTGCACCTGTAATGGACTCAGATCTCTATGTTGATTGTTTCAGATCCAAGGGAGCCTCCTTGGTCATGCTCTGGCCCCTAAAGTTGATAGGTGATTCCGGTACTGTCTTCGACAAGGTCACGGGTGGTTTGGACGGAGTACAAGTGGGTTGCTCTGACAGTCACAACTGTCGGCACATTCATGGTTGCTTTGGATGCGAGTGTACTGATCGTTGGATTGCCGGTGCTTCTCCGTGAGCTGGAGGCAACGTTGCTCCACGGCGTCTGGGTGATCACAGGCTACAGGCTTGCCATAACTATCTTGCTTGTTGCCATAGGCCGAGTCGCAGATATGCTCGGCCGCATAAGGCTTTACGTGCTAGGCTTCGCCGTATTCACTTTCTCCTCAGCTCTCTGTGGCCTATCCCAGAGCGGAGAGCAGCTTGTGGTTTTCAGACTGCTTCAAGGGATCGGTGGAGCATTGATAATTGTCAATAGTGTTGCGGTGATAGCGGATGCGTTCCCAGCTTCCCAGCTTGGAACCGGCATAGGCATTAACTTCATGGCTTTCAACCTCGGCTCGATCATAGGCTACACTCTCAGCGGGGTCATAGTGGAGCTGGCAGGATGGAGATTCATATTCCTGATGAACATACCTATCGGCCTCTTCGGGACCTTCTGGGCACGTCTGCGTCTGAGGGAGATCTATCATGGCGTCGCTGAGAAGTTTGACTACCCCGGAGCGGTACTATACTCGTGCGCGTTGACACTGATCCTTGCCGCCTTAAGTCTTGAGAACCTCAGCTCACCAGCATCGCTCGCCCTGCTGATTCTAGGTCTCTTAACCCTGATCCTCTTCGTCACAGTTGAGAGAAGAGTCGCTCACCCAACCCTTGACTTAGACCTCTTCAGGATCAGACTCTTCACCGCAGGCAACCTAGCCAGCTTCCTCAACTCGCTCGCCTTCAACGCCTTGCCGTTCCTGTTGACTCTTTACTTCCAGTTGATCAGAGGTCAGAACGCCCTCACCACCGGAATCTTATTCATACCATTAGAGGCAGCGGTCCTGCTAGTCGGGCCATTAAGCGGGAGACTATCAGACACCTATGGCGCTCGAGGACTCTGCACCCTTGGACTCCTCTTCAGCGGCGGGGCCCTCCTATGGTTCGGCACAATAGACATGAACACTGACTACACCGCGTTAACATTGGCTCTAGTCGCATCAGGCATCGGGAGAGGGCTCTTCATCTCACCTAACGCAAGCTCGATAATGGGGCCTGTCCCGGCAAGCAGACGAGGCGTAGCGAACGGTGTGAGAACAACAATTGTGCAGACGGGAATCGTTGTGAGTCTACCGCTCTCACTCGCCTTCATGACCTTGGGGATGCCTCACAGCCAATTATCCCAGCTTACAGGAGGCTCGACAAGCCTGAATCTAGAGAGCATCAACGCCTTCCTTTCAGCGATCCACTACGCCTTTCACATGCTGGCAGCAGTAACTTTTTTGGCACTTATTCCTTCTGCGCTGAGAGGTCGAAGAGTGATCACCTAGGTAATAGACCCAGAAGGATTTGGCTGAGACTGGAAATCAACTATTGACCAGCCATCTTGAGGGCCGCCGGCGAGATTTTCGCACCAGGCTTCTGGCGTTTCGAACTCGCCCTCCAGGCTCCATTGGCCAAGGCTTCCGGCCTTTCAGGCCTGTACGCTAACCAGGTTCCGCAGAGATCTGTTGACGGTCCCTTCTACGTTACGGCGGCCATCGTCTCTCTGTGAGAGTTGCCGCTTGCGATTTAAGGATTTGGTGGGTTCAGGGTGATCGACGCCTTATATCATAGTAGCATATTCTCTGTTGGGGTTTTGCCGTTGAGTGAGTTCGGCTCCTTGATAGATTCAAGGAGAATCTATGATGGAAGGGTCATCGGTCTAAGGGTTGACAGGATACGGCTGCCCAGCGGGGAGGTCTTTGACCGTGAGGTAGTGGAGCATCGGGGGGCTGTGGCAATGTTGCCGCTGCTTGATGATGGTAGGCTACTGCTGATCAGACAGTACCGCCATCCAGTCGGCAAGATCCTACTTGAGATCCCTGCCGGGACTCTATCTGATGGTGAGACTCCTGAGCATTGTGCGCGACGTGAGCTTGTTGAGGAGACAGGCTACACCGCTGACGATCTCGAGGAGTTGTTCAGCTGCTTCCTAGCACCGGGATACAGCAGCGAGAAGATACACCTCTTCCTCGCCACCAGACTAAGGAAGGTGGGCGGCAACCCTGAGATCGACGAGTTCATCCGGCTTGAGCCTACAACACTTGAGGATGCTGAGAAGATGATCGAGAAAGGGGAGATACTTGACGCCAAGACTATCTCCGCAATCGCCTACTTCCTGCTAACCAGATAGGCCGTTGAGACGAAGCCGAAGGTTTATGTCGAGATAGATGGATCTAGCATGAGGTGCGGGGGTACCCGAGACCTCGCAACATCCCTGCGAGGCAGGAATCAGGCCAAAGGGGCAGGTTTACAGATTGATCTGTAATGCCAGACTTAAGATCTTCAAGCATGGGCTATCCTGTGGCGTAGGCCTTCGTGGGTTCGAAGCCCACCCCCCGCATTATTTCATATACCACCATTCAACCGGCTTGCTTAGGCTCGCCGCACAAGAATCAAGATCTTGATCAAAAGCTTATAGTATGTCACCGGCGACGATCTCAATCCGGATGACAGAGAATGGCTTCAAAGGCGAGGAGACTATCAGCCACACAGGTTTCATACACATTCTCCCCCGCGACAGAGCCTAAGTACCATGTTGAAAGCGGAGACACCCTAATCGTCGAGACACCTGACTGCTTCGGAGGAGTCATCGAGAGTGAACAGGACACCCATGACGTTCTGGATCTCGAGAGAGTCAACGGCGCTGTAGGACCGATCTATATTGAAGGAGCAAACCCTGGAGACTGTTTGAAGGTCAAGATCCGAAGCGTAAGGGTCACAGGCGGGACAGGGGTCATGATGACTATTCCCGGGTTCGGCTTGCTCAGAGAGAGCCTCAAGATCGGGAAGACGAAGATATGCAGAATATCGAAGAACAGGATCGTCTTCAAAGATGGGGTAAAGGTACCGCTAAGCCCGATGATAGGGACGATAGGGGTTGCTCCTGAGCTGGAAACCGTCTCAACCATAACGCCTGGCGCTCATGGCGGGAACCTGGATACGAGAGACGTGAAGGCCGGCAGCTCAGTCTATTTCCCGGTCTTCGTGAAAGGCGCCCTCCTGGGGCTTGGCGATTGCCACGCAGCAATGGGGGATGGTGAGGTATGTGTCACGGGGGTCGAGGTTCCAGCTCAAGTCACACTGAAAGTCGATGTCATACATGGATTCAAGCTGCTCAGACCCATCATAGAGACTGAGGATGAATGGATGACCTTAGGCAGCGCCGCAACCCTTGAAGAGGCGGCGAGACTGGCTACTCAGGATATGCTGGACATAGTCAAACGAAAGCTTGGCATGGGTGATGAGGAGGCTTACATGCTCCTGAGCGCAGCTGGAGACCTGAGGATAAGCCAGGTAGTGAATCCGTACACAACCGTACGGATGGCTGTCTCCAAGAACCATTTGAAGAGCATCATCTAGAGACGTGGATATGTTTGCCGCAGAGGCTTGACGACAAAACCTTCATCGATGAGGCTTTAAGGATCGTATGTGAAGCTGAGAGACATAATGCTGTTCTCAGGATAATCGGCGCCCTAGCCGTCAGACTACACTGCCCAGACTACGCGACGCTACATGTTAGCCTGAAGAGACTAGAAGAGGAACAGAGCTTCACAGACATAGATCTCATAGGTTACAGCGGGCAGATGCACAGAATAAGGGAGGTTATGGAGGATAGACTAAGATTCAAGATATCACCGCAAGCCCTCTTGATGCGTGGGAAGGAACGCCTGATATACACTCACCACGAAGACCTCTACCAAGTAGACATCTTCCTGGACCGCCTCAGGTTCAGCCATGACATAGCCTTCGGCAAAGACACGAAGGAGGGTCGCCTGACACTAGACTTCCCAACCATCACTCCAACAGACATACTGCTTGAGAAGATCCAGATCCACGAAATAGCCGAGAAGGACATCAAGGACATACTGACGATCCTGCGGGCTCACAGCACCTCCATGCAGGAGGAGAAGGACAGGATCAACGCAGGCTACATCTCTAGACTGCTCGCTCGAGACTGGGGTTTCTGGTATGATGCAAAGTCAAACCTTGCCAAGGCTCAGGATTTCGCGAGGAGATACCACGAGTCAGGAATGTTGACTCAGCAGGATCTGGAAGACATAACGGGTAAGATAAATGAACTGACAGACATACTGGATAAAGAGTCGAAGACCCGTGAATGGGTGAAGGCCTCCAAGAGAGGCTTGAGCAAGCAATGGTGGAGGAGTGTGGAGGAGCTTGTCCGGTAGGCCAGAGGCGAGTCCTCTTGCTTATCCTGCGGTGAAGATGAAGTCCCTGATCTCCCCGTCAGACAACTCTGCCAGAAATCCCTTCAGTATACCCTCCTGATACTCGCTCCCAGGATTCACACATAAGGTCTGAGCCAGCTTGAAGAAGCCCTTAGACTCATGAATGTGACCGTGAACCCCCAACAGGGGCTGGTACTTCAGTATCGCCTCTCGAACTGCTGTGCTCCCTGCCGGAACCATCTTGAGTTCTCCCCCAGGCTCCAGCCTCGGCCTCAGACTCTCGTCAAGTTCAGGCGCTGAATCGATTCCTGTACCATAAGGGGGGACATGAATATTGAATATAGACCTCTCCAGGTTCTTGGCGTCCGTTGCCAGCCTGTCTATCCTCCTGGACAACTCCTCCTCAGTAATGTCTCTTGGACACTTCCAAGGAGTCATATTCGAGTTTCCCAGACTGATCATCTCAACATCCTCGAATAGCTCGACAACTCTCCCATCTGGGTTGATGACGCACTCAGACTCGTTGAGGATTGGGTCGATGCAGGCGTCATCATCGTTGCCCGGAGTGATGTAGCACTGTATCCCCGTATTCTTGAGCCGTTCATCAGCGAGCTTCACCCATTCCCTCACGGATTCCTTGATGAGACTGGTGAACAGCTCCTTAACCTCGTCTTGGTTCTTGGAGAGCTCCTCCGACTCTGAACGACTCATAATCTGGCAGTAGGAGCCTACCGACCGGATCTTCCTAGTCAACTCATCCCTTGCTCTTTCACCCTTCACCCTCACAGACTCGCCTAGGAATCTGCATGTGTATACGCCTCCAGGGTCCTCGACGACTGGTATGATCGTCTTCCCTGTGAGGTCTCCTCCGAAGATGAGGGTGTCTGCCCTATAGAATCTGCCTGCATTGATGAACTTCCTGAAACAGGCATCAGATCCATGGATATCGGTCGCGAAGAAGATGCGCCTCTTACTCAAACTGTACAGACCCCGAGCATGGTGAGTGTTTCGATCAGGGCCGGTTCCAAAAAAAGGTTGGGGAGGAGGGGCCCTTCCTGCGGCCCCCAGCCTACTCCGGCGGGACTTCCTTGAATGAGAGCTCCAGCGGGATTCCGACCTTTCTATGGTAGACTGATGAGATTCCGTAGATCACCAGGCCTATGATGAACAGGCCGAAGGAGAACGCCAGGATACTCGGGTCTATGGCGCCTATCATCGCCGGCTGCATGCTCGCATACGCAATGTACAGTCCGAAGACTATCGCGAGAACGGCCAGGACCGCCAAGACTGGGACTGGACCTATCTTGGATCTTGCTATCGCAGGGGCTTTCTCGAAGATGTCTCTCCTAACCTTTGGGAATACGAGCGCTGAGACTCCGGTGATTATCTGCAATATCATCCAGACAAGCGGGATGTAGGCAAAGTACGACAGGAACGGTGTCCAGAGCCAAGCTATCTGGAGCAGGATCGCCACTACCGTAACGAAGATCAAGGCCATGTAAGGTGCTCCGTAGCGTCTATCGACCCTCGACAAAGCTGTCGGCAGGACCCTGTCAAAGGACCAGGCGAAGGTAAGACGCACCGCTATCGCGATGTACGTCATTATCGCTGCCAGTATCATCATAGACCAGCAGAAGAGCACGAAAGTATAGACAGGGGTGCTGACGGCGTACCGGTAGAGGTAGGGCATGAAGAACGGTGCGAAAGGAAGCGTGTACGACGGATCCTCTATGGCTGCAAGGTAGGAGAGGGCGCCGACGAAGATCCCGCCCATCCCCTGATAAGTCACCTCATAGACTATCCAGGTTATCAACCCGAAGATGATGACCGCTCCTGCTATCGCTATCAGCTGGGATCTACGTACCTCCTTAACCTCGCCTGAAAGGTATACTGAACAGTGGAATCCGAGGAAGTTTATCAGGGTGAATGAGAATCCCAGAAGTGTCGCATCCACAAGGAATCTTCCTGGGAAGCCGGCTTGGACAGCCTTGTCTATGACGGCTTGATAGTTTATCCCTGTCTGGGCGTTGAAGTTCGACGCGAACTGGGCTGAGCCACCCATCAGCAAAGTCACACTGTAGATGATGAAGCCGAGGAAGACGAGGCCAAACATCACCTCGAGCACATAAGACATCACCTTGGAGCCCTTCGACATTATCGCGGCGCATATCAGGTAGAAGATCACGGCGAATACGTAGCTGAACTCGTTTGAGGAGACGAAGGCAGCTGCGTCTGCGAAGCCGTTGGCTTCAAGCATCGGGGAGAGGGCCCACTGCGTAAACCATGGAATATAGGATCCTGCGACGCCCAAGACGATCATGAATAGGCAGAAACTGATCATGAAGCCTATCGCAGGGTGGAGGGTTCTACTCACCCAGACATAGTCTCCACCCTGTCGGGGCATCGTGGTGGAGTATACTGCGTAGAAGAGACCTACAACCAGAGATATCGGTATACATATCAGCGCGGTCGTGGGCAGATGTACCCCAGGCCAGATCATTGAGGCCCAGACACCGTAGACGAGGACGGCTGTGGGCGCCATGACCATAAGGTTGAAGACCAAAGCATCCCAAGCGGACAAGTTCCTGATGAGCCCTGAAGTCTTCCGCACGAAAACCTCTTTTCCCTCTGCCATTTTCTTTCTCCCTATATTCTTCTAGAAAAAACGGAAGTACTTCTCGGTGTATGTTGGATTTAAAACATTCCATGTGTAATGCGTCTCTGCGAGGCCGCCGTGCTCATCATCAATATTGAGCCACGTGATGACGGCGACATGAAGATCTAAGCCCACACCGAACTTGATAGACGACGAACCACTCGACTTGATTCAAGTCATACATATCGACTCGCCAGAAACTATGAGTAGTGATTGAGGATGGCTTTCAATCAAGAGATCCTGGATGAGTTGAAGAAGATTCGTGGGCCGAGTTACTAAATTTCATAGGGAAAGCAGGTGTTCTGGGTCTTGCGGCCGGTTTCATCATGAGACCTAAATGGGCATAGTCTCCGCGCTGGTCCAGGGCATGTCATGGCTATCCCAGGCGTATTCATGCCAGGAGGCGAGTGGGGAAACGCCGTCACCAGCATACCGGCAGGGCAGGAATTGAGCTTTGCAGAATGGGACTTTTGGCATTCTGGTAGACTTTCTAGTCTTGTTCGCAGGATGGAACTGAAGCAGACTAACATCCAATACTGTGACGCATTCACTCAAGACATGTTCCCTTGGTTGAGCTGCCTCCTGATGCAGTGCAGGGTCCGCTGCGCAGTCGATCCTCTGTGAACCTCCGCTGAACATGTATTGGTGCATATTGGCTTGGTTGCTATTGCTTACAGGTCACATGCCGCTTTGCCGTGACCGGAACCCATTCCAAACCGTTGTTCTCCACGGTCAGTATTATCGGCCCTCTTATCTCGTTGACGTCGAATCTGTAGTCGTAGACCTTCCCGGGCTCTGGCGGTGCTAACTGCCTCAGACCGTAGCCTCTTGCGTATTCCTTCCTGTAGAGGATGCGGCCGCCGAAGAATCTTCTATGGTAACTGATCTTCGGAGTGATCCCCTGAAGACCCATAGTCCAAGATATGCTTCCGAACTCTTCGTAGCACCTCACAGCATGTCTGGACTCGTCAACCCGCAGGAGGGCCCTGTAAGCACTCTTCAAACCGCTCTTGTTGAATATGCCATACCACTGCGCATCAACTATCTTCCATTCAGCAACAAGGTCTGAGTCAGCTCCTGAAGTAATGCGGTAAGGTTTTGAAGGATCATTCAGGGCCAGAATCTTATTGATCATTATCTCTCTACTCACGGGTGGGAAAACGGATCTTCTCTTTCCTCCAAGATACTGGAAGAAGCCCATGGCGTAGAGCATAGCGTACAGTCCTGCAAATCCGGCTATCAGACCAAGTAGGCCGGCTAACAGGCCAGCGTCCAAAAACGTTCCTCCGCCAATCATATGAATAGGCCAAGCATAGCGTAGGAGGCTAGATTCATCACCGCTGAGGCCTTCAAGATCTTCTTGGCGCCTGCTCCTCTGTAGAAAAACCTTAGAATCCACGCTTCTACCAGGACGTTGATCAGTAGCGCAACTGCTAGTACGATTATTCTTTGAGGATAGACTGAGAGGTCTACCCAGAAAAAGAAAAGATACAGGACATTCAAAAGTCCTGTGGCAAGGTTTGCGCTGAAAGAGGAGAGGAAGGACTTACCAACATTCTTCTCCAGAAGAAGGCAGATTACTGCAGCTTCAAGAATCACTGCTAAAGCCTCGAAGAGAAGCAAATTTGAAATGATTATCGGACCAACCAGATCAATGGGTAAGCTCCCAAACATTGCAGCCACCATATGACATGCTTTCCGGTTACGGAATCTACTCTACTCCCTGCCTGTCTCCACATATAGGACAGTAAGCTGATCCTGACGGTATTTCCCTGCCGCATTCCTCGCAATAGTTGAACTGCTTCGTCGACTTGCCGCATTTGATGCAGTTCCTCGCATCTGGCGGGTTCCGGCTTCCACAACTTGGACACAGCACCGCTGCCTGAGCCTGCTCTGTCGGCGACTCACTGTCCTTTGGATATGCTGGCACATATACTGTAGCCGCCTTGCTTCTTCGGATCAGAAGCGCCACTACAAGTATCGCAATAAGGATGACTCCTGCGATCGTCACCACGTCTACTCTGAAGCCATTAGGTTGTATTCCCTCAATTTGCCTCGGAGGATAGTACTGGTAATCAGAGGGCTTAATCCTTTCATCTGTGATCCCATCTCCATTCAGGTCAACTTCAAGCATAGGTTCTTCAGGAGTCGGGTTAACCGTCACTGTGTAGACAGAACCCCTCCCCACCGTCACGTCATTGTAGGATACTATTCTCAGACCTTCATCAGCAACCTGCCTTGTAATTGAGAAGGCGGCGCTTCCATCACTATATGCCTCGTAGACTGCTCTGTATTCTCCACCGTCATAGACTATGACGTGGCTGGCACCATTCTCTTCAAAATACTCCGAGCTAGGGATCCCCGTCTCTAGGGTATCATCCTCCCTTAAACCTGTGTGGTTTCCGTCTCTGTCATAGACGTGAATTCTGACCGGTGAATAAGCACTGAATCTCATGTGAACTCTATCATTTAGAAAGCAAGCTACTCGGGACATAGTATCCTCAAGTTTCTTGACCCCTGTATGGTCAGTATTCTGGATCACTTGATAAGGTCGATTCCTCCTAATAGCCAGTGAAGTAGCACTGTTGAGGGTGACTATGCCGTCGTTGGGCACAGTGAAGAAGCCTAGATTACTTCTGTTCGCTGCGATACATAGAAGCGATATGTGATGTAGGGGGTGGTCATAATCCGGAGTGTTCAGGTTTTGAATGAACTCACCTGCACCCAGATTAGTCAATTGCATCTTTCCAACATCATCACTGGTTAGTCTGGTGCGTCCCTCCTCCGGAACTTGAAGATATTCGCTTGCGTCATCGTTGATCACAACGTCCCCGGGGATGGTTAACTGCTCCACCATAACTCCGTAATTGCCAATCATGAGATCGGCTCCAGCCAGCCGTCTAGCATCGTCTACAAGGAGTCTAACTCGTTCATCGTAGGTGACATCTTTCCTGTGACCCGTCGGGAGCCAGCTTGGATCGTAATCAATATGCCCACTGTTGCTCCACCAGAAGGCCAGAATATTGGCTGCATCACTCCCGTAATGTGGCGTCGCGATAGTGACAAGTTTCCTAACCCTTTCAGGTTCGTTGTAGATGTATTTGCGAGCAACTAGTCCGCCTGCACTGTGAGCTACTATGTCGAAACGGCTCCAGTTCACATTATCTATCTTATCAAGTCTGGTTTCCAGCATGTTGCATACAAACCCGCGAAGGTCCAGAACTATTTGATCTATGTCACCGTTTGCACCGTCTCGCCAATCGGCCGGAGGATTATTCCCATAGTTGTAGCTGAACACGTATTGGAAGCCGTGGTTCTTCAGATACTCTTCTATTGGGTCAAGTTCCTGACTGTAAGACCATATGCCGTGAACTAACAGTACTGGGGGTCTGATAAGAGTGAACTCTTTAGAGCCTTTGGCCAAGACGTTTCCAGAGCTGTCTTTGACGCTGGCCTCAAGGATCGCCCGTCCAGGCGTAAGATCATAATGGATAAAGGTTCTGCTTTTTGGCCTGTAAACATACTTGAAACTTGGGGGGGTCGGTTCTCTGTACTCTGATATCCTTCTCGATCTCGATGCCGCACCGACCTGTGGTCACAGTTGGGGGTGGGAGGCCTCCTGATAGTTCTCTAAGTAATCGTTCACTCCAATTCCTGAGCACTCTTATTCCAAAGTCTTTGCAGTTTACGGGGTCCAGGAAACGGATTTCTCTATTCCAACTCTCTTCATTCAGCTGAATTTGTGGAACGTCTTCATACCACTGGCGCGCGAAGACCCAGCAGACAGCACGTTCCACCCGGAAGAAGGCGACCAGCCTCTTCACGGATCCCGCTGGTTCCCGCTCAGTATTTGAGGGGGGGAGCCTGCGATCCATACAGCGGATTCGTCCCCGTATCTCTCATTCATGTTTGGTGGGATCCCTTGACTAAAGTTTTCCACTGCCCTTCTGTACAGAGAGATTGCTTGGACTTCACTCTCAAACATATAGAAGGCAGTTCAGAGTTTCTCGGAAACTCCTTTTCTTCTTCTTGATATTCCTTATAGTTGAAATAGTATCTGTGTAAGTATCTGACTTCACGCTCGAATCCGGATAGGCAGACGCATGCAACATTGACATCATGAGGAATAATATTCATTGGATCAGACCCAGGACCCGTGCATTTCACAATGAAGTTCTGTTCAGTAACATATTTTTGTAGTTCAGTTGGCAGGTCACTTGGACTGAGAGCTAGTTTCGAAAAGTCAGCCTCGCTCTGCACGAAGACGCTAGGCATCCCCGGCAAGCAGAGCATCAGGATGACATGAATTCTTGAGAGAACAGAAATCCTAGGCTTCAATCTTCTTGTCTTCTCTGATAATGAATTTCATAATGACATTACATAAGTTCTGTTGACAGCCTTCGATGTTGTATTATCACAGGACATTTGGCACATTGTTGAAGTATACTTCTGCTGGGGTTTTATAGTTTAGACTCATGTGTGGTCGCTTGTAGTTGTAGTATTCGATGAATT
>JAGTQV010000109.1:4913-5111 GCA_018397035.1 Candidatus Bathyarchaeota archaeon | reverse complement strand
TCATTCATGAGGTTTAGGGCGGCTCTCGAGAGGTTCTCGGCTGAGGTGTGCATGATCCTGGCTGACTCTGAGAGTTCAGCCTCCCTCTCCTGGATCCTCTTCAGGGCCTGGGGGCCTGAGGCGAATATGAGCCTCTCAACCCCGTCCTGGATCTTCTCTGTCCTCAAGATCTTGATTATGCCTATCTCCCCTGTTGAT
>JAGTQV010000109.1:4565-4878 GCA_018397035.1 Candidatus Bathyarchaeota archaeon | reverse complement strand
GTTCCCTATCCTGACCAGCCTGATCAGAACCCCGGGAACAGCCCCGCCTTGATAGAGCCTGTAACCGTAGGTCCTCTCAGCCTCATCCCTTGGTGTCCAGGCTGTCTCTACTGGAAGATTCTCCGTGACGACCTTGCATGCAAGCCGCTCCAATTCCTTCACCTCTTCAACTGTCAGGTGCCTGTAATGTGAGATGTCTAGGCGGCTAGCCTCAACATCCTTAGCCGCCCCTGCCTGCCAGGCATGCTCACCGAGAACCCTCCTGGCAGCCCCTATCAGTATGTGGGTCGAGGTGTGGTGTCTCATCAGGCTT
>JAGTQV010000109.1:0-4511 GCA_018397035.1 Candidatus Bathyarchaeota archaeon | reverse complement strand
TCACCTGAGATCGTGTGAACGATCACATCCCCGACCGTCTGGATCTCTGTGACCTTGGAGGATCCCCCGTTGAAACGAATAATCCCTGAATCGGCGAGTTGACCTCCACCTCCAGAGTAGAAGCATGTCTGGTCTAGGATGAGGTATCTCCCATCGATGACTCCGAGGACCTTCGCCCTGAACTCCCTGATGTACGGATCCAGATAGTAGAGTCTCTTCGTCGCAGGATACCCTGCGGTATCCTCCCTGAGCATCCTGGTGAGAGGGGGCTCCTCGACTCGACTCACTTTCAGGTGTCTCTGCGCAACCTTTCCGAAGAAGTCTTCTGGGACCTGAACGCCCATCGACTCAGACCTGGCGAACTCCCCCACGATCTCAGGGACTAGGCCGTGTGAGTCATAGAGCTCAACCAGCTTATCCTCACCGATCTCCTTCAGCCCAGACCTTTTCAGCTCCCTCGACAGCCTCCTAACCAGCTCGGCGCCCTTCTCAAGGGTTCTGCTGTATTTCTCCTGCTCAACCATGAGCGCCTCAACGATCTCGTCCCTCATCACCTTCAGGTTTGGGAAGACCTCAGACCAGTATGTGATCTGCCTCTCAACGAGATCGATGAATCTCGACTCGATCCTGAGCGATCTGAGCATCCTGTAGGCGCGTCTTATCAGGAGCCTGGCAAGGTATCCCTCCTGCATATTCGACGGCACCACCCCCTCTGAGAGCAGGAAGCAGAGAGCCTTCGTATGGTCTAGGATCGCCCATAGACTCTGCAGGTCGGATATGGTCTTGCTCAGCGTCTCGAGGGGGAAGCCATGATCCCTGGCGATCTTCTCCATCGCTGAAAGCCTTCCAGGGGTGCTCCTGTACTCTGCAGTGGAGGAGGCTACAGCCATCTCCCCGATGACCCTGCTCTCGATACTTATGCCCGCGAATTCAGCAGCCTCCTTCATCAAGGGGCCGTATGTTGCATGAAAGCCTGTGGGTGAGCCTTGGGAGAGCCACGTCCACCTCTCCATGCCGTAGCCTGTGTCGACGGTCTTGATCGGCATCTCAACAAGCTGCTCGCCGACATACTTGTACATCATGAAGACGAGGGTTGAGATCTCTAGGCCTGCCACGCAGGCCTCGAGGTCTGGACCTGCATTCCCCCCTCCTGACCAGAAGTCCTCCTTATAGCTCACATTCTCCGAGCTGACACCGAGCTCCTTGGTTAACAACTCATGGTGGAACCTTACAGTTTCATCCTTCCAGTAGACCTGGTTCTCCTGTGAGTTGAATGCATGCGCACCCCCCATCTCGAAGATGGTCATGTGTCTTCCGAAGGTCTGCCCGGTCTTGTCTATGTCTGTGAATCTGATACATGGCTGACTTATCACGAGTGGATTCGCGGGTGGGGGGAGTGTGCCATCAGTCACGTAAGGTTGGAAGTTGTAGATTGAGGCGCCGACCAGGTAGACGTCATCTCTCCATCTTGCCACGACTGGGTAGGGATCAACTATCCTATGGCCGTTCTTCTCGAAGTATCTCAGAAAGAGCTCTCTGAGCTGCGCCAGAGAGTACTCCCTCCTAGTGGGAGGGTTGCCGATGAACATGTACCGCCCACATGGTGAGTCGCCGCAGTTGCTGCTGCTCTCATTCTGCGTCCAGTAGTTTGCGCCGCATACAACACATCTCCTCCTGGAGAACCCGTTCTCCTTGAAGAAGGGGAGTTGAAACTCACTATCGGGACTAGGCAAACCTAGCACCGTCTATTCCTGGTAGAGAGTGAAGGAGGAGCGTACAGGATTATGAGGTTCCCTAGATCAGCCGAAGAGAGCCCCGAGTCCAGCCAGAGCCTCCTCTTCCTTCTTCTCCTCGGTCTTCTTTGCCTCTGCAGGTGCCGCTCCAGTGGGCGGGGTGGCCGGCGATGGCGCTGCAGGAGCCTGAGCTATACTAGATGCCTGCTTGAGAACATCATCGATCTTTATCTCGGAAAGCGCAGCAGTGAGCGCCTTCAGCCTTGTCTCGTCAGCAGTGATCCCTGCCGCGGCGAGTATCTTCTTCATGCTGGCCTCATCGATCGGTTTAGAGGCTGCATGGAGGAGCAGCGCCGCGTATATGTACATCATGCTTCTATTCCTCCGCCTCTTCCTCGCAAATTCCTACACGTGCTATGAAACTCTACACTTAAGGATTTCCCTTTATGAATCCTCCAGTCTGAGACGGAGTTAAGCCGCCCCCTTGAACGCGGCCACCGCCATCTCTAATGCAAGCATCCTGGAATGGGCGGTCTTGACTATATGCTCGATAGTCTCTCGCGTAGCATATTCTGAATGTACTGCGAGGGCGCATGCTTGCTGCCAGGCCTTCCTGAAGATCGGCAGTGTGCTCTCAGACGTGAGGTAACTGGCCTCACAGGCTAGACTGAGAGCTTCCATGAATGTCCTAGAGATGTCCCTCCTGAACTGGTCAAGGTCAAGTGTCAGCATGCCACTGTCCAGGATGACCCCTCTATCATAGGCGGCGATTATGGAGAGTCCAGCCTCCATAGGCTTCATTCCAAGACGTGTCAGGACAGAGGCGAGTTTCGCCGTGATCGTCTCCCCCCTTCTAGCCACCAGAGTATCCCTGGAGATCCATATGCTTCCAGACTCTATCTTCGTAGGGATCTTCACCTCTCCGAACTCGCTGATTATCGGCCCAGGCGGCAGCCCTGTGTTCCCTGCTGAGACGATGATATCCCCGGTGGCGATGTCGCCTCCTTTAGCCGGGACCTTCACCTTATTCCTGTTCAGGCAGAGGATGAGCTCGAAGGGGTTCATGTCTGTGAAGAGGAGGGCTAGGGGGCCGCTGAGCGAGTCCACGAATCTCTTCACACCCTTTCTTTTAGCCTCAAGCTCTTCACCGGCCTTCTTGAGCAGGGTGTTCTTGACGATCAGCATCTCCACTTTGCCTCTCAGGGACTTCCTCATTTCTTGGATCTGTGTCGATCTGACGCCGCGGAGATCAGCTGCGGCCATGACTTGGTAGTCACTCATCACCTTGATCACCCTCTCCAAAGCTTCTCTCTTTTTGCGTTGAACTCTCCTCTTAGGCATCCATTGTCACCTCTAGAGTGTGATGGTCACCGGGCTATCCATAGTCGCCTTGATCAGTACAGCAGAAATGTTCCTTAATCCACGCTCAAGCTTTCCCTCCACGGTCGTGAAGGCCGCCTGGATGTTCTCTGCGAGTTCATCGTCAGTCATCGCTTCGCAGCCGACCCTGCACTGTATGACAGGCTGGTCTCTGACGCGGATCCTGACCGTTCTCCTAGCCTGCTCGATAACCTCGCTCATCGACGCATCCGGACGGATCGGTGTAGGCATCTTACCCCGTGGACCCAAGGTCGGCCCTATCGTCTTGCCTACCAGCGGCATGAGTGAGGCTTCGGCGATGAAGAAGTCGTACTCATTCTGGAGCCTCCTTGAGGCTTTCTTGTCTTTTGCGAGTTCTTCAAGGTGCTCCCTCCCGATCACCAGGTCTGCCTTCGCCTCCTTAGACTTTAGGGCTAGGTCACCGCCTGCAATGACGCAGACCTTGACAGGCTTTCCGATCGGATATGGAAGTAGAACAGACTCGTTCAGCCTGTTTTCAGGCTTCTTCAGATCCAGGTCTTTAAGCTTGATTATGAGTTCTACAGATTGGTTGAAGTTTCTTCTCTCGTGCCCCCTCAGCCCCTCCAGAGCTTTCTTCACATTCTCTCTTGTAAGTGGCAACGCTCACTCCTCTCGGTTTGCACCGCAATCATGGAAGTGACTACTACCCTCGCATGAATCGCGTTAATGAACGTTTTGCACCTTAAGCTCGATTCAGCTGCTCCGCCGGCAACAGGTAAGCTCCAAGGTGAATCCCCCTCACCTCATCACTCTGGCCTACTTGAGCAATTCATCATATCTACCGCTCTCAACGTCCTTCTGGACTTCACGCGGATCCTTGGCGTCTACGGTCACACCCATGCTCACGAAGGTCCCCAATACCTCCTTCAGAGCTGCTTTAACGTCCCTCGCATAGCTACCCGCGATCTTCATCCGAGCTATCTTCACCGCCTGCTCGATCGAGAGGTTGCCTATCTTCTCTGCCTTCGGGTTTCCTGAACCCTTCTCAGCCCCAAGTTCCTTGATGACCAGAGCCGATGTTGTGGGAGTTCCGATCTCCACATCGAAGTCCTTCGTCTCGACGTCGACTATGATCTTGACCGGGACCTTCATCCCGGCGTAGTCCTTAGTTAACTCGTTGATCCGGTTGACTATCTGGAGTACGTTGACGCCGAGTGGTCCCAGCGCAGGGCCTAGAGGTGGACCGGCTGTCGCCTCCCCACCGTTGATCAGTGCCTCAACCTGCTTCCTTTCCACTTTCCCCTCCACCCTTAGCCGCCGCTACCCTTCGCACGTAGTCTGCATGCACAGTGATCGGTAGAGTCGTAAAGCCTTCCTCGAGCAACTCTATAGTGACCTCTTCCTTAACCTTGTCCATATGTGTGATCTTAGCCTTCA
>JAGTQV010000106.1 GCA_018397035.1 Candidatus Bathyarchaeota archaeon | reverse complement strand
TTCGAGAATCCTCAAGGGCTGCAGGCAGGTCTCCTCCGTGTACTACGACCTCACCCCTAAACCGCCGGGGACGATCGAGTTTGAGTAGCACCAAGAGCGTGCAGATACTCTTAATTGTCAGGGTCGGCCTCTCATCGTCAACTGTACGATCACTCTAATGGTTATGGGGGCGTGGAGATTGAGTTCTCTGCAGAGGAGGATAGTATTCAGGTGGACCTCAGCACCTTCACTCATCTCTATCATGATCCTGCTGGCCTCAACGACCATAACCGTGGTCTTTATGATCGACTACCTTGCAATGAGAGGCTTGGAGTACAGGGTCTACCAGCTCGACACACTCCTAACGATCCCATATCTTTACTTACCCCTGATAGGCTTCTTAGTATTCGTTATCTCTTGTTGGATGTATCTGACTGGGGCCAGAGCCATTGTTGTAGTCAAGCCGGGCATGCGCCCCCCTGCAGAAGTCCTGCCCGTAAGGATGCTTGAAGGAGCCTTCCTTATATTGACGGTTCTGGCCGGCTCACTGTACCTTCCATATGTCTTCGGCTCGAACTGGATGCTCAAGAAAATTACATGGATGAGAGCGATCTCTCCAGAGCTCGGTGGCTTCGTCTCATGGTTCTACAGTAACACTCTTCCCTTGATGGCGCTGCCACCACTATGGAAGTACTTCGCCTCCAGCCTGATGTCTCTATTCTTAGTTGCAGCCACCGTTCTGGTTGTCGCCCGCGGACGAGCGAGGCCTAGTAGAAGACGATAGTCAAACGTCTGGATCCAAGATAGCTCCGGATCGAGCTGGTGAGTTTGGCCTCGAAGGAGCAACCTTCAAGCTGTTCCGTTTGTGGAGAGATGATAGAGAAGAATAGTCTCTGCAGACTCCACCATCTTGCAAAGGAGAGGCTGACTCAAGGCTACGAGCTCTGGAGAGTCGCCTACGGCAGCCTCAGCTACACGGACTACCTACACTCCTTGATAGCGCTTCCTGAGACTGGGGAGGCAGTGGCTGCGGTTGCACGCCAGATCCTTCAAAAGAAGGAGTGAGGGAATGACGAGGACGCTGATCATATGCGAGAAGCCTGACGCAGCAAGAAGGCTTGCGGAGGCCCTGGCAGATCGGCTGCCTCCAGCACGGAAGAGGCATGGACTGAGGTACTTTGAGCTGAGCGCAGCAGACGGAATAATAGTCGTCTGCCCGGTCCTAGGCCACCTCTACACCGTAGACGCAAGGGGCAGCCGCTCAAGAAGGGAGTATCCAGTATGGGATTTTGAGTGGAAGCCGAAGTACCAGGTCGAGAGAGGCTTCGAGCGGCAGGAAGGGTTGTTGAGAGCGATACACGAATTAGCTCAGAAAGCTGACAGATTTATCGACGCTTGCGACTATGATATCGAAGGCTCAGTCATCGGCTACATGACCCTGAAGTATGCGTGCGGCGGGGCAGACATCAAAGCAGGCAGGATGCGATTCAGCACCCTGACCAAGAGCGACCTTAAAGAAGCGTATATCAACGCCTCTGCGCAGCTTGACCATAATCTCGTTCAGGCTGGAATCTGCAGACATGAGATAGATTGGCTCTACGGAGTCAACCTCTCCAGAGCACTGACTGAGTCTGCGAGGAAGAGCAGTGGGGAGTACTTGAACATTAGCACAGGCAGGGTTCAAGGTCCAACATTAAAATTTGTCACTGAACGAGAGGTCCAGATCTCAACGCATGTCCCTATACCGTACTGGACGATCACGGCTCAAGCGGACATAGATGAGAGAACGGTCCCCTTGGAGTACTCAAAGAAAAGACTGGAGAAGAAGATCGAGGCTGAGGATGTTGCGGCGAACACGAGGAACAGGACGGGTCGGGTCGAACGCATTGAGGAGAGGCACGTTAGTATCAAGCCGCCCCCGCCATTCGATCTATCTGAGCTTCAGTCAGAATCCTACCGGCACCTTCACCTAGGGCCAAGTCAAACCCTGAGGATACTTGAGCGCCTCTACTTGCAGGCGCTGATCTCATATCCGAGAACGGGTAGCCAGAAGCTGCCGGCCTCAATAGGCTACGAGGCGATACTGAAGGGCCTCCAGAAATCCGCCGGCTACAGAGATCTAGTGTCTGAGCTCCTATCCCAGCCTGTATTGAGGCCGGTCGAAGGTGGAAAGGCAGATCCAGCTCACCCTGCAGTCTATCCTACTGGTCGACTTCCAAGAAGGCTCTCGACCATAGAGAGCAGAGTATACGATCTTGTGGTCAGGAGATTCATGGCAGCCTTCGCGCCGGCTGCGGAGAGGGCGATTCAGAGAGCCACCGTTACGGTCTCAGGCAGATATGTCTTCTATCTCCGGGGTTCAGCAACTGTTTGCCCGGGCTGGATGAGATTCTATCAGCCGTACGGGGTGGTCAGTGAGACATCCATTCCGCACCTCCGTGAGGGCCAGGAGATACTCTTCAAGGAAGTATCGGCTGTGCAGCATTTCTCAGCCCCGCCTCCACGCTACAACCCTGGCAGTCTGCTGAGAATGATGGAGCATAACGGGATCGGAACCAAGGCTACAAGGTCAGGGATAATCGACCTCCTTTACAAGAGGGGCTATGTCGCTGGTGAGGCTATGAGACCGACGCTGCTGGCAACAAAGGTCATAGAGGTCCTAGAGAAGTACTGTCCAAAGATAGTCGATGTCTCATTCACGAGAGACCTCGAGGTCAAGATGGACCGGATAGAAGCAGGAGAGGCCACGCACGACGGCGTCTTGAGCGAAGCTGTGAAGCAGCTTAGGCCAGTGATGGAGAGGCTCAAGAGTGATGAGGAGATGCTGGGCAGAGACCTCAGGATCGCTGTGAGACAGTTAGTGATGGAGAAGTCTATGATCAAGGTGCCTTGCCCTAGCTGCGGCCTTGCACTCAGAGTGGTGAGAAGCGCGAAGACGAGGAAGCGATTCATAGAATGCTCGGGGTCCTCAACTCACCAATGTAGATTCACTCTCCCCCTGCCCCAGCTTGGGAGGCTGGAGCCGCTGGAGAAGTTCTGTGAAAGATGTGGCTTTCAGCTCTTCGCCACTTGGAGGTGGGGGAAGCGGCCATTGGTATCGTGCCCAAAATGTTATGTGGAAGGGCTCAGGAGGACTAAATCAAACTGAGGATGTGAAGACTGTATCGAAGCTTGTGAGCAGGTTTGACTCCTCCAAAGAGAATTCTTGATACCTGAGGCCTCGGCGACGATTATGAGCACGATCCTCTCTCAACTTTCCTCTACACAGCAGCTGCTGCTCGTACTCACCACCGCAGTGACGGTTCTGCTTGGACTATACGCCGCGAACTGGTCTCTGCTGACGATACTCTCTATCAAGGGTCGAAGGCCTCTGCCGCCGCCAGAACTGAAGGAGCTTCCGGATGTAACAATCCACCTGCCCTTGTACAACGAGAAACGAGTTGCAGCACGATTGATAGAATCATGCCTCAGGATCGACTACCCAAGCGGGAAACTGAAGATAATCGTGATCGACGACTCAGATGACGGAACCACAGAGATAGCTAAATCTTACCAGAAGAATTTCCCAAACATCCTAACTGTTATCCACAGGGATTCGAGGAGAGGGTATAAGGCTGGTGCGCTTCAGACAGCGCTCGAGCAGACTACAAGTGACCTCGTGATGATCTTTGATGCTGACTATGTGCCTCCACCTGATCTGCTTCGGAGGGTCGTCCCATACATCTTTCTGGATGAGAACGTGGCATTTGTCCAGACGAGATCGACATACCTGAACCCGGGACAGTCCTGGATCACGCGGGCGATCGCCTTAGCGCTTGACGGCTACGGCATAGTTGACCAGAGGGCTAGGTATATGGCGAGTCTGCTAGCTCACTTCAGCGGTACAGGAGGGCTGTTCAGACGTTCAGCCATCCAGTCAGTCGGCGGATGGACGTCCGACACACTTGCAGAAGACCTTGACTTGTCGATAAGACTCCAACTTCAAGGCTGGAGGTACGTTTACCTCTACAATGTGACCTGCCCGGGAGAGATACCGCCCTTCTTCAACCTTATCCGCAGGCAACAGTTCAGATGGGCTAAGGGCTTCGCTCAGTGCCTACGTAAGCATGGAAGGTCGATAGTCGGCTCTGGCAGAATGTCCTTGTTCCAGAGGTTCGAGGCGCTGATGCTTCTTGGAACCTACATGGTCTGCCCCATCTCGGTCTTTGGGCTTCTCATCCTGATTCCTTACCTTACCCTATTCCCACTCTCCTTCTTCCTCAATGGTTACTGGCAGACGATCTTTGCACCGATCGCGTCAGCATTCTCAGCCTTGATCTATGCCTCCCCCCTTCTTCTATACGGAACCACTGTCACAGAGCTCTCAAGCGGCAGACTCAAGGAGTACCGTAGGCTGACCGATATTCTTGGCCTAGCTCTTCTGGGCTTGGGAACATTGCTCACGAACTCGAAGGCAAGCATTGAAGGAATAGTCATGAAGCCTTCCCCATATGAGAGGACCGCCAAGTACGGTATCGCTGAGAGGGGAGACCAGAATGTTTAGGCAGACATGATCGGGGTGGAGAATTGATTTCGGTAGTCCTCCCGACCAGAAACGAGCCTACGGTGCAGGATCTCATCGCACAGCTGAGAGAGACTATGAAGTCAGTCACGACTGACTATGAGATTCTTGCAGTCGACAAATCTGATGACGACACGCCGTCACGCCTCAGGAGAGCAGGCGTCGACGTGCTCGCTCAGAAGAGTAGAGGTCTTGGTGGCGCCATCATCGAAGGGCTGAGAGCTGCCAGAGGTGATCCCATACTCGTCATGGATGCAGACCTATCCCATAACCCGAGGTTCATTCCGGCGTTCATTAAGAAGTCCCTAGAGGGGTTCGATATAGTCGTCGGCTCCAGGCGGGTGGGGGGAGGCGGGATTGTCGGTTGGGGGATCTACAGGAGATTGGTCTCATGGATCGGGAACGTTCTTGGGAGAGTTGTTGCAGGCGTAGATGCCTCAGACCTGACATCAGGATACAGGCTATACAGCCGCAAGGCTGTTGGAACTCTGGACTTCGACCGTCTCAGGTCGAGCGGGTATGCTTTCCAGCTTGAGGTTCTCGCAGAAGCCTCTGAGAGAGGGTTGAGAATAGGATCCGTCCCCATAGTATTCACAGACAGGTCTGCAGGGGTGTCTAAACTCTCCAGGAAGGATATCTTCGAGTTCCTTCTAACCGCCCTTCGGCTCGGCCTGAGGAGGCTGCGCCACAGGCTCCCTAAAACTCCCTCTCTTCTCAATCAAGATAATGACCGAGAAGAATGAAAGTGCGGCAACCCCTGCCATCGACGCTTCGAAGAGCACCTCTGACAAGCCAGAGTCCTCTACCGGCAGGCCTGCAGAGAGCGTGAGCGTCGAGGCTG
>JAGTQV010000105.1 GCA_018397035.1 Candidatus Bathyarchaeota archaeon | reverse complement strand
GAGGCCTGCGAAGAAGAGGCGGTACTTCAAGCTGAAGCTCGCGATGATATCGATAATCGCGATAATGGTTCTCGCAACTATCCCGCTCTACCTGAGATCTACGACTAGGCCTGACTTCGAGATCACAGATGTCAGACTGGAGAAGGATACGATCAGCTTCCTGCTCAGGAATAAGGGCTCAGCAGACGCGCATAATGTTGAGGTCGTCCTGCTCCAGTCAGACATCACTAAACCAAAGATCCTCCTGGCGCGCGTCGACACCTTGACGCCTCAAGACTCCGTCACCGTGACGAAGGCGCTGGAGGCAGGCTCAGGAGCTCAACTCTACAGCGCCAGGTTCAACATCGTCGTAAGCTCGAGGGAGGGCGTCACCCTCCATCACCCATTCCCATAACTCGTCTTGGCTGCAGGCGACTGCTGCAGGTCGATAAGTAAATCCAGATGACCGGTGAGCTGGGGCGGCCACTCATTTCTGAGGCAACTGTGAGAGTCTCGTCCTGAAAAAAATGGGAGGGTGCCTGCCTCACTTATTATGTGCCAGTCGATCCTGGAACTCCGGCATATCAGGCCTCTCGATGATGATGTTAAGGATTCTGTATATCTGGTCTTCCCTGATCGTGACATCGTACTCCTGCGTGTAGCGGGAGTGGCTTACAGTTACCTTGTACTCTCCTGGAGGCAGATAGATGCGGTAGCCGCCCTGTCCATTCGTCGAGGTGACCTTTGTGGTTGCGCCGTCGGTGCTGGTGATGGTTATCTTGGCCCACGGGATCGCCTGCATATAGTGGCGGATCTCCATGTAGACCTTGCCGATGAGCCATCCTCCATACTTTATCGGTGTCCCACTGTAGCCTGGAGGCATCCTGTAGGCGACTGTGACTGACGGGAGCATGAATGCAATGTAGATGGTGAGCAGCAGGGCTACGGCTGTGAGTGTCTTCCTACTCATCACTGCACCCCAGGATTCTGGCAGGTCAGTGTCTCAAAAATCGTTTATGGTACAGTAACCTAGATATCATGGTCGAGGAAAGTTGAGGTGCAGAGGCCCTGTGTGGTCTTCATCGAACCTGTGAATTCGCCTTGCGTGTCAGGGCTTAAATCCTGCGGCTGCTCCTGGAGGCACTGGGCCGGTTAAGGATGGTCCAGGGGCCGTTCTCCGCTAGGATGGTGGCCGGATGGTCCTCCCCCAGTGTCTGCCTCGAGATCTGGTAGGTGAGCCTCCTGACCTGCAGTTCATCATAGACCCCTAGCGAGTGGAGGTATTCATGCAGCAGGATGCTGTAGATGAAGGACTTGATCTCGCTGATGCTTGCCTGGGACTCAACAATCAGGTCTATGAGCGTCCTATTCATCACTATGATGTTTGTGCCGATTCTATGGAAGGCGCCTACGTGAAGCGGCAGTTCCCTGAGATAGAGTTCAAGCCCTCTCCTCTCGACGCCTAGGAGTTCCTTAACAGACCGCCTCACAACTTCGAAGACTTCTCTGAAGTCGCTCGACTCCTGGAGTGCGGTCTTGCAGGATCCGTCAGGACTCGGAACCGTGGCGTACGCTATGGATGGGTCAGGGTTCAGGCCCCCATTATGGGTGTGGTGTACGGTGCAGGTGAGCACGCCAGACCGCCTTATACGCCTCTTCAATGTATGTAGGTGTGGGCGGTCCTCTCCAGGTCTGGGATAAGCTGCGGCAGCTCTGCGCCACCGCCCTCATGTGGGGGGCTGAGTTTCCTGTCGGTGAACCCCTTCACCAGGAAGTTCATTGCAGGATGGTCTTCGCCCAGGCAGCTCCTCGCCACCTGGAATGAGAGTTCTCTGACCTCACGTTCATCGACGTGGCCGAGGGAGTGGAGGTACTCATGGAGCAGTACAGCGAAGACGTAAGAGTTTATCTCCAGGGTTGACTTGCACGACCTCATCACCGCACCAAGCAGCCTCCGATTCAGGACTATCGTGTTGGAGCCGACCTCATGGAATGCCCCGACCTGCAACGGGAGGTCTGCCAGGACCAGCATCAATCCTGCTCGCGCCTGAGCCAGGGTCTCCTTCACAGCCCTCTTTACAAGGGTGAAGACGTCTGCAAAGTCCCTGCTCTCATCGAGCCTCTTGGCATAGTCGAGCCCCGTCTTGGGAACACCTCTATGATCTGCTTGAGCCGCCTGCGTGGCGGCCGGCATTGCTGTTACCTTAAGTAACATTCCCTCTTAAGAACTTAACCCCACACCACAAACACAACCCGACAGAAGCCTACCACCCCCCCTAGGGGTAGGGGGGGTCCCCCACCACTCACATACAGCTGACCCCAGCCGTCCATCCAGCCTACGCTTGGAAGAGCTCAGCCGCATGGTAAGAGCTCCTCACCAAGGGTCCTGAGTACACGTGACTGAAGCCGAGCCGCTCAGCCATAAGCCTGAACCGCTCGAAAACCTCAGGCCTGACATACTCAGCCACAGGTATATGCCTTCGACTCGGCTGCAGGTACTGGCCTATAGTCACTATCTCTACCCTCCTAGCCCTCAGGTCTCTCAGGGTCTCCAGGACCTCATCCTGCGACTCCCCAAGGCCGACCATCAGTGAAGACTTGGTATGGATGCTTGGGTTCAGCCTCTTGATCTTCTCAAGCACCTCGAGTGAGGTCCGGTAGCTCGCCTTGGGATCCCTCAGTCGACCCTGAAGCCTCTCTACAGTCTCAACATTATGGCCGATGACGTCAGGTCGAGACTGAACAACCATCCTGAGAGGCCTAAGCTCAGCGTTGAAGTCAGGTATCAAGACCTCAACTCTAGACTCTGGCGAGGCCTCCTTGATGGCATTCACACACCTCGCGAAATGTTCAGCCCCACCATCAGGGAGATCATCCCTGTCGACAGAGGTGACCACAACATACTTCACCCCAAGCCGCTTCACAGCCTCAGCCAGCCTCGCAGGCTCCTCAGGATCAACAGGCCTACCCTCCCTTGCGCTCTTTACAGCGCAGAACCGGCAGGAGCGGGTGCAGAGATCCCCAAGGATCATGAAGGTCGCTGTCCTCCTCCCCCAGCACTCTGCTGAGTTAGGACAATGTGCCTCCTCACAGACAGTATGAAGGCCGAGGGTCCTTAATGTCTGCACAACCTTGAAGTAGTCCTCAGACCTTCTGAACCTGACCCTTAACCAGTCAGGCTTACGCGCCTGAGCCCCAGCGCTTGCAGGTTCAGTCAGATCCCTGGCCTTCACAGGCTCCCCCTGCCCCTGAGACCTGATAAGCCATGCCGTCGGGATCCAGACTTGCTGAGGTTCCCCCGGAATGGTGGGAAGGCCGAGAGAGTAGTCGCCTCATGTCCAGGCTGTTGTCCGAAATGTATGTGAGCCTCTCCGATCCAGATACATGTCGTGGGAGGCGGTTGGTTGCTGGAACCCGAGTATCCGTTCGCCATATTCTGGAGCTCTCGGCTCGAGGTTACGATGTAGACGAGCCCCATAATGAATACCCAACTCTTCCGAGAAAGCTCATATTCAAAACTTTCAAACTCCTGGAGGAGTAGGGTCATAGGAATCACCCATTATTGATGAGCAGCCTCACTTCCTATGGCGCGGCCGACATTCCTCAGAAGAGCCTGCCTAGAACACTGCACCCTCCAGGCTTAAACCTGCACCTGTGACCTTTCCACTTCATCACTGCTGAGACCGGCGCCTCACGTATGGTGCCTGCCGCTGCTTCTTCATCTTCGAAAGCTTGACGACAAGTGGGAGTCCAGGCTTAACCTCGCTTAGAGGGTTCGACTCGATCACCCCCTCATCGAGAGCGCTCTTGAAGACCTCCTCACCGAACTCTGAACGGACCAGGACTGTAGTCCAACCCTTAGGTGAGCCGACAGCTCCTATCGATATGTCTGACAGCTCAGCGGTGAAGTCCTGGCATCTGCTGCATGCCGGCAGGACGTACGGCTTCAACTCCTCAACAGGGAGGTCCATCAAGACCTTCTCTCCAGCTGTGAGGATGAACCTGTTGTTCTTGATGTCCACCTTCTCGACCTGTCTGAGGGGGATCTGGTTCTTCTCCTGGACAAATTCCAGGAAGAGCTTGTTGAACTTGAAGCTGTCAACACAGAAGATGCCTATTGCGAGCTTTACATGTTTGCCGATCTTCTGGTTTCCGAGGGGGGACATTGCGAGGCGTCTGGCACCCTCGATCTGGCAGGGTAGACCTACAAGACCGATCCTTGAGCCTGGGTTGCCTACAGCAGCGTCTGCGACCCCGCTTACCTGGGCCCCTGCAGAGTACTTCGACTTCACAGTCGAAAGCAACTCCTCAACGCTCCTTGAGATTCGAGGCCTAGGCCTCCAGTAGTCGCTCCCACTAGTTCCTGCTGTGACTGTGCAGTCTATGAGTCCTCTTGAGAGGGCGTGTGCGAGGATGCTCGTCGTCGCCCCGCTGTCCTGAGCGATCGATCTTATCTTCGGGTCTGTAGAGCGTACGGAGTAGGCTGCGCGAATCACGCCTGTGTAGGCTTCATTCTCATTCCTTATGCGGCCGTAGAGCCGCTCCTCAATATCGTCGACAGGCAACTCGATCCTTGGGCAACTGTGGTAGCAGAGCCCACATAAGACGCACATACCCTTTATCGTCGGTCTCTCATCATCGGTCGGGATGAGGACGTTCACCGGGCATGAGGCGATGCAGGTCCCGCAGAACATACAGAGATCATTAGTGACGACCTCTTTCAGCAAGGTTCCCCATACCTTGAGTTGAGGAGCAGCCAAACATGACACCCTTCCGGCGAGTCCAGGTCCAGGATTTACTGAGTGAGGAACATTCAAACATTTTAAAGTTTGCGAACATGGGTGGTAGTCGATTCGCGTGGAGGAAAAGGTCAAAAGGCTGGTGTTGAATCGCATATTATCCCTTCAAATCAGCTGGCAGGCGCGGGATGGTGGAAAGCCTGGGAGAAGAGGAGATGGTCGTCACCCCATGGGAGGTATCAGGGGAGATCGACTACTCGAGACTAATAGAGCAGTTCGGAACCCAGCCCATCAACGAACAGCTGCTCGAGAGGATGAAAAGATACTCAGGTGATCTCCATATTCAACTGCGGCGTGGCGTCTTCTTCTCACATAGGGATCTCGACTGGCTCCTGGACAGGTACGATGCTGGTGAAAGGTTCGTCCTGTACACGGGCAGAGGCCCCTCAGGAAACGTCCACCTGGGCCACGTGATACCGTGGCTCTTCACAAAACACCTGCAGGATACGTTCGATGCTAAGCTTTACTTCCAGCTGACTGATGATGAAAAGTTCCTCGTCAGCCAGGACCTAACCCTTAAGGATACGATGCAGCTCACATACGATAATGCCTTAGACGTCTTGGCGTCAGGCTTCGATCCTAAGAAGACATTCCTCATCTCAGACGTGAAGAACGTCCAGACCCTCTACAAGATCGCTGTTGAGATCGCAAAGCATGTGACCTACTCGACGGCGAAGGCTGTCTTCGGCTTCAAGGAGAGCTCGAACATAGGGAT
>JAGTQV010000009.1:6193-27546 GCA_018397035.1 Candidatus Bathyarchaeota archaeon | reverse complement strand
ATATGACCCGTCAGAAGACTATCGGGAGCATCATGGAGATGAAGTCTAGGGGAGCCTCAACGATAGGGGTGATCGAGTCTGGTGACGAGGAGGTGAAGGCGTTGCTTGATGACTCCATCGAAGTCCCGGTTCACGTGGCAGATATCCTCACACCCCTCATCTACGTGATCCCCCTGCAGCTATTCGCTTACTGGATGGCTGTTGAACGTGGATGCGACCCTGACAGGCCCAGGAACCTCGCGAAGTCAGTCACAGTAGAATAGGCTCGGGCAAGTTTGGAGGCTGCAGGCCTCACCTGGCACAGAAACATCAGGGATGAATCCCGGTTGATGAGTGGATGATAGCGGTCCTGGCAGGCGGCGTCGGCGGAGCAAAGTTCCTTGAAGGCCTAGTCAGAGTCCTCGATGGTGAGAGACTCACGGTCATCGGGAACATAGGTGACGACCTAGATGTGATGGGGTTGCATGTCTCACCTGACCTTGACACCCTGATGTACATGTTGGCCGGCCTCTTCGATGAGGAGAGAGGATGGGGGATCAAAGGGGATAGCTTCAATTTCCTCAGCATGATCGAGCGGTACGGTCAGGAGGTCTGGTTCAGGATTGGGGACAAGGACCTTGCGACCCATATCATGCGCAGTCAGCTGCAAGCTGAGGGCCTCACCCTCACAGAGGTTACCAGGAGGCTCTGCAAGAGGCTTGGGGTGGAGGTTCTCCTCCTGCCGGCGACGGATGACCCTGTCAGGACGAAGGTGGATACGGAGGAGGGGCTCCTCAGCTTCCAGGAGTACTTTGTGAAGAGGAGGTTTGAGTCAAAGGTCAGAGGCGTTATCTTTGAGGGTTCAGAGTCTGCTCGGCCCAGTCCTGAAGTCCTCCAGGCCCTTAAGGAGGCTCGAGGCATAGTCTTGGCTCCGAGCAACCCGGTCGTCAGCATCGGCTGCATACTCTCGATCCCAGGTATCAAGCAGGCCATGGTCGAGTCTGAGGCAAGGAAGGTCGCGGTCAGCCCTCTGATCGCTGGGAGGGCTGTTAGAGGCCCGGCTGACCGGATGTTGATGGGCCTCGGGGTGGAGCCGACCGTCGCTGGTGTGGCCTCACTCTATGAAGGCCTCATAGACACCTTCATAATCGGTAAGGAGGACATCCAGTTGACAGAGGCTATCAGGAGGCTTGGGATGGATGCTGTGGTGGAGGAGATCCTGATGAGTACACTCGAATCAAGGATGAAGTTGGCTGCAGCTGTTCTGCGCGCATTAGAGGCCTGAACCCTTTGCGGCCTTGCGCAATCATACCTGTCAAGAGGCTGGCATACTCGAAGGCCAGGCTCGCCCCGTCGCTGGGGCCTAGTGAGAGGAGGGGTCTGACACTGAAGATGCTGAGGCATGTGTTGGATGTGGTTACTGGTGCTGTTGGGGATGTGGTCGTCACGGGTTCTGACAGGGAGGTTGAAGAGGTCTCGAAGAGATTCGGGGCGTCCTTCAAGCTTGACGAGTCCAACTCACTTAATGAAGCGATCACGCAGGCTATCAGGCGATGCGTCGCCAGGAGATTCGAGACAGTCCTGGTGGTAGCCGCCGACCTTCCCTTACTCTCAACCGTTGAGCTCAAGAGGATGATGGATGAAGCTGGTGGGGCGTCGATAATGATCTGTCCATCCAAGGACTGCGGGACCAACGCGCTATACCTTCATCCACCCAAAGCGATCCCTGTAAGTTTCGGTCCAAGAAGTCTCACCAGCCACCTCAGAGCGGCGATGAAAAGTGGCAGAGAGTTCAGGCTCTACTGGTCACCGGGACTCGCCTTCGACCTGGATACAGCCGCTGATCTGAAGCTGCTCGATAAGAAAGGGCCCCTCAGATCTTAGGGTTCGTCTCACCGGGCAGTCGTCGGTTCAAGGATCGCATCAACGATCCTCCTCCTCTTAACCAGGTCCACTATCACCCCGATGATAACTATCTCGAACCATGCTTTCAGAAGGATCATCATCACAACAGCGTCTGTGAATCCTGCCGCTATCTGGGTAGGCAGCATCAGCCTTGTCAGCAATCTCAGGACTACGTATGTCCAGAGGCACTCCGGAATGTATCCTAGTACTACAGCGACCAGTGGGCGGAAACTTTTCCCGAGCAGCCCGAAGAAGAGGCCTGAGAGAGCCTTGCCGATGAAGAAGCCGACGAACCCGAGGAAGGGTCCAAGCCAGCCTAGGACGCCGAAGTAGTAGTATGGAGCTAACCCTACAAGGGCGCCGGTGAACATTCCGAGGGTCGGGCCGAGATAGACCGCCACTATGGCTGTGGCGAGGTGTGAGAAGTCAAGGGCGACCTGAGGGTGGAATCTCCCGACATACATTGAGATGAAGGCCAGGACATTCCCGAGCGCAGCCATCGATGCCATCAATGCAACGCTCTTCGTCATCGAGAAAGGGCCTGCATTCTCCTTCAATTGGGCGGCTTCCTGATCCTAGTTCCGCCCTGAAGATATTTAAGATGAGATCACGCTGCAGGAGGGTGGAGGCTAGGCTCCTCTCCTATCGACAATATCTAGTGTTGAGGGGCCGGTTCCAATCAAGACGACAGGCCTTCCTGTCTCTCCCTCCACCTCCTCGATGAACCTGACAGCCTCCTCAGGGAGGTCCTCGAACCTTCTCACGCCGCGGGCATCTGGAGATATCAGGTCGACCTTTGTCAAGGCGAGCTGTGTAGCCCCATTCAGCATCACCGCCCGGCGTGCAAGGTCAAAGTTGAATGGTGCTGCTCTACGCTCCCTCCCTGTGACAGTCCCATACTCGACCCACCCCCTCCTCTGGACCTCTTCTCTGCTCAGTTGACCTTGAAGCTCCCCCTCACCAACCCTTGTCACATACGACTTGAAGACCAGTGTCACCTCTGAAACCTTGGTGGGGCCGATGCCGATGTCGGAGCATATCGCTGAGGCGCATACATCCTTAGAGGTGCAGTAAGGGTATGTCCCATGGTAGAGTGAGAGGAATGTTCCCTGAGTCCCCTCGACCAGGACACCCCCACCGTCATCGAGAACTCGATTCACTTCTCCTGCGACGTCGGCTAGGTACCTGGAGAGCTCAGGGATCTCACCTGCTATCTTCGCTTTCCTGAGCGCCCTGTCGGCGTTGCATGCACCTACCCCGCTCCTGGTAGATCCGACTCTTCTAGATAGATGGTCTGACTCGGCTTCTGCCTGGATATGCCTCTCCTCAACTACGCCGCATCGGGGGTCAAGCCCAATCCTCTCTCCTGTATCAGTCAAGGCTATCTCCTTCACCAGGACGTTCGGGTCTACTGAGACGCCGGGGCCGATGAGGAGTCTGCTGCCCTGGCTTGGGAAGCCGCTCGGAACCATCCTGAGGGAGTAGACCCTTCCATTAAACTCGACAGTGTGTCCAGCGTTAGGTCCAACCCCTCCTCTAGCGATCACGGCCGGTTTATCCCTTAATGCCAGGTACGCTACCACCTTCCCCTTACCCTCATCCCCGAAGAACCCTCCCACAACAATGTTGCATGGCATCAATGTACTCCTCAGGGAGGCTTTCGAGTAGACTGCATCTAAAAGGCTTGTTATGATCTGCTGCAGTGAAGGATCACTGTGCTGCTTCTGATTCGCCTGACCAAATCCTCTATAAGATTCATCAGGTCCTTTCACGGGTGTAGTGGTGATTTGATTGTCTGAGAGGCAGCAGCCGAAGGCCCGTTTCTCCACAAGGCTGCCCGACGGCGACTTCCTGAGCTTCGCAGTCTGGCCTGGCAAGTCAGATCCGTCTGCTGAAGTCTTCACAGTCCAAGTCAGACGCTTGAAAGAGGATGTCTGGGAGACTGTTGGGAGGCTCGCCGTCTACAGGACCCCAGACGGCCGGTACTCGATGCTTCCAGAGAGGGGCAGGGTGCAGGCCAAGCAGGATGAGCTGGGTGAGTGAAGGAGAGCTTGGAGGCGTGATGTCTTGGCTATGTTGAAGACGCGCCGGTCTGGTATGTCTGGATCCTAGAGGTGTTCAGGATGCTCAAGTACATCTTCATAACTGGAGGCGTTATGTCCGGGATAGGCAAAGGTGTGACAGCCGCCTCTGTCGGCAAGATCTTGCAGTCCAGAGGATTAGCGGTGACAGCGATCAAGATAGACCCATACCTGAATGTCGATGCTGGAACGATGAACCCGTATATTCACGGTGAGGTCTTCGTCACAGAGGACGGCGGCGAGACGGACATGGATCTGGGTACCTACGAGAGGTTCCTCGACGTGAACATCTCAAAGGAACATAACATCACGACAGGCCAGATCTACCTGACAGTGATAGGGAGAGAGCGTAAGGGCGAACTTCTAGGCAGATGCATCCAGATAATACCGCATATAACTGATGAGATCAAGGACAGGATAAGGTCGACCGCGAAGAAGAGTAAGGCAGACTGCGCGATCATCGAGATCGGAGGAACAGTAGGGGATATAGAGAGCCTACCTTTCCTTGAGGCTGCAAGACAGATGAGGCTTGAGGAGGGGCAGAGCAACGTCCTCTACATCCACGTCACCCTCGTCCCAGTCCTGGATGTGGTCGGGGAACAGAAGACGAAGCCGACACAGCATAGCGTCCAGGAGCTCAGGAGGATCGGGATACAGCCAGACGCCGTCGTTGTGAGGAGCCAGAGCGAACTTAAGCCGGAGCCGAAGAAAAAGATCGCCCTCTTCTGCAACATAGAGGAGAGGGCTGTATTCACCTCGCCTGACATGAGGAGTGTCTACGAGCTCCCATTGATACTTGACGAGCAGAGTCTTGGAGAGTACCTTTCTGAGCGGATGCTCCTGAAGACTAGGAAACCTGACTGGAAGGCTTGGAGGAGGATGCTGCAAGGATTCATCAACCCCGAGTATAGGGTGGAGATCGCTGTATGCGGGAAGTACGCTGAGCTCGCCGACTCATACGTGAGCATAAATGAGGCGTTGAGGCATGCAGGCGCCGCGAATAATGCCTCTGTCAAGATAAGTTGGGTGGAGACAGAGATCTTCGAGGAGGACCCTTCAAGACTTCAAGGCCTTGAAGGCTACGATGGGGTACTCATCCCAGGAGGCTTCGGCGCCAGAGGGACTGAAGGGAAGATAGCCGCGATCTCCTATGCACGACAGAAGAACATCCCTTTCCTTGGGATATGCTTCGGATTCCAGATGGCGATAGTTGAGTTCGCCAGGCACATAGGCTTGGATGGAGCGAACTCTACCGAGGTGGAGCCTGAGGCTGAACATCCGGTAGTCGACCTTATGCCTGAGCAGCAATCAGTCGACCAGAAGGGTGCTACGATGAGGCTTGGCGCTAATGAGATAGTCCTGACCCCTGGCACACTCGCCTACAGGCTTTACAGAAGAAAGAGCATATTCGAGAGGCATCGCCACCGGTACGAGGTGAACCAGAGGTACCTTGCAAGACTGGAGGAGGGTGGGCTTGTCTTCTCAGGCAGAAGTCCTGACGGTTTAAGGATGGAGATCCTTGAATTGCCGGGGAGTCTCTTCCACTTGGCTACACAGTTCCATGGAGAGTTCAAGTCCAGGCCTGTGAAGCCTGCCCCAACATACAATGGATTCGTAGCCGCCTGCCTGGAAAGAGCGACCGCGACAGGCAAGAAGTAGCAGCTGAACCACGGCAGGGCTGCTTAACCATGCGGCATAGGACAACCTCTCTTTTCAGGACTCCTAGATATTTGCTGGGGGCCCATCACTTGATCGATTCTAGCCACGGTATCCCTGAGGTTTAGGAATCCTGATAGCCCTGACTACCGGTAGGGCAAGGACAGCACCTATCATCACTTGGCCGACGTTTATAGGCACCTCGACTAGCGCGGCTACCCCAAGGATCAACTGCTCATACAGGAAGTAGCCTGTCACCATAACCGCCCCGCCTGCCAGAACCGCTGCTATCTCCCAGCTGAGGCTTGGATCCCGTTTGAGCGGTACGTACATGGCTGAGAGCGCAGCGAGGATAGCTAATCCAACCCAGAATGCCAGGGGCACATCAAACCTGAAGCCTGCCTGATTCTGAGGCAGGGTAAGGGAGAACTCCATGGATCCAGTGTAGTAGCCTGCTCCAGCGGCCAGGATGATGGTGGCCAGGGCGGCGGCAGTCGCGCCTACCATCACCATGCTCAGACGGCGGCTTGGACATGCTCGTCTACCGCCGAGATATCCGACAACGGCTCCCTCAAAACCCTTAATCACAAGAGTCGCTGGAGCGAATAGCGTGTAGCCTAGAGCCAGGTCAGCGATCATGGATCCGATGCCTGCTGAGAGTCCGCCTACGAAGCCGCCGCAGAGAAGGGCGCAGGCATAGATGGCGGCCTCGCCGACGTTGAAGTACCCCTTAGTCGCTGGGACGTTCACAGTGAAGAGTGATGTTGCGACCGCTATCAGGGCGGTGAAGACGGCTATGAGGCTGAGCTGGCGTGTTCTCGCTGCGACTTGCCTTGCCACGAATCCGCCACCACAGCGCGGTAACGTCTCGACTGCAGCTTACTATTTGAGTGTCGAGCATCCTATTATCCTCTGCTGTATGGAGCGCCTTAGGCTTGGCCTTACAGATTGCTGAGAGGTTCAGATCGCTTGTCAGAGGGGATTTTCGCATACTGGCCGTGACTGAACTCTTGATGAAGCACCACGAGTATGTCCCTGTTGAGGAGATCATCCGGTTCTCCAGGCTTAGGGATGATGAGGTACGTTACCGGCTCAGGGGTCTCTCAAGAGACCGGCTGATCGTGAGCGCGCCGAAGACCCTGCCTACGGGTCGAGGATACTTGTTGACGATGTTGGGGTATGACGCCTTAGCTCTGAGGGTGCTGGTCGACCGTGGGAAGGTTGAGGCTGTAGGCAAGCCTCTCGGCGTCGGGAAGGAGTCTGACATATACGAGGCCTTAGATGGCCGGGGTGGAAGATGTGTGGTGAAGTTCCACAGGCTCGGCAGGACGAGTTTCAGGCAGACCATGAAAAAGAGAGGTTATGCTGCCGGCCGCACACACATATCATGGCTCTACCAGTCCAGACTATCGGCTGAGAGGGAGTACTCCGCACTCAAGACCTTACATAAGGTAGGGGTGAGTGTTCCGAGGCCGATCGCCTACAACAGACACGCCATCGTCATGGGTGTGATCGAAGGGACCGAGCTGAAGTTTGCTGAGATGGAGGATCCGGAGTCGATAATGCTTGAGATCTTTAGAAACGTGAGGGTGGCCTACCTGAGGGCAGGCCTGGTCCACTCAGACTTGAGCGAGTATAATATCTTGGTGAAGGCTGACGGCAAGGTCTTGATCATCGACTGGCCTCAGAGTGTAAGCGTAGACCATCCGAATGCCGGAGAGAACCTCAGAAGAGACGTCTGCAACATCATCGACTGCTTTGAGAGGAAGGCGAGGATAAGTCTCGGTGAGGATGCGGCTCTCGAATACGTCACTGGGAAGAGGAGGACTCTCGCGGGCCAGTCATCCATCCTGAGACCGCATCTTCGACCTTAAGTCCAATCCTGCCTAAGGCTTCGAGATGCATACGTAGAGGACATTGTTTCCTCTGACGATGATGTTCCCGAAGTTTGCTGAGGGTTCATCACCCTTATACTCGGTGGCGCCGTCGAGGATGATGTTCATGTGGCTGTCGCAGTCAACCATCTTGCCGCGGTACTCAACATGGTTCTTCAGTTTGACTGTGACCTCCTGATTCACCTTCTTGATGAGCATGTTCAGAGGCTTCTTCGACGGCTCCAAACGCATCCCAATAACTGATGTCCGGCCTGAGTCACTATTAAAATCTTCTCAGAACTGCCACACTTAATAGGTCTGCCTAGAACCTTCAAAGGGCTGATGGATATGCCCCAGACCCCTGCCGCACGTTACAGGCTGCTGACGACGCCTAAATTGCCGGAGGCGGCGGCGCAGCTCCAAGCCTCATTTCGGAGAAGGGAACTGGTCATAGTCGCGGGGGACTGTCAGTGCCGCTACTCTGGAAGAGCATCCTCATCCCTGGGGCCGGGTGAGAGGGTTGTAATCGTGAAGGGTGATGGGTCTGTCCAGGTCCACAGGCCTGCACGATATGAACCGGTCAACTGGCAGCCGCCAGGCTGCATTCTATCAGTCTCACTTGATGGCGCACTCAGGATCAGGGCGTACCGCCCGAAACAGAATGAGACTCTAGACCTCATCTTCGAGTCTGTGATGTTCATGGTGTCGTTCAAGCCTGTCGATAGGGCTGAGTTCAACCTCTACGTGAGTGAGGAGCAGATGAGGGATGCGTTAGTGTCTGATCCCAGCATACTGGAGGCCGGCCTGAGACTTCTTGAATTCGAGAGGAAGGTTGAGCCGGGGTTCATCGACTTCTACGGTAAGGATGTGGACGGCCGGCTTGTAGTCGTTGAGTTGAAGCGGAACCTGGCAGGAAAGGATGCGGTTCTCCAGCTGAAACGTTACGTCGATGCGGTGAGTGCGTCGACCGGCGTCCATGTCAGAGGTGTAGTGGCGGCGCCAGGTCTGAGGTCAGGTGCTCAGGAGGCGCTTGCAGCCCTAGGGCTTGAGTTCAGGAAGCTCACTCCGAGAAGGTGTGCCGAGGTCCTGGAGAGGAGGAAGACACGGAGGATAAGTGAGTACTTGCCCTAGTTCTGGAGGGGATTCCTGGATCCTGCTTCCTGATGATCCCTTCTCGCTGTCTGCTCCTGCTGCACACCATTATTCAGGGTCTCAAGCGGTATGAACCAGTCTACAGGCTTTTCCGGGATTATGTGCTGCGTCGTCTTCGGCGGGAGCACTCTGCCTGACAGGGCAGCCTTCACGACCTGATCTTTATCGATCGAGTTGAATACTATCGCTCCTGCGTAGCCTTCACTCCTAGCCAGTCTCTTAGCCGTCTCGACGTCTGGGGCGTATTCTATGCTGAATCTTCCGAGTAGGGAGCTCATGATCGCCTCTCTGGATGCTGCAAGGGGGTGCTGGGTCTCGCTGAGCACGAGTAGGGCTGCTTGCTGATTCTCAGCTGGGTTTGCATCTTCAAGGTATGGCTGGAGTATCTTGAGGAGTTCTGCTCTTGATCCTTTGACCGCGGGATGCCATGTCTTGACTATGATCCGGTCATCATCCAGGTACTTGATCTTGTGTGCGACGACCTTAGTGTATCCGAGGGCTCTCAGGGCGAGGATCCTGTGGTGTCCATCTATCACTATCAGGTGCCTCTCGTCGACTATAATAGGGTCTTTCTGGTAGCCGTCTGCTGCAAGCTGCTTCTTCAGCTCCTCCAGTCTTATCGGGTCTGTCTGTTCGTGTGGTCTGAGGAGTCCTATATCCAGCAGTGGCGGGTGTGTTTCTTCGGTCAACTTCCTATTCACTGTGGTTTGGTGTTGAGGGTTGGTCTGATCTTCCTGGACGGATTTGGTTACATGTACCGTATTTTAAGCTTTCGAGTACAGAAATGTACTTATGCTTGCTCCTAAAACGGGAAAGAAAAACAGAGACTAAACCCGCAAGAATGAAGCCTGCTCTAAACTCAGCGGTGGAATACTGATTTCCAAGTGAGACTGAGGCAGAATTCCAGCTTTCTTGCTGTTTCTGTTTCTGTAGTGGCCTGTTGAGGAAAAATGTCTAGGAAGAATTAAATATGGTTCGACGACTTTACGACCTTACGGGGAAAAATCCTGATGCCAAAACATAAAACAACCATGCAGATCGACGACAAACTCTGGAAGAAATTCCTCGGGCAGGTCATAAAGAAGCACGGGACAACAAAAAAGCAGAGCCAAGAACTGGAAGTCGCCATATCTGAATACCTTGAACGTCACAAGGAGGACAGCTAGATGAAACAACAAAAATCATTCGCTATCGCGATAGCATTAGCATTGACCCTAATATTTGGAGCAGTGTCGAATATCCGTAGTGCAAGTGCGATCGCAACTATCAACGTGGTACTAAGCCCCACAGTGCAAGACTTGGATAATACCCTCAACCAGTTCGGATACTATTCAGTACTGATACAGTCGATCGGGGGCTTCGTCGGCACAGTCACCTTGAACGCCTCAATAATCTCAGGACCAAGCACCACAATGAATCCTTCACTCAGCTTCCCCAAAGGGAGCGTAGTCAATGTGCCTCTGGATGGGCAGACCTTCACATACCTGATGGTGACTGTGGGAGGCGGAGTCTCGCTGGGCACATACACAATTCGAGTGAGAGCTCAGGCACCAACGGGCATATACAGTGACGGCACCGCCCAGCTGCGCGTAATCCAGTATGTGGCTAGTAATAAAGACTTCAGGCTCTCAAGCACACCAGGCAACGTTATTGATGTCGTGCCTGGGGGCTCAGGAGCACTCCAGATAAACGTTCAAAGCTTCACAACCGACACAAACAAGTATTCAGTCGCTCTACTGCTCGCTCCAAGTATACCTAGCTTGATAACTTACTCGTTCGACCCGCCTATCGTAAATGTTCTCGGATACACGACTAACACTTCACTGCTCTTGATGACTGCGACAGCTCTGACGCAGGCTGGAAACTATACCTTCGTCATCTCTGGATCGACTGAGGGTGGAGCATTGATCCATACATGGGCCATCACTCTGAGAGTCAACGGCTTCTATATCGCGCCTTCACCGATGGCGAAGTCTGTGATACGTGGAAAGAGTACAACCTTCAGTATAGGTGTCCAGTCGGTTGGCACATTCAGTTCAACCGTGACGCTGACCGCTGTCGGTGTCCCGACCGGTATGACCGCAACATTGAATCCAGCTGCTGTCTTGCCTCCTCAGGGTGGGTTAGCATCATCCATCCTGACGATCACGACAAGTGGCTCGCTGGCTGAAGGCACCTACTACATAACTATCAGAGGGCAGAGCGGCATGCTTCAAAGTCAGGAATCTATCGCTGTCAGTGTAGGGGAGTTCACGATCTCAGCTACGCCGACGCTTGGAACGGCAGAGCAGAATTCAACCGCGGTCTTCACAGTGACAGGGAGCTCTTCAGACGACTACTCAGCCATTATGACTTTAAGTGTTCAGGGGTTGCCTGCAGGGGTTACAGGTACATTCAATCCATCATCGCTGCTGATACCGCCGGCTGGCTCTAACTCTTCAACGCTAACCCTGACCATATCATCAACAGCTCCGGTTGGAAGTCATGTGCTTAACATCAGCGGCACATCCGGGACGCAGATACACTGGGTGAACGTCACACTCATCATCGTTGCTTCAACAGACTTCACGCTGACACTTAACCCGAGCTCAATCACGGTTAGGAACGGCTCATCAGCAACCGCCACGATAAACGTGAACTCAATAAACTCCTTCAGTTCACCGGTGGCTCTGACAGTAGCGTTGCCTTCAGGTTCAGGTGCAACCGGATCGATAAGCCCGGCCTCAGTCACGCCTCCACCTAACGGGATCGGTACAGCAACCTTGACGATCACAGCGGCAGCGTCAGCCCCATCAGGGAGTGGAACAATGACTATCACAGGTACATGTGGAACAAAGAGCAGGGTCGTAGTTGCAACCCTGACTGTGTCTCCCACAGCAGGCAGAACATGCATAATTGCGACTGCCACATACGGTTCAGAGCTGGCTCCTGAAGTCTACTTCCTCCGGCTCTTCAGAGACCAGTCCGTCCAGTCGACATTCGCTGGAAACCAGTTCATGAATGTCTTCAATGCTTGGTACTACTCCTTCAGCCCGACTGTTGCAGAGCATGTGAAGAACAACCTGGCGCTCAGAAACATTGTGAAGGCTGCCCTGTATCCGTTGATCGGTTCACTATACCTTGCACAGTGGGCGTACTCGATGCTGAGCTTTGCTCCTGAGCTTGCAGTGGTGGCGGCTGGTCTTGTTGCCAGCAGCTTGATCGGTGTAGTTTACTTTGCTCCAGTGGTGCTCCTTGCAGCAGAGATCGCTAGAAGAAGACGGTTGACAGTCCATCTTCCATCTAAGGCCTTGGCTTGGGTGTGGATTGCCAGTGCTGCACTGATACTTGTGGCTGAGATCTCATCTGTGTCTGTCTTGATGATGATTGCATCTGCCGCTTTCGTCCTGTCCACGATAGCCTTGGCCACCAAGACCGTTGTGACACAGACCCTGAGGATCTTCCACTAGTCGCAACCCTACCTTCTTTTTTTGCAGGAAGCTACCGGAGGTCACCGATCTCTAGAGTCTGTCTCTGGGATTCCGGATATCGTTAAATCAGGTAATTCCGATTTTCTATCACTAGGTGGAATGTGATGAGTGAACGGTCTAAACGGCTTCTGGAGGAGATGATGAGGAAGCGCGGCTACGTATATCCGTCATACAGGGTTCTTGCAGAGGATGATCCTGAGTTCCTTGAGACGTACGATAGGCTGTATGAGCTGGCCATGATCAGAACACGGATCTTCCCAGAGAAGATCAAGGAGCTCTTCTTCATCTGTGCGATAGCGGCACGCAATCCTGGGGATGCCTCTGCGATGAAGAATCATATGCGGCGGGCTCTTGAGAGGGGAGCGACGAAGGAGGAGATTCTTGAGGCTCTCAAGTGCGCACTATTTCCAGGAGGGGCCTTAAGCCTGCTCTACAGCATCAACAGTCTGATCGAGGTTCTGAAGGAGCGCGGGCCGTCTATGGCTCAGGCCTGACTCGGGCACGCTTCGCTCTGACACTTAAGATCGATCGAATTACAAGTGATGGTGTGGCAACATAGATTGCTGCAGCCAAGATGGCTGCTAGTGTAAATGCGGTGACTGATGCGAATGCTGCGCTGACAGGTGTGGCCAGGTCGTAGATGTATGCTGTGACGTGAACAACTCCAACCAGAGGAACCAAGAGAACTCTGGCAACTGGTTGAAGGGGATGATTGGTTGCAACAAATTGTGCGACGGGAGGTGACCATAAGTAGTAGAAGAGATTCCAGCCGTTTACGAGTGTTCTCCCAGCCTCGTTTGAGGCTATCATGTTGTCCCTCACATGTCTCATGTAGACCACCTCAGGAGCCAGCGGACTGCCGTAAGCTGCTGTGGCGATGACGCACAGCCTCTGAGGAGGTGTCTCGGTTGGTGGTGGGGAAGTAGTCCATGGCGGGGTGGTCGTCTCAGTGGGCGGTGGAGTGGTTGGAGGGGTCTCAGTCGGCGGTGTAGGTGTCTGCTCCTGTTCCTGCATCATCCTGATTGTGCCGCTTCCATAGACGATGCATGTGGTTAACGACAGCGTCGGATCTGAGACGAAGACCGATCCAACAGTCTCCCAGCTGAGGAACACGTAGCCGACGGCAGGGTTGGCTCTCAGGCTGTATGTACCCTGCCTCGCGGTTACGGAGCTGCCGTCGGCATAGCTGGTGCTATTGAAGATTATCGTTCCAGTCCCGGCTGGAACTGTACTGAATCTCACTACTATCTGGGTGGGTGGCGGTGTAGTAACTACCGGCTGCCAGGCAGGCTGTTGATCAATTACCACATTGTTGATGGTTAACTGATTAAGACCTGTACCATCTGAGTTCATAACGTAGATCTCATTATCGCCATCACGATTACTGTTGAAGACTATCTTGGATCCGTCTGGGGACCAGGACGGTTCAAGGTCGCCGGCTGTGTTGGTCGTCAGCTGGGTTACGGCTGAGCCGTCAGGATTCATCACGAAGATCTCGAAACCGGCGCCGCTGCGATCGCTTGCGAAGACTATCTTCGCCCCGTCCGGAGACCAGCAAGGCTCATTATCTGAGGCGCTGTTGAAGGTAAGCTGAGTCACAGCCGTCCCATCCGCATTCATAACATAGGTCTCATAGTCACCGTCGCGATTACTGGAGAAGACTATCTTTGACCCGTCTGGAGACCAGCAGGGCTGACGGTCTGACTTGTCGTTCACAGTCAGCTGATTAAGCCCTGTCCCATCGGTCCTCATAGTGTAGATCTCATCATCGCCGTCACGATCGCTCACGAAGACTATCTTCTCTCCGTCCGGAGACCAGCAAGGCTCATTATCTGAGGCGCTGTTGAAGGTAAGCTGAGTCACAGCCGTCCCATCCGCATTCATGACGTAGATCTCATAGTCAGTGTCACGATCGCTTGCGAAAGCTATCTTGGATCCGTCTGGGGACCAGGACGGTTCAAGGTCGCCGGCTGTGTTGGTCGTCAGCTGGGTTACGGCTGAGCCGTCAGGATTCATCACGAAGATCTCGAAACCGGCGCCGCTGCGATCGCTTGCGAAGACTATCTTTCCGTTAGCTCCAGGGACAGTTGCCTCAGCTGGCAAGGCAGGCAGCGTAAGGAGAAATGGTATCAAAACTAGGATTGCTGAGTGGATGAGGCGCCTCAAGATCTACGCCGTCGGTAGAGTATGTGGAGGTGTGAATTTAAGACTTACACACAATAGAATGCGGGATTGCGGGGTTGGCTCTCTCAGATTTGTCACTGGATCATCAGGACTGATCATTGATCAGTGCTCTCTTGACAAGCTTCTGCGCACACCTAGATGTTGTCTCACTTTTGGTGGAAGAGTGATGGTGATATGGCTATTCTGTTCCGATGGTCGGGCAGCTAGACTCTCACTCTCTGCTTTCGCTCGCCGCCTTTCTGTTCGCAGCCGTCAAGTTGGCATTGGTCTACATGGAGACTTCGCCGCTGATGACATGTCCTGACTGCAGGAGAGCATGCAGGAGGCGGCTCCTCTGTGAACAAGAGCCCCCTAAGAAAAATCTTTCCAGCCGCTATATTGTCTGCTGGAAGGTATCGATCATTGAATAGGTTATGGTGTAAGATCAAGGAAGACAAAATGATAGAGATGGTAGTCAGAGAGGTCAAGAGTGGATTATTCCAGAATCCTCTCAGCCGGCTCATCTGCATATCTTGTCCCGTTGAATATGATCGTGCCTGTATCAGCAGGGATAGTGTCAAAGGTGATCATGTAGGAAGGTGTAGTTGACTCCGCAAAGCTGCCCTGCCTGCAGAGGATGAGAGACACGACCAAGACGCCTGCAAAGATCAGAACGATAGACATTGCATGATGGGAGCGGCGCAATCCTTGCTCTCATCATAATCTATCAAGATTCGAATCTAAGACTTGGGATGTGTGAACCGTATCTGAATCAGAATATGGTCGCGAAGCACCGTAACCCGACGGGGCTTCAGTAGATCCTGAGGGTTTCTCGGCCGATTCCGAGTAGGCTCTTGAACCACTCCAGTATCCTGTTGAAGGCGGCTGATATGTAGTCGCCTACGGACGGTGAAGGTTCAGGTTGAGGCGGAGTGGTGGGGACTGAGGCTCCAGCAGACTCTCCATCTCCATACCTCCATTCACCGTAAGCCAGGTAGTGGACGGTCGCGTGGAGGTTGACTGTGCCCTCAGCTGATCCTGCGGGGAAAGTGTACTCGAAAGCGTAGGTTCCAGTCCTCTCAACCGGCTCATCCTGAGTGAACTCGCTCTCATCACTCCATATGACCCAGCCCCAGGGCGAGGTTCGATTCACGTGCACCTGGTCTCCTTCAGCCGTGCCCCCAGACCTTGAGACGATCAACCTTAGACCTGACTCAAGGGGTACAAGATACCTGACCCTGAGACTGATCTGGACATGTCCTATTGAGGCGTTCGTTCCGCCGCCTGTCGTCCCTGTGTACTCGGCGGTTACGCTGTCGAAGACAGCGTAGTACCTCAGCCTCCTGACCGTCACATTGTAGAGCTTGTGCCAGCCTGGGTCAGTCTTCTCCCAGCCTGCTCCCCGGTCGAACTGGATCCATCCTGAGCCTTGGAGGATCCAGGTCTCCTGGCTTGCGTTGGTGGGGCGGGTGTATGGTGCTCGGGCTCTGAACCTGTACTCCTTTGAGCCTGAGCCTGTGACTGTGTCACGTGTCGTGTCAGAGACAGGCGGCATCGTCGCGTTGTTAACATGGTGGATCTCGAGTGTGGCTGATGCTGGGAACTTGTAGGCGACGACGATAAGAGCCTCGAACCATTCCCCTTCATCAACCTCTGAGGGGAGAGGGTTGATCCTCTCGATGACAGCGTAGTAGGTCTCAACATTGAATCTGAGTTCCTTGAAGTTGTACTGCGGGTATGGTGTTGGGTCGTTATGCTCCCGATTCGGATCCACAACGAAGACGAGCGTATGAGCACCCTTAGTTGCGGTCCAAGGCTTCGCAGTGATATCCTGGTATGAAGGCTGCGGTGAGAAGGTCAAGGATCCGCTTGAGTAGACCTTGTTATCGAGCACGCAGGCGACGGTTACAGTCAACGGCTGCTTGCTGTTCGTGTTTCTCAATGTGATCCTGGCGTGGAATGTGACCTGGTCGCCTTCAAGAGGTGATGCAGGATCTATCCAGACCTTCTCAACATCCCAGTCTGTCTTGATGGGTTCAACCACTTGGTAATTCACGGTTGCAGTGTCGACTACGCTAGGAGTCTCCCCTTGAGGTTGAAGGTAGAGTTTCAGGCCGAGCGTGTAGATTCCGGGTGTTGAAGGGGCTTGAAGCGTCAGAGCCACCGCACTCGTCCCTGAGCCCTTAAGCGTCTGCTTCCCGCTTTGATACGGTGGACTCTCTATCCAGAAGGCGCATGGAGTAGCGGCCATGTAGTGGAAGCTGACGGTTAGACTGTAGACCTGGTTTGTATAGACTGTGTATGGGCTCGGCGGTATTATCTCTCCATTATATGCGGCTGCTGCTGGCTCAACCACGCCAAGGGTAACCGTGACTATCAAGACTGCTGCAAATGCTGCTCTGACATCCAGCCTGTGCCTGCTCAAGGTGGTCAACTCGAAACCCCCTGTTCAGGCTGCCTGGCCCCACATTTCGGACAGTAACTCACACTGACTGGCAGCCTTGTCCCGCACTCAACACAGAAGGCCTTAGCTCTACCCGCCCTCACCCTTCTATATGCTAGATATCCGCCTCCGAACACGGCGGCGAGGATGAGGCCCAGCAGTGCCGCTGCTAGGTAGTTTACCTTAGTCTCCGTCTCCAAGACTTCTCTGGGTATCACCCTCTCAACCCGAAGCGTGGCGGCTGCACGTTTGCTCTCTGCTCCTGAGCCTGAGACGAGTATCGTGTAGAAGCCTGGATGAACACCCTCGCTAAGCTGCAAGGTCAGGTTTGACTGGAAGTTCGGGGTTGAGGCTGCCGGGTTCAGCCGCCATGAAACATTGCCTGGTATCCCTGAAGCCGCAAGGTTGACAGTTCGGCTGTAACCATTGTCTGATGAGACTGATACTGTAAACTCTGCCTTACCACCCGGCTTAGCAGTGACGGTTTCAGGGCTGATGGACAGTCTGTAGTCAGGCCCCTCCTCGACGATGAGGGTTACCGGCTTATACCTCTCCTTTCCTCCGCCTGAAGCCTTTATCGTCATAGGGTATGAGCCGGCTGGAAGATTCGTGGCCGCTGTCACAGTCAATGTTGAGGTGTACCTTGGAGTTCCTGAGGGTGGGTCGAAGTAGTAGGAGATGCCTGCCGGGGCTCCTATGAGCTCCAGCTGGACAGGTTGAGGTGCACCTGAGGTGACGTCGACTGTGACTGTGTAGGTTACTGGGCTGCGGACAGTCTGCTCAGTCGGGACGGCTGTGACGTAGAAGTCGAACTCCTCCCCAGCTGGCTGCTCACCAGAAGGCTGCCCACCAGGCAGGACAGGTGTCTGGGTGACTGTGAAACTTAACTCTCGAACATTATTCCCGCGGTCAGGATCATCATAAACATGGTCTGGATCCACCTCCCACCTGACCGTGTGTGCGCCAAGTGCAGGTGTCCAGGCTGGGGATGAGACCGCCAGGAAAGCCATGCCGTCCTCCATAGTTGCGGGGCCCCGGAGCTGCTCCACACCATCTATCGCATATGATACCCCAACCGTCTGTGGGAGAGAATCGCTGGTCGCGACCTGTATCCTCGCTGTGAATGTCACGCCTGCCCCGATGAACGGGTCCACAGGTGAGACTGAGACTCCTGTGATGGACCAGTCGGAGGCTCCACCAGCTATTCCTTCTTCACCGCCAACCACTATGACGTCGAAATTGCGTCCGTCCCCATATTCTCCGATATCGCCCATACTATATCGGACATCGGCCCTCAACGTCCAGCGGCCATCTGCTGGAAGAAGGTTACGTGGAGGAATCCTGAAGCCCTCAACAGTAGCATAGACAGTATCGGAATGCCTTTCTTCACCAGGCACAGTAAACAGATAGAATTGTCCGCCTGCAATCGCGGAACCAGGCTGAGACACATCAAATATGTCGAAGAATAGTTCCGCGTCCCTAGGGAGACTCCATTCCAAGTCCGCAGTAACATAGAAGTCTTCTCCCGTGGTCACCTGTTGAGGCGGCTCTCCTCCACTAACCCTCAGTTCGACTATCCTGCAATAACGCTCCGCCTCTGCTCCAGCCCTAACAGTCACATAGAGCTCCTCTTCGTCATCTATATCGGTGCCGTGTATCACGGCGCGGGCGACTCCTAGACGTATGTTCTCTCCCTCTGTGGTTGGGGCTACTGCGTTCAGTATCTCGCTGAAGGAGCCTTCACCGCTGATGTCACTGAGCTGACGTACACTCTGGAAATACTCGTTCTGTACTGTCAGGATGATGTTGTGTGTCTCACCCTCAGGGAAAGCGTATCCGCCCTGGACGTTCACGTCCAGGTTCTGGCCAGGCTCAGCGGGGTCAGGGACAAATACTACGTTGGTGATGGCTACAGAAAGTGTGTTGGAATCTCTGCGTGAGACATGTATCGCCAAGGTCTCACTCTCCTCCATCTCCTTCTCCTCCTCCGGGTGCGTCGCCGTGGCCCCTTCTATCCAGAACAGTTTTACGCCAAGCTCGAAGTTCCATTCGGTCGGTTCACCAGGTGCTTGAAACCGAATAGCCATATTAACCGAATATGACGAGTGGATCAGTTCCTCAAATACATATGCAGGGCGTCCGTTCCAGGTCCACTCGATCCACCAAGGCTGTGTAGGAGCTATTCCGAGACTATTCCAAACCATGGTGCGTACAACGCATTCTCCAACCACGGCGTGGGCGTGCCCACCACGGATCACGGTTGTCCATCCTGGAGAGACATCGAACACCAAGTGGACATCAACCTGATCTCCTGTACGTATAGGAGATCCCTCCTCTCCTCCAACAGGAACTGCATAGGCACTCTTGATGTCCAAGTATGGTCTAGTGCATTCATAGCCGCAGCTGTGGTAGACTACTCTTGAATAGAACTGAAAGGCAATATTCAGATTCTCTATGTAGACAAAGAGCTTTCTTCGATAAAGATTCCTACTTTCATCCACTCGCTCAAGCTGGTCAACTTCTTTCCCTTTCTCACTGTCTTCGTACCGCTTCACACCTTGAACTTGGAAACTCAGCTGCCAGTTGCCGCGAACCTGAGCCTGGCCCGACGCTGTAACGTAGTTGCTCGGTCCTCCAACCCACTCCCCGAAAATATTCTTTATCCCCACGCGTATGTTGAGGCCTTCACTCGTATCATAGGTTCCATGAACCGTCGCTGTGAATGACTCCACGAGCGCAACGACTTCTGGCCTAACATCAACACTATCGATCGTGACGTTCTGGGCTTGAGCTGATTGAATATTGAACTGCAACAATGCTGGGGCAAGCAGAAGGACCAGTAGAAAAGCTGTCAGGAGTGACAGATCCCGAACCCGCTTCATCTAGAAGCTCGCCATGCAGGACTTCTGATCCTTGTTTAATGCTTCTTGAACCGTGTATTTAATGCTTGTCTAGTTATGCAAAGTTTGAAAGCCATTATTCCTGTTAAGTAACTGTCTTACCCTTGCGGTTTGCAGGAGTCTGCGTGGGTGAATCTGCAGGCTGAAGCCTATAGATCTTCAGAGCAGGCCCTTCAAGATGTGTCTTCTCCTGTGGATCGTTCTCAGCGTCAAGGCTGGTGTGATAATGTATACTGTCACAGACATTGCGGCTGCGGCTGAGAAAGCGGCGACAGAGGCAAACGCTGGATTGATCGATGCAAGCAGAATATAGACGGTGGCTGCCAGGTGGACCACGGCTACAAGCGGCATCAGCAGGACCCTGAATACGGACTGGAGCACTTCTGAACTCGCGATCCATAAGGCGAGTGGTGTAGACCAGCTGTAGTAGAAGCTGTTCCACCCGTCCACAAGTCTTCTCCCAGCCTCGTTTGAGGCTATCATGTTGTCTCTTACATGCCTCATGTAGACGACTTCAGGAGCCAACTCGCTTCCATAGGCGGCGGTGGCGATGATGCAGATCTTCTGGCCTGTAGGGATTGGAAGCCATGGCGGTGGCGGCGTGGTTGCAGGCGGATAGGTTGGTGTGGGTGATGGCGTGGTTGGGGGAGGTGTTGTGGGTGGTGGAGTGGTTGCAGCCTCAGACCCTCCTATGCCGAAGACTGAGCCTACAAGCTGCGACAGGGTTGGGATTGATGTGTCTGTTATCCTTGCCCAGACACAGTTAGCGTCAGCATCTACATGTGAGTCTGAGCACTCAACCCATGATGCCCCATTCCACCAGTATAGGACGAGTGTCGACTCATCCGCGCCGGCGGCTGCAAGGTCAGCATCATCATAGTAGACCCGGACGATTATCCAGTTAACCCCTGTTGCGCTGCTGATCTGGACGTCAACATACTTGCCCAGTGTCTTGAATATCGATGTATCTGCTGGGTTTGAGGGGTAGGTGGCGACTGTCACCTCCGGGTTGCCTGTGAAGGTGTTCACCTCGGCACTCACGCCAAGCGACTCGCTCCCTACAGTCGTTGTCGACCCGAACGGGACGGTTAGCGACTGGGGATACTGATGATAGTACTTGAAGACGAAAGTCCCAGTCGTGGCTACTCCACTCAACGCTTGGGCTGAGAACCAACGTTCAGTATCAGTGGATCCTGTGAGCGGGTTCGGTGTAACAGTCCATGTGAAGCCTGCGTCTGCTGAGACACTTGTCGGCGTTGTTGTGAGTGTGTAAGTCTTGGCTGTGCCGTTCTCCAGGTAACTGAATACTGGTGGGAAGTAGCCTGAGCCTCCGCCGACAACCTGGTAGCTCACAGTCATCGTGACCACCCCGTAGAAGTTCGCTGTCTGGTTGATCGGGTTGCTGATGGTCAAGGTTCGGTTTACATCTGTGCCAGTGTAGCTTCCAGCGCCCTGGCCGGTCCACGATTTGAACTTGAAGCCTTCACTGGACGTCGCGGAGATGCTGACCGATGATCCAGCATCCTTCCAGGATGACCCAGGCGAGACTGAACCGCCTGTTGGGGGGGAGGCCTGCATCCTCAAGTAGTGCTGAGTCTTCCAGTTGAAGGTGACAGTCTTCGGTCCATCCATGGTTATGGTGCCGCTTGAGCCAGAGCCTGAAGCATCACCAGTGTATCCGGTGCAGACATATCTGGTTCCAGCCGCCTCATCCGCGGGTGAGGTCACAG
>JAGTQV010000009.1:0-6181 GCA_018397035.1 Candidatus Bathyarchaeota archaeon | reverse complement strand
TATCTTCGACTACACGCCAGCCCCCCCCACTCGCAGTCCCATGTGCTGAGTTGATCGTCAGATTGTACTGGTGTCTGTACGTGAATACTATGGTTCTTGACGATGTCACTGTTCCAGATGTAGGCTGAGTTGTGATCCACTGTTCATTAACCGTCGAGCCTCCGAGCGGGTTCGTCACATTCCAGGTGGAGTCCTTGTCCACTAGGATGTCTGTTGGCGTCAAAGTGAGAACGTATTGCTTGTCGGAACCGCCTTGCGTGTAGTCGAAGATAGGTGGAGAATATCCTATTCCACCGTACAGAATTGAGTAGCTGACAGTCATCGTGTAGGTTGGAGCACCAAGCCAAGGATAAACTATGACAGTGCATGAGACAGTATCACCTGCACCGGTTAGGTCGCAAGCCGAATTATAGGGGCCGCTCGCGCTTCCCCACCAGTTATACGTGGCATCTACGCCATCTACTTCACTGTAAACTCCCCATACGGCTCCATATGTGCCCGTGTTACCGAATATGTTGTTATAATGTATGCGGATATCAGTGGGGGTGACACCTGAGATGTGGATGCCTGAGCCTTCTCCGAGATTATTCTGGATAGTATTCCCTGTGATAGTCGCTTCAGCACCTGATCCCTGAATGTTGATGCCGTGCTTCCAGCTTGAGACTAAGTTATTCTTGATGGTGGCGTCAACGCTCCCGGATGATCCATCTATGAATATGCCTGTCCCAGATCCGCCGTTGAGATCGTTGCTCTCTATGATGACATTCAGAGATACTCCAGTATCTGTTTTTGCTGCAACTCCGTAGGTGTCTGAACCGCTGATCGTGTTGCTTGATGCTGAACCGTTACTGTTATCAAATTTGATTCCAATTTGGCAGTTGAGTACCCTATTGCCTGATGCGGTGCCGCTGGAAAAGTTGAAGACTATCCCTGCAGCCCAGCGGGTTTCAGGGGTGAAGATGTGGTTGCTTACGGTGTTGCGCTCCAGAGTTCCTGTAGCACAATCTTGTACTATGATGCCGATCTGGGCCTCGTCGCCTGATGGCAGCGGCCCTCTGCCAGTTATAGTGTTGTCATGTGCGTTGACGGTGAGCTTCGGTCCATAAACACCGATGCCGGTTCTGCCGTATTCTGTGATTGTGCAGCTCTTGATTTCAACAGTGCAAGGGTCGCTGCTATTCGATATGTAGATGCCGTAGCCTGGTGTCGCAGTATCAATTCGTATGTTGGTGACAGTTACGGTATCTATCATGCCGCCGGTCTTGTTGTAGAATATCCCGGCTAAGAAATCTGCAGTATTGGGCTTCGACGTTATGAGTGATCCATCAACCTTTAGGTTTTTGACCACGACGTTGCTGCCTGCAGCCGTATTCACCACGATCATGCCAGCAATATTTTTCGAGTACCCTGATCCATACCATCCTTTGCCTATAATCTCGAGGGTATCCGGTTTGACTACTGTTGATGCTCCTTGTCCTTGGAGGGTTAGACTCTTCGTGATCACGACCTGTTCGCGATATGTTCCCGCTCCAACATTAACCATATCTCCACTGACCGCTTGATCCACAGCATTCTTGATGTAGAAGTAGTGGTCATTCGCCAGATCCCAGTTCATTCTGACAAATGCGATCTCACCGTCACCATCGCTTTCCGTCGTGAAGAAGAGGTTGAGATTGCCGCCAGTGTAGTTTCCTACTGGTGAGTATTCCCACCAAGATTTTGTGCCGTATCCGCCGTAGGACACGTTCTTCGGGTCGGACCAGCCAAGACCACTGTATTTTGTTTGTTTCAACCATCTTCGATTATTGTCCGAGCTGTTCCATGTAGCTACAACATATAGGCTTGCTCCATCATGAAAAATACTTGGGTTATCCAACCTTGTGCCTGTCATAGCTGCAGAGACCATGATGAAACTGGGGAGATCCTTTGCCTCCGCCCGGAAATGGCGTATCTGCCCCCCATCTGATGAAATGGCGACTACTTCAAGGAAGCCGCTCTTCAACGTAATCTTGGGTTGCTTGTGACCTGAGGCGATTACTGTACTTTTGGTGGTCTCGCCATCCCAAGTTCTGCAAACGATGCCACTGCTATTTTCGTATACGAGGTATACCCGGTTGGAGTCGCAGACTGCGTTGACATTCCATCCCTCAATGGCTTCTCCTCCCGGGGTGACATTCAGTGGGTTTCGATTACTCCAAAGGCCTGCGGTACCGGTATAGTAGTAGATCTTCCAGGGCTGTGTTGTGTTGGAAACAAAGACGTGCAGCATCTTAGTCGATGTCAGTTTACTCTTGAAGTAGATGGCGGATGACACATTCTCCTTCTTATGCGTGGCATTTACAGCATACTCCAGAGCGGTAGCCAGACCCTCAATAGTAGTGGATTTCCTGTAGCAGATGGTGGTATCATTGGAAGATTTAGAATCGCTCTTTGAGTAGAATAGCCACCAGTATGTTCCGTCATGTGTGATTGACGGGTTGCGTTCATGGGCGGTCGTGTTAGTTAGATAAGTGGGTCTACTCACCTCGATGGTCGATCCTGCCGCGTATGCTGAGGGCAGGAGCTGCATTCCGGGGAGTAAGACATTGAGAAGCGGGACGAGCAGGCTCTGTGTGGAGCTCAGAACCAGCATGACGGATAAGACAGACACCAGTAGGAACTTGCTCGTCTTCCTGGCAGGTCCGTACACGTTCTTCGTTCGCCTGCCCGTGCAACACGCCCTAGACTCGCCCAGAAGGCCAGAATGGGAATAGACAGTCTTGACAGTATGGATTAAATGCAAATCCATTACCACTATTCTACTTCTGACTTGTGAATTTAAGAGTTGCCAACATATCCGCCAATACCTAGTTGATGAATGCTGAGGGCTTATGTGTAATACAGCTGCCCCGAATACCATCTCAGACGCTAGCCTATCTCTCCTTGGATATTTCTGAGATGCCCTTCGTGCCTGCCGCCTATCTGTTCGCAGCCTTACTGTCAGGATTGGTCTGCATGGAGACGTCTCTGCAGATGTTGTATCTTGTCTACAGGGAGCATGTAGGGGTCGACTCCTTGTGCGAAAGCGTTCAGAAAAAAAATTTTTTTCGCTACTCTACTAGCTGACAGACGTCCATCCCCAAATATGCTATTGTGGACTTTGACGCGAGTGTTAGCTATCAGCGTCCTTCAGTGCAACTGAGTATGCCTTGGAAAGACTGTCCTTAAGGTGTCTTGCAAACTCATCTTGAATAGAATCATGGCATATATTGTGGCAGGTGCCGGCTTCAGCTCCCTCAACGCTTCGCTGACGCATATCTTGAGAGATCCTTTGCATGATCATGTAGGCCAAGCTGCTCAAGTCTTTCACGGCTCGGTATCCCATCATCCACTCGCCATCCTCGTGCTTCATAGTACTCGTCAAGTATTCTCTCGAATCTTTCACGGTCTACGACAGCTCCGCCGCTAGGCCCTCCTCCCAGCAGGGGCTCCTCGAAGAACCTTGCTGGTATCGTGTCATCCTTTCTGGTTGCGCCTTCCCTTGTGTTGAAGGCCTTCTCCACATTGAAGACACGTTCACCAGCAAGCATCATCTCATCATCGGTGAGGCTGAATCCTGTGATGGAGTTGTACAGCTTGGTCGCTATCTGTACCCCTTTCCTGCGTAGATACTCGAATGTGGCTGAGCGGTAGTACGCGAACTTGCACAGCCCCAGCAGATCCCCGAGAGTGACGAAGTCCTCACTCCACTTGACAAGTCTCCCCTTACCCTTCACCCCATTCTTGATGTCGGCTGCCTCCTCGCTCCCAAACCATTCCTCAGCCTCAGCCGGCGTCGCGATCTCCTCTATGTAAGGGTTTGATCTCAGGTGGTCCGCGCCGCGAGTGCCTGTAGCGTATGAGACCGCCCTCACCGGCATACCTCTCGGATCCCCTGCACTCATCTCGACGCCTTTGATCTGCATCGCGAACCTCTCAGAGCCTTTCCCGATCTTTGCGGCTGCCCGCCTGGTTCCTTCAGCAAGCAGGTCTCCTATGCCTTCTCTCAAGGCTATCCTCCTGGTCAGCTCGATCATGACGTCGGGGTCTCTGAACTTCAGCTCAAGCCCTCCAGTATCCTCCTTTGTGAGCAGGCCCTTCTCGTAGCATTCCATGGCGAAGGCTATCGTATCCCCTGTGCTCTCCGCATCGAGGCCGTACATGTTGTTCAGCCTCGTCTGGTAGATGACTGACTCAGCATCAGTCACGCCGCAGGTTATCGCTCTCGCTATCGACTCCCACTCCATCTTAGCAACAGTGCCTGCATACTTGCCTGAGTTAACCTTGAACTCACGCCTGCACATCAAAGGGCAGTTCGGGCATGAAGCCGCCTTCACCGCATACTCGTTCCTGAGCAGGTCAGGGTCGACCCCGCTCCACTCGTAAGGTCCATACCTCCAGTTCTCAGCCCCATGGATCCCGAACTTTGCTCTATGGTAGATGAAGCGTGGGGTTCCGTACTTCTTGGCTGGAGGCACATAGGGGTCGACTGATATGACGTCTAGGTAGTCCTGGAATGCCTGCTTGAAGGCCTGGATATCTGCTACATGAATATCCCTGCTGCCTCTTGCCGTGATCGCTTTCAGGTTCTTCGAGCCGAAGACAGCCCCGACCCCGCATCTTGCATTCGCACCGAGACCGCCATCAGTCATGACTGAGGCGTAGCGGACGAGCTTCTCCCCAGCTGGGCCTATAGAGACTGTGGCTAGGTCAGGCGTATCAAGCTCATCCCTGAGCATCTTGTGAGTGTCACCTGTCAATCTGCCCCAGAGTCTTGAAGCATCCCGGATCTCGACCTCCTCGTTCCGGACGGCGATAAAGACAGGGCTCGACGCTTCGCCTGTGATGATGAGGCAGTCGTATCCGCAATGTTTGAGGTTGGCGCCGAAGTACCCGGATGAGGTCGAGTCCCCATGCAGCATGCTCAGCGGCGACTTGAAGGTTATCGTCGTCCTGCTTGCAGCAGGAGCCGCGGTCCCGGTCAAGGCTCCAGGGGTGACGATGACTATGTTCTCAGGGCTTAGAGGATCGATCCCAGGCCGGAGCTCCTTGTAGAGTATGATCGAGCCGAAGCCTCTGCCGCCGATGAAGGCTCTTGCGAAGTCGGGTTCAACTTCCTCAACCGTATAATTCTCTTTCGAGAGGTCTACTCTCAGGATCCCGCCTGAGTAGCCTCCTCTGAACTTCACCAACTACTCCTCCTTCGTCAGGATCTTACGTGTTGATTGAAGGGCTGATGCCCCTGCACTGCGCCCTACAAGCATCAGCTCCTGATTTGCAAGTGCAGACGCGAAGCCTGTCCTCCTCGCATCTGTAGCCTTGCTGCCTGAAGACTCAACAAGATGGAGGACTCTGCTTGGACAGTACTTCACGCATTCTGGTGAGCCACCGCATAGATCACATTTCAGAGCCTTGCCTGAGACAGGATCCACTGTTATGACGCCGATCGGGCACCATTCAAGGCAGATCCTGCAGCCTGTACACTTCTGCTCATCAATGACGATGGCGCCAGTTCCATCATCAAGCTTGATCAAGCCGAGCGGACACTTATCCAAGCATAGCCCGCACTGGGTACATGTCACAGGGATGTCGAGGCCACCGTCGAAAGAGACAACTCTGACCCTTGCCCTGTCAGGATTAAATACGCCCACATGACTGAGGGAACAGATAAGTTCACATAGCCTACAGCCTGTGCAACGCCCTTCAAGCTCAGATCTTGGAGAGTAGAGGATCTGACTCCGCGCCATCCCTCATCACCTTCAAAGTTAAAGGCAACGTCACGTAACGCGCCCCCGCTACTACAGATAGCGTCGAACAGGGTCTTGACGGTTTCGATCGGGCGAGCCTACGCGCTGAAGGTATGGGCAAGATGCTCCTCCTATGAGAAGGGCCGTGTTCTTTCGTGGTTGACGATGATTCCGGTCATTTCCACGGGATATAGACTTGATAGAGGAGGCTGGAGGATTCTGGATTTCCTGTGTAGTTTTCAATCGGCGCGGTGGTGCAGGAAGTGCCTTTTTGGTGGCGGCGCTCAGGCCATCGTATGAGCGCCTCTGTCTATGGTTTGGACCTACAGCCACTAAAGGTTTCTTTCTTGCGCTCTGTTCGCATACATTCACGTTCAGCCTTGTCCTAGGTCCTGCCCTTGGACCGTGGTTTAATA
>JAGTQV010000104.1:876-5515 GCA_018397035.1 Candidatus Bathyarchaeota archaeon | reverse complement strand
GGAGGTTTGTGGGCTTAGAGATAATCTGCGATAAGGGACAGCCGCAGATTATGGGTCTCTCACCCACGATCAGGATAGAGTTCGCGGACAAGCCCTCGATCAGGATCGAAACCGGTGTCAGGGCACTTCAGATAGAGATAGACGGCCAAGCCTCCACAACAGGCTGTGAGGGATGGCTTACGGTGAGTCTGGAAAAAGGGCACCATACCTTGACTTTACCTGAGACGGTGACGCTATCTGGGGGGAAGAGACTGCTGCTAGCATCCGTCGAGGACGGCCCTAGCAAGAATCCAGTAATCATATATGTGGATCGGGATCTCAAGATCAAAGTTAGGTATAGAGAACAGTGCCTGCTCACAGTCAACTCTGAGCACGGCTCTATTCAGGGCGGGGGCTGGCACGATGTGAACAGCACAGCCACAATCATACTGAGCCTAGACACAGAAGACGCCAGAGGAAAGGAGGCTCCAGTATTCACCGGCTGGAGTGATTCCCACGGCGACCGCAGTCTATCCCGGCAAGTATTCATGGACGCGCCGAAGACGCTAACAGCAGAATGGGCCAGCCCGAGAAGCTATGAAGTCTCAGTTCGGCAGTGGGTAGCAGCTTCAGCCGTTTTCTCGATCGTGACTATCGCGGTCTATGTCTCCATTATGTATAGGGTTGGCAGGTCTCGAGGTCACATTCCTTAAGTCTGTCTGCTCCGCCTCATCCCTGTCTCCTCAGGAGGGTTGACTCGTTCTCTGTCATGGCTCTCAATCTTTAAGCAGCTCCTCGCCGTATGAGGGTTGTGAAGTGTTCGGTGGACATTGATGGAGTCGGCAGCATCCCCTATAGATCCGATAATACACTACAAGAACGCGGGGTTCGCAGTTCTCCTCTGGAAGAAACCTGAGAGTCCGGAAGACCGATATCAAGTGGGTTTTGCGCAACGGCTTGAAGAGAAAGGGTTCAGGATCCAAGTATTGACGATACCACAGCCGCCGCCAGGCTACGCCGCTCCACCGTACCACTTCAACCTTGCATTCACTATCCTTGATCCGTCAGTGGCTGACACGATCCTTAACCTCGCCTCGAGCTTCCTCAGTGAGTTTTGCCGGGACGCAGCCGAAGTCACCGCGAAGGTGGATGTCATTCTGGAGCATAGGATCATATCAGCTGAGGCTCACGGTTCTCCTGTTGATGTAGGTGGAACCATAAGAAACATTCAGGAGATTGAGAGACTAGTCTCATCGAACCTTGTTGTAATGGTTGCAGATCAAGAGCTGAACAGGGTTCCTCCGAAGTTCTGTTCAAGGTGCGGCGTCCCGATGCCGGCGCAGTCAGAGTACTGCATTCAATGCGGTGAGAGGCAGTGACAGCCAATCTTGCATCTGGAGGGCATTCCTTCGATCATTGATCACGGCAGACGATGACTGTTCACACTCATGGAAGGATTCAAATTTCTAGATGCTGGAGATCAAGGCTGACAGGTGAGTATGTTGCTCTTTCTTAATTCTCTGGCATTGCTTACTGGAGGTTTGATTCCGCTCCTGGTGGCGGCGAAGAGGCTTCGCCTGCATCCCGGGCCGCTTTTCCTCGGCTGGTTAAGTTGGGCTTTCGCCATGTCCGCGAGGGTTGTGTTGCTTTCAACCATCTGGACCACCTTCCCCTTCACATCGAATCCTGACACCCCCCCATACATGATGACGGTCACTTCAATAGATCTGCTTGAAGTCTTTTCAGCATATCTTTTCTTGACCAGACACCCACGGCTGAAGACTCTGGATACTAGTTTCCGCTCGATCTTTGCAGTCGGCTTCGGAGTTGGTGAAGCTTTCACTCTTGCGATCGCTACATCCTTTCCCGCTGATGTCGCACCTTCTCTGTCAGTTGTCATCACGTTGATCGAAAGGCTCGCCTTGGTTGTTATCCATTTCAGTTTGGTGGTGTTGGTCTCGAACTATGCAGCAACCCGTAGAACAGCGTATCTGTCGATGGCAGTGGTCTTCAGAGTTCTTCTTTCAACAATCACTCTGACAGTTCCCTTCATCCTATTCTTCTACGGCCTGGCCTTCGACTTGTCATTGCTCTGCTTCGGGGCAGTCTTAGTCTCCTATTCCATAGTTGTTCTTTCTACTTCTTCGTTACTGAGCAGACATATCACCCACAGCGGTTCGCCCGCCTCAGCCTTTGATTCAAGATGCTTCCTTGCAGGTTCTGTCGCTTTTTTGGGTGTCGCGCTGGCCATCTCGACTGTGACCCAGCTTATGCACTTAACCTCCATCCTGAGTCTCTCGACCAGACTCCTGTCTTTCATGATCGCAGCGATCGTCCTGTTCGAGTTCTTCGGTTGGACAGCGGGTGAGGTTTCCCTCTCAGAGGTCGCTTCAGGGGCTTTCATCGGGCTGCTGATAGAGAACTCCATCCGGCTCGCCTATGTAGGAGAGGCTGTGCTTACACGGCTGACGATACATTCGATCCTGCTTCATCCTGCCCTAAACTTCTTGGCAGTGGCTGCTGGCATCGCACTATGGAGATCAGCAAGAGGACAGAGGTGACAGCGATCTCTCTGGGTGAGACTCCGGTGCACGACAGCTAGAATTCAACTACAGAAAAAGGAAAGAAAAGGGAGTGAAGGGGTGCTCTCCAGACTTCTCTAGATGGTGGTCGTCGGGTAGTACTTCTTGACTTCTCTCCAAGCCTCTATCTGTTTCTCTCTGCCTAGGCGTTCAGTCGCCTCTTCCCACTGTTTCTCCGTTGTCTCCAGAGCCTTGACGATGTCGATAGAACCTGTGATGGCAGCGTGGAGGTTCTTGCTCAGTGTTACGTTATACTCTGTAGCCCCCCTTATCCCTGAGAGCATAGGAGCCATTATAGTGGCGTTCTCCTCGAAGGCGGTGAGCACCGGGCCTCTCACATCCTTAAGCCTAGCCGGCGCATTCGGGCCTACAGCATTATACCTGCACGGGTCATGCCATGTTCCAGGCGCAACCATCGCGTCCACAAGCACATCAGGATCCGCAAAGTATGCGGCCAAGCATACAGCCAGATCCCTCTTCTTACTGTGATTACTGACACATAGACTCCAACTCGCCAGGTTCACGCTTCGCCTGTTAAGTATCTTCTTCCCGTCAGGACCATCGATTATGTAGCCGGGGATCGGGTATGTATCCCACTTACCCCTTGACACTGCCTTTTCATCCTGAAGGACACGTGCCAGCGACGGTGCACCGAAGCTGAAGATAGCTCTGCCCTCTGCCATAGGCTGGTACGCCGACAATCCTGTCAGCTCAGGCTGGTTTGGAGGGTGATACCTTGAGTTGTCGACATACAGCTGTCCAGCCTCAATGGCCTCGTCTGTAGTGAGCTGCGGTCTCATGTCATCGTCGAAGTAGTACCAGTTCGGCCACTTCTTAGCGGTGACGTAGAGGTACCAGGTGAAACAGTTGCGTGTCAATTCCCTAGCCTCAGCGTTACCGTACAGGTCTGGAGGTCTAGTGAAGAACTCGTTCTGGTCAGAATACTCCTCCATCGTCTTCGGCGGTGTGAGTGGGTATCCGTACTGTTTCTCGAAGGCCTCCTGCTCCTTCGGGTCAGTCAGGTAGTCCTTCCTGTAGTATAGGAGTTGAACGTCTCCATCCTGGAGGAATCCGTAGAGTTTACCTTTATAGTATGGGATGGTCCGGTCCAGCGGGTATATGTATCCGTCAGGCCTCCCCCGCTCCCTTATATCTATCCACATGGCTGAGTCGTCAAGAGGGTAGAGCAGCTCAGCCTCAGCCAGGTCTGACAGGTACATCGTCTGAGCGTTTATCAGGTCTATGCCCCCGGTCCTGCTTACCGCCTCAACCATCATCTTCTCGAAGAAGCTCGGCAGAGGCGTAGTCGAGACGACTACCCTAGTCCCTGTCTCCTGCTCCCAACGCCCCTTCATAGCGTTAAAGCCAACTTCGTATCCGCCGACACATGCGAGTACAAGCTCTGTCCCCTTCCATTCAGGATGCTGGTCGAGTAGATACTTCGCCGCATTTATCGCCCTCTCAGCAACAGTACCACCCTTCCTAGGGAGATTGAACGGGAAGGAGACGGCTGATGGGCCGGTGACCGTGACTGTTGCAGCGGGACCTCCTGCTGGAGCCATAGACGTTGCTGCACTGTATCCTAACCCTGCACCGACAGCGAAACCAACTATCCCTGTGGCGGCGGTCCTAACAAAGCCCCTCCTTGAAACTTTGGTTCTAGCAGCCTCAACCATAATACAATCCCGGGCTAACTGATTTCCAGCCCAAATATTAAAAGGTATTCAAGCGTCGGATTCGCAGCCGCGACGAATGAGCCGTCTAAGTACAAGGATCTCCTTAACCTTGGTGGGGCTCGAACAGAGATATCGATGCCCTCTTGGAGAGTTAGGAACTCCCTTGTCATTGATGTAGCTCATCAGGAATATTGGAGTCGTCGTCCCTGCTCATGGGATCAGGATGGGCTACGTCAACCTGCCGTCGACCTTACTATGCCTGCCTGCTCGTGCTGGAGGGGTGATGCCTAGCCGTTCAGCCAACTTCTCATGTTCTGAATCTGATATCCACTCAACTTTGAGGTACTTGTAGATCTCAGGTTCGGAGAGCCCTATCCTCTTCGCCTCAGTAACTGCTCTTGT
>JAGTQV010000104.1:0-840 GCA_018397035.1 Candidatus Bathyarchaeota archaeon | reverse complement strand
GCATCTCGGGTCGTAGAGTTCACGTCCGCTCCAGTACTGCTTGATGTGGGTCAACTCATGCAAAAGATCAAGGTATATGAACTCCTTTCTTCCTCTTCTGAGGTAGTGCGGATTTATAAGCAGCTGACCATCAAGATCTCTGACCCTCATATAGGTTGCATCATCGGTAATCTCAACATCTAGGCGGCGCAGTCTGTCAAGGCTCGGGTCTTCACTGAAGAGTTCACGTATGGCTGGCGAATACTCGAGGCCTGAAAAGACCTCAGAGAGCTTGTGTCTCCCATTCAGTAGCCCCCTACTTATCTGGAAGTTCCTGATGGCAGCGTCTTTACCACTCATGCATCCTTGACCTCGAATGCTTCAGCGTTCAGGGCTGTCCACGTGATCCAGCCTACTCGAGCTGAAATCCCCTCGACAGTTTGATTGAAATAGCTTACCATTTAAGATACCTATTTGCCTGGGAGCAAATCTCAAATGTGGAAGCTTTGAGCTTACCGGAAATGGTCGTAGTAATGAAATGGGACATTCGATACCCCACATCTTGCTGATTCAGGTTCTCCTCGTAACTTTCCTCATAGGCACCTCATCTGGGGTTATCTCAGAGCCCACACCTTTTCTGGCCCTTGACAGAGTCGTTTTTCCCAGTGTTGTTCTCCCCGGGCAGGAGTTCACGATAAACGTCTCAGTAATCTATTCTTGCAAACAAAGGACCATGATGAATGTCGGTGTCTACAATTACAACTCCGACGTCATTATGGATCCACTAGTCGTTTTCCTAGAGGGGAACGGCTCCAAGTCTTTTCTCTTCTACACTCGAGCTCCGCTGGGTGGGGATGTCTT
>JAGTQV010000103.1 GCA_018397035.1 Candidatus Bathyarchaeota archaeon | reverse complement strand
ACACTGCAGAGGACGAAAAAGATAATCTCGCTGGTCCCGAGAAGCGACCGGGTCATATTCGAGGCTGGCACACCGCTCATAAAGAAGTATGGAACAGGCGTCATACAGGAACTTCGCCAGGTCGCGAGAGACGTCTTCATAGTCGCTGACCTGAAGACTCTGGATGTTGGTCAAGTTGAGGTTGACCTAGCTTTCGAGGAGACTGCCGACGCAGTTGTAGCCTCAGGTCTGGCATCACGCGAGACTCTTGAGAGGTTCATCTACGAGGCTCGAAGACTTGGAATATACGCCTTCATAGACATGATGGACGTGGCTGACCCATTGAAGACACTCGAGTCATTAAAGGACTCTCCTGATGTTGTGATCCTTCACAGAGGAATAGATGAGGAGCGTGGAGGTAAGACCCGTTGGGAACTCATCAAGGAGATAAAAACGAAGTACAAGGACCAACGGCTCCTCGTGGCTGTGGCAGGAGGTATAGAGCCGAGCAACACCCCAGCCGCGCTGAAAGCAGGAGCTGACATACTGATAGTTGGGAGGTACATCACTCAGTCAAAGGATGTGGAGCATGCGTCAAAGGAGTTTCTGACTCAGATCGGTGTCGACATGGACCTCTTCAGAGTTCATGTAGAGTGAACCGGACAAGTAGATCTGGATGTCTCAACCTCCACCGGATGCGTATACCAGTGGCAGACGTCTGAACGTTCTCAGCGCTATCAGAAAAAGGCGGAGCATAAGAAGTTTCCTAGAGAGGGATGTTGCAGAGAGCGACGTAAGAAGGATCTTAGAGTGTGGCACGTTGGCCCCGTCGGCTGGAAACCTTCAGCCATGGCAGTTCGTGGTGGTCAGGGACCAGCAGAGGAAGGCTGCCCTAGCAAGGGCTGCGTATGACCAGATGTTCATTGCAGAAGCTCCAGTCGTCATAGTCGTCTTGGCAGATCAGTCAAGATCAGCCAGCGTCTACGGCCGCAGAGGCCTCGAACTATACGCGATACAGGACACTGCAGCAGCCATACAGAACATGCTCCTTGCAGCCTGCGAGATGGGGTATGGCACATGCTGGGTCGGCGCCTTCGATGAAGATTCAGTTGCAGAGATTGTGAAGGCGGGTCGAGGGACAAAGCCTGTTGCAGTGATCCCGGTTGGATATCCGAGATATACGCCGGCAGCTACAAGGAGGAGGAGGCTCTCAGAAGTAATCCATGAAGAGACGTACCAGAGTTGACACGACAAATCCTTCAGCTCTTATGACCTCAAGCGGTGGCTGACTTGAAGTACTCGATCCTAGTCGATGCTTATGATAGGATAGAGTCTACGACTAAGAGGCTTGAGATGAGGGACTTGCTGGCTGACCTCTTCAAGAAGGCGCCAGCAAAGCTCCTCGCGGAGATAGTCTATCTCACCCAAGGTAAATTGTATCCTGACTACCTTGGGATAGAGCTTGGCATAGCGGAGAAGCTCTTGGTCCGCGCATTATCGACAGCGTCGGGAAAGCCTGTGGAGACTGTGAAGTCCAGCTACAGGAAGACCGGGGACCTTGGGGAGACCGCCGAGAAGTTGCTGGGGCAGAGAGCCCAGCAGACTCTGACGAGGAGGCCCCTCAAGGTTGAGGATGTCTACGCAGTCTTCGACAAGATCGCTTGTGAGGCTGGAACCGGCTCCGTCGAGGCCAAGATCAGGCTGCTCTGCAGTCTTCTCAATGACGCGACTCCAAGAGAGGCCAAGTACATCGTGAGGATGGCTCTCGGAAGACTGAGGCTGGGAGTGGCTGATATGACAATCCTCGAGTCTCTTGCGCTTGCATACGTCGGCGACGTCGAGGCTAAGGAGCAGCTTGAGAGAGCATACAATCTATCCTCGGACCTTGGTCTTATCGCAAGAACCGTCGCTTCTGAGGGGCTCGGCGGCGTCTTAAAGCTTAAGGCAAGTGTCGGTCGACCCATAAGGCCTATGCTAGCTGAGCGCCTCTCAGATGCAGCTGAGATACTGGTGAAGTTAGCTGGCAAGGCCGCGGCGGAGTACAAGTATGACGGACTTAGGATTCAGGCTCATCTGAAACCTGGATCCGTGTTGCTGTTCTCCAGAAGGCTTGAGAACATCACTGAACAGTTCCCTGATGTCGTCGGATACCTCAAGGAATCTATCAGGCTCGAAAACGCTATTGTTGAGGGTGAATGTGTTGCGATCGACCCTAACACCGGGGATATGCTTCCATTCCAGATGATCAGCCAACGCAGAGGGAGGAAACATGAGGTGGAAAGGATGACTGGCGAGGTACCTGTCAAGATATTCCTATTCGATTTGCTCTACGCTGATGGAGAGGACTTCACGGTCAAGCCTTACCCTCAGAGAAGGGCAGCACTCTCCGAGGCGGTGGCCGAGAGTGACTGGGTTGAGATCTCCAGGCAGCTGCTCACCTCAAATCCACAGGAGATCGAGAACTACCTGATGGAGGCGGTCTCTGATGGCTGTGAGGGGTTGATGCTGAAGTCAGTGGGGCCTAACTCGATCTATCAGGCAGGAGCCAGAGGCTGGCTCTGGATAAAGTATAAGCGCGCGTACAGGTCTGAGATGGCTGATACTGTAGACCTCGTGGTTGTGGGTGCCTTCCATGGGAGGGGAAGACGGGGCGGAGGCTACGGCGCACTCCTACTTGCGGCCTATGATGAGGAGAATGACATGTTCAGGACAGTGTGCAAGTGCGGCTCCGGCTTCACCGACAAGGACTTGGAGGAGCTCCCCAGGAGACTCAGACCTCTAGAACTGCCACATAGACATTCGAGGGTGGACTCGAGGCTCGAAGCGGATGTCTGGTTCACCCCAGGCCTAGTCCTCGAAGTAACCGGTGACGAGATCACCCTCAGCCCAGTCCACACAGCATGCTTCGACGTGGTCAGGAAGGGTAGCGGGCTTGCTGTGCGTTTCCCAAGGTTCACAGGCAACTACAGGCTTGACAAGTCACCGGAGGACGCAAACACGACAGGTGAGATCCTAGAGATGTACAGGAGCCAGCTGAAGAAGATAACCACCTAGTACCAGCCGACGCCGAGAAGCGGCTTACATTCGAACGATCACTAACTTTCCATTCTTGAATCCTTCGCGAGAGTCAGGGTCACGTTGTCGCCTACGCACAGCCCGCTCCTAGTGTACTCTTCCCTAGACATCAACCAGTTGACTTCATTTGGAGACCGCCCAAGCTGCTGAAGACCGATAGGGATGGCTGAGACCGCCATATGGATCGACTCTGAAATCTGCCTCTCTAACGGCTGGTTGATAGGGGAGACTATCGGTCTCGGCGGCTGGTCCGGGCTCTCTTGATGGAGTTCTATGACTACGAGAACCTTTAACTCACCCTTCTGTGAGATCGTCTTGACTGTACCTGTCTTCTCGAGCAACATACCCTCTAACCTGAGCGGGATTCGATAGAACGTTCCAGAATAAAACCGTATTGCTCCCTCCAGAAGTCAGCTCGGGGACTCATTACCTAGAAAGATTCTGCGCAGGAGGATCTGTGGCCGGCGATATCTCCCTTCTCGCAGTCCCGTGGAACCCCTCACTTGATGCCCCCAGCCCGCCAACCCTTGAATCAAGTCACCGAGACCCGGTAAAGCAGGACTGCTGAAGGATGGAGAGGGCTGAAGGCGATGGTTGGTCAGATGGTTCAGGAGCGCCGCTACACTCTTGAGAGACTCACTTTCACGAACAAAGGCCAAAGGTTGATCGCGACGATTCTGACCCCTGCGGAGCCGGAGACGCCGCCCCCTGGACTCTTGCTTCTGCACGGATTCCCGGGGGTTGCACCAGTAATGAACGACCTGATGCTGACGCTATCCCAATCAGGATTCGCATCGATGATGTTCCATTATAGGGGGAGCTGGGGGAGCAGCGGACGATACGACTTTGTCGGCGCTCTGGACGATGCACTGAAGGCGGTGAGTGTACTCTCTTCCAGAGAGGATGTGGATATTAATAACCTCGCAGTGATCGGTCACAGTTTCGGAGGTCTTGTCGCGATCCACGTTGCCGCCGTGGATAACAGGTTGAAGGCTGCGGTAGCCCTCTGCCCAGTCGCCAGCATAACAGAACACTTGACAGAGGCTGACCGAGATACGATCCTGAAGCGAGGGCTCCCCTTCGTATCAGGCCTCACAGCATCGAGGGCGAAGAAGCAGTGGCGAATACTAGCCCAGAGGCATGATCCTACCCAGTATGTCGACAAGCTCTCCCCCAGACCTCTACTACTCATCCACGGGGATAGGGACGACATAATCCCATTAGACTGCTCGAAGAGACTGTTCTCGAAGGCTCAAGAACCTAAAGAGCTCCTCATCATCAAAGACGGGGACCACCTCTTCTCAGGAAGGCATCAAGCCGTCAAGGAGAAAGTCGTCTCTTGGCTGAGGCCCCCAACTCGACAAGGTGAATCCTGAGGGGACACTCTAGATCACTCGAAGCAGACTAGTTGCAAACCTGCGGATCGGCGAGAAAGGAGGTGGAGGCGGCCCCTCAATACTTGGTAGGCGTCTTTGAGATCCCGAGCATCTCTCTTGCCTCAGTCGGTGTCGCTATAGGCCGGTTCAGTTCCTTGGCTATTCTCACTGTTCGAGCCACAAGCTCCGCATTGCTCTTTGCCTTCACGCCCCTGGCGTAGTAGATATTGTCCTCCATTCCCACTCTGACATGCATCCCCAAGATAATGGCGAGTGTTGTGAGTGGGACCTGATGGACTCCCACCCCCAAGACATTGAACATTGTATTTGGCGGCGCGTATGCGGTGTTGGTTAGGAGGTGCCACGGCGTCGGCGGCGTTGCGCTAGTCATCCCGAGGACAAACTGTATGAAGTAGGGTGGCTTGAGCAATCCCTTACTTATGAGGTTGTCGATCAGATACCAGTTTCCGTCTGCGAAGGTCTCGATCTCAGGCTTTATGTTTCGGTCGAGCATCTCCTTGGCAAACCTCTCCGTATCGCTGTATGTGTTTCTGAAGACAGACTCCACGTATTCATCCTGGTCTCTGCCTGTCAGAGGAGGCTTTCTGGCTTTATACACCGCCCTCATAACGAGTGTGCCAACATTGAGGCTGCACATCTCAGGGTTCGCGTAGACCGACTGAAGTCGATCCTCGATACTCATCTTAGGGCCTCCGCCTGTCGTATTGTTTATTATGATGTCTGGGCAGAGCTCCCTGATCCTCTTGTTGATGTCGTAGTATATCTCCCTTGAACCCACTGGTTCCGCGTATCCTTTAGCTGGGTCCCTGGCGTGTACATGGACTATCGAGGCTCCAGCCTCATACGCCTCAAAGGTCGACTTCGCCTGCTCCTCAGGTGTCTCCGGAAGGTTCGGGTTCGCCTCCTTCCCCTGCCAGCCGCCGGTTATAGCGCACGTTATGATCAACGGCGGCATCTCAAACTTCTCGTACAGCCTAAGATACTCCCTAGGATCTCCGTAGTTCCATGTCAGCTTGTAGGGCTTACTCATCTCAGTTCACTTCAACTCTTCTCCTGACGCAGGTGATAGATATTATTTATGCCTCAGCCGCGAAGCTAGGTGAGGGACTCCATAAATACGCTGAGCGGATATGGTGATTGTGAAGGTCTGTCGGAGTTGCGGATCTGAGAACCAGCAAACCGCATACTGTCATAGGTGCAGGTTGAGGCTGAGGCCTATGACAAGCTATGATCTGTCAGCCAGGGACTTCTTGACCGGGGCTGATGAGCGGGCACTCAGGATCCTTGAGACTGCAGGCCCTCTA
>JAGTQV010000007.1 GCA_018397035.1 Candidatus Bathyarchaeota archaeon | reverse complement strand
TTCATAACTTGTCTGGAACGGTTTGAGTAGATTGAGAGCATTGATCTTGGCAGGGGGGTTCGGAACCAGGCTTAGACCTCTCTCATGCACTCTTCCCAAGATAATGTTTCCAGTAGCTGGCAGACCGATGATCGAGTTGGTTCTCAGCAACCTCTACAGTAACGGGGTTGACGAGGCTGTACTCGCGATAGGCTACATGGCCGACGTGATCAGAAGACACCTGGGCAGGAGGTTTGAGGGGATGAGGCTCCACTACTCTCTGGAGGAGACTCCGATGGGGACAGGTGGGGCTGTGAAGAAGGCTGAGAGGTTCCTGAGGGACGGAGACTTCTTCGTCCTGAACAGCGACATAATCGCTTCGCCGCCGCTCCAGGAGATCCTCAGCAGCCATGTGGTGAAGGATGCGGCTGCAACGATAATGCTTCACAGAGTCAAGGACCCCACACATTTCGGGGTTGCCAAGATCGATAGGTCACTCAGGATCGAGAGGTTCGTTGAGAAGCCGAGGAGAGGGGATGCGCCCAGCCGCTGGATAAATGCAGGAGTCTACGTTCTCGATCCTGAAGTCTTCGATTACCTGCCCCCTGGAAGAAAGGCCAGTATAGAGAGGGAAGTCTTCCCGAAACTGGCCTCGTCCAGAAGACTCTACGGATACAGGTACAATGGTGAATGGTTCGACATTGGAAGGTTCGAGGAGTATAAGCGGGCTAATAGGGCAGCTCTATCGAGACTATCCCGTAATGAGCCTTCAGTCGGTTCTGATGTCAGGGTGCACGCTGACGCAAGACTGGTCCCGCCGCTGAGACTTGGACCTAGATCAAGAGTAGGGGCTGGCGCGACTCTTGGACCTTACAGTTCAGTCGGCGAGTCTGTTGTGGTAGGTGAGGGCAGCAAGGTCTCAGGCTCCATACTCTTCAGCAGGGTCCATGTGGGGAAGAACTCACATATCAGGAACGCTGTGGTCGGGGAGGGTGCAGTAGTCGGTGAGAACGTCAGGATCTGGGACGGCTGCGTGATCGGCGACAAGGTATACATCCATGACGGTGTCAGACTCGTGCATGATGTGACTGTGTGTCCGCATAAGGAGGTTACCAGAAGCATAACCTGCCCGGGAGTGGTGACCTGACTTGGCTGCACCGTCCAGGAGGCTATTCGGAACTAATGGCGTCAGGGGGGTGGTTAACAGGGAACTAACACCTGAATTCGTTCTGCTTCTCACTGAGGCGATAGGCACATTCTTCGGGCGCTCCAAGATCCTGGTAGGGTGGGATGGTAGAACCAGCAGCCCTATTCTCTCAGATCTAGTAGCCTCTGGACTGATGAGTGCAGGCTGCACAGTCTACGAGTTGGGGATGGCTCCTACGCCTGCGGTGCAGTACCTGGCTAAGGCGGGCGGCTTCAACGGGGCTGTGATGGTGACGGCCAGCCACAACCCCCCAGAATACAACGGCATCAAAGTAATGGATTTCACTGGTGTCGAGATCCCGCCTGAGGGTGAGTTGGCGATAGAGAAGATCTACTTCAAGAAGCAGATGGCTCTCCGCGACTGGAATAGTCTAGGCGAGAAGCTCCCTGCACAGGACAGGTTGGAGGCGTACAGGAGAGCGATCATGGAGAGGGTTGATCAAGATGTAATCAGGAGATCAAGGTTCAAGGTTGTTGTAGACGCGGCTAACGGGGTAGGATCCTTAACAACGCCATACCTATGCAGGGAACTTGGCTGCGAGGTGGTGACGATCAACTCGCATATAGACGGGACTTTTCCAGGTAGATTGCCTGAACCGACTCCGGCAAACCTCGACTCCCTATGCAGAACCGTCAGGTCTGTAGGCGCTGACGTCGGGGTTGCTCATGACGGAGACGCTGACAGGGCCATATTCGTGGATGAGAAAGGTCAGGTCCACTGGGGGGACATGAGTTTCGCGTTGATAGCTGAACACTACCTCAAGCAGGGTGGTGGCAGAGAGGTCGTTACGCCTGTCAGTTCATCCCAGGTTATAGAGGATATCGCGTCCAAGTATGGCGGTAAGGTGGTCTGGACGCCTGTAGGCTCCCCATATGTCTCGAGGACTATGATCGCCAGAGGCGCCGGGCTTGGAGGGGAAGAGAACGGAGGCATATTCTATGCACCCCATATCCCTGTGAGGGACGGAGGCATGGCTACGGCCCTCATGCTTGAGGTGATGGCCACTGCAGGCGAGAGGCTCTCGACGCTTACAGATAGGCTTCCCCGCTACTTCAACATTAAAGATAAGGTGCCGTGCCCAAGCAGGCTCAAGTCGAGAGTCCTGAGACAGGTCAAGAAGGAGGCTGAAGGCTACAGGGTTGAGACTACTGATGGACTGAAGATCTGGCACAGAGACAGAAGCTGGATACTGATAAGGCCGAGTGGGACCGAGCCGGTTTACAGGCTCTTCGCAGAGGCGAGGTCGAAGGAAGAGGCTGAGAGGCTCTCTTCAAGATACAAGGCGGTAATATCTAGGGCTGTGAAGAGGAATGTTCGGCGGAGCTGACTTGCTGGGGGAGGTGCTTCCAGCCGCGCTGGCCTTGACGGTCGGCTTCACAGTAACCCTCCTCCTGATACCTCAGGTCTCAGGCTTCATGCGCAGACACGGCATACTTGGGGTTGACGTCCACAAGCCGGAGAGGCCGCTTATACCTGAGATGTGTGGTGTAGCCCTGGTTCTGGGTGTGACAGCCTCATCTATATTCATCGGGATTTTGCGCAGTGACTACCTCCTTAAGGTAGTGGCGTTCACAGCGTCAACCCTCATAGTTGCGGTTGTCGGGGCCCTGGATAGACTCATGAAGCTTGGACCGAGGTTGAAGCCTCTCCTGACAGCCTTCGGGGCGATTCCAATCCTGATCTTGGCTGCTTACAATCCTCACCCAAGCCTCCCCTTCATCGGGGGTGTGAGGCTCACGATAATCTATCCTCTTTTGATCCCTGTTGCAGTAGCGGTCACAGCGAACGCGGTGAATATGCTCGACGTCTATAATGGGTCTATGAGTGGGACCTGCACGGTGGCTGTCCTCTCCGTTATCATATGCATGTTCATCAATGGGAGTGTTGAGGCTGCTGGCCTGGCTGCCGGTCTGCTGGGTGGGCTCCTCAGCTTCCACATCTATAACCGGTACCCGGCCAGAATCTTCGCTGGTGATGTTGGGAGCCTCTATGTCGGCGCAGCGATAGGGGTCCTCGCGATCTTCGGGCGTGTGGAGGTCGCTGCTGTGACAGCTTTGATGCCGCATATAATGAATGCCTTCTATGGGCTGGCTGCGGTCGGGAGGCTTTATGAGAGGAGGGAGATATCGGCGAGGCCTGTAGTAGTTTTGCCTGACGGCAGGCTTGACGCGAGCAGTGACCGGAGGGCGCCTGTGACTTTGGCGCGCATGATCCTGGCTGGCGGACCCTTGAAGGAGTATGAGGTCACAGCCCGCATGGTCACGCTCTCCGCTGTCTCAGCCGGGCTTGCTGTTGCAACTCAACTCTTGATATCCTGGTGTTAGTCTATGAGGGTTATTGTCGGCCTCACCATGATACTGGTCTTCGTCTGGATCACTATGCTCGCAGGCTTGATAATCATCTTCGTCTCTCTGCCGTTTTTCGCCTCAACCCTCTCAGCGAGTGTTGGGAGGCTGCTTGAGAGCATCATAGTTGCAGGGGTGGCTTCACTCATGGTCTTGGCTTGGCTTCTCGTCTGGAAGAGGTTGGCCTTCAGGTACTTCTTCAGCCTCCTCTCAAGAAGGGAGGATTCAGGCTGAGTTGACCTGTAGTCTAGCCTCTGCATTCGTCAGGGTCAGGTCTACCCGAGATCAGGCTCCTGAACCTATATTATCCACGATCTTCTCGATGGGGTCCTCCATCCCTTCCATGAGCCTCTGGGCTCGCGCCCTGCACTCGTTGCGGTGAGCATCATCCTCAAGCCAGTCTATCGCCTGCTCGGCTATTGACTCAGGATCCTGGATGCGTGCCAGAAGGTGGCTCTGCTGGAGGAATGCTTCGACCCGTGTCGGTCCGGCGGGGAAGTATGATATCGCAGGTATGCCCATCATCGCTGCCTCAGCCGTCATGGTTCCGCCGCCTCCAATGAAGACTGAGGTGGATGCGAGGAGTGAGGGCCCGTAGATGAAGGCCTTCGGCAGAATGATCCTGCCTCTAAGCCTCCTGAAGGCTGCGTGATGCTCCCTGTATCTGGGTAGAACAACTATCTCGGCTGGGCATCCTCTACTCAGAAGCTCCTCAGCTATCCTGGGGCCGAGTGTCCTCCAGTCCCCAGGCATATTCATGAGGTAGGCTGCGAAGGACTCCTCGATCCTCAAAGTGACTATTCTGGAGGCGGGCTTAAGTCCGTGTCTCTTCAGCATCTCAGGGTCAGGTCTTGCATCCCTCACCCAGACGTATGGGTCGAGCGCATCATACTGGATTATCTTTGATGGAGGTAGACAGTAACGGTTCCAGTCCTCCAGAGGGATAACTGCTGGGGAGAAGAGCTTAGACGCCAGGGGGATAGAGAGTCTGGAGACCTCCTCTGCGTGCGGTGAGTCGCTTACGCAGTAGTAAGGTATCCTGAGGCCGAAGGCTGATCTGGAAGCCTCGACTGAAGGGTAGGCGACGACCAGCTCTATCCTCTTATCTCTCATGAGCCTCGCGATTCTCGCGGTCCGTATGAGGCTCTCTCTAAGTTTGCCGTCAAGGGTGGTTCGGTGAGTGCCGATAACCTCAGCCTTAATCTTCCTCATACGTAGCAACTTCACAGTCTCTGCGAAGCTGCGTGTAACCTTCACTACTCTGTGCCCGGCCTTCTCAAGCCTGTTGGAGAGCTCCCCTAGAAAGAGTACTTGCTTAGGAGTCAACATGTCGATGAGTATCCTCAAATCTGACTCTCCTGAAGATTCTTCCTCAGCAGATGATCAACATCTGGAGCCGGAGATATCTCTGTTTCTATCCTTCAACGACCTCGTACAGTTCGGTCACAACATCTTTTTTGTTCAGTGTAGATTAATACTGGCAGATGCATATTGGCTGCGGTCTCTGGCGGTGATATTTGACGGCGATAATGAAGCTGAAACCTGAGGAGATCCGGGAGATGATTTCGAGTGGAAGACTCACCGTGACAGTCGTCGGACTAGGCTGGATGGGTCTGCCTCTCGCCTGCCTCTTCGCAGATGCAGGAGCCAAGGTTCTGGGCGTAGACAAGAACCGGAGGCTTGTGGAGAAGATCAACAGGGCTGAGGCGACTATAGATGAGCCGAGGCTCCCGCAGCTGGTGGCCAAGCATGTGAATTCAGGCAAGCTCAGAGCTCTGGACGATGTGGAGAGGGCGGTCTCGGTCAGCGACGTAGTCGTAGTCACTGTTCCAACCTCAGTCGACGCTGAGAAGCAGGCTGACTACAGTATCCTCGACTCATCATGCAGAGAGATTGGGAGAGGGCTCCTGCCTGGTGCCCTCGTCATTCTCATGAGCACCGTCGCCCCAAACGTTACAGAGAGACTGGTCAAGCCTGCCCTCGAGAAGAGTTCAGGCCTCCTTGCAGGGGAGGACTTCGGCCTAGCCTACAGTCCGATAAGAGCTATGGGCGGCAGAGCATTGAGAGACCTTCAGGAATACAGGAAGGTCGTTGGGGGTCTTGACCAAGCCAGCCTGAAAGCAGCCTCAGCCGTACTCAGCACCATCGTGAAGGCAGGGTTGATCGAGACCAGCAACATCAAGACTGCTGAGGCCACCAAACTCTTCGAGGCGGTATACAGGGACCTGAACATAGCCTTGGCGAATGAGCTGGGCCTTTACTGTGAGAGGGCTGGGATAGACTATTTCGAGGCTATGGAGGCGGCTAATACTCAGCCCTACTCTCACCTACACTTCCCGAGTATAGGTGTAGGCGGCCACTGTCTCCCACTCTACCCTTACATGCTCCAGACAGACGCTCAAACCCTAGGCTTCAAGCTGAGACTGATCAAGGCGGCTAGGAGAATAAATGATGAGATGCCGAGGCATGTCATGAGGCTTGCATCCTCAGGCCTACGTCAAGCCGGGAGATCCCTTCCCAGAGCCAGAGTGACGGTGCTGGGAATCTCGTACCGCGCGAACGTGAAGGAGGCCAGGTACTCGCCGGCTATCGAGTTGATCGATGCGCTCAAGAGGAGGGGGAGCAGAGTCGTAGTCTACGATCCCAAGTTCACCTACGGTGAGGTCAGAACCATGGGGTTCGACTCTGAGGCGACCTTCGAGGCCGCGGTCTCTGAGGCTGAGTGTGTAATACTGACGGTTGGTCATGACGAGTTTAAGAGCATCAACCCCGAGAACTTGGCTGCCCTCACATCAAAGGGATGCGTAGTCGTCGACGCTGCATCCGTCCTGGACCCTAAGACTGTCGAGAAGGTTGGACTCATATACAGGGGGGTTGGGAGGGGGGTCTGGACCAGGTGAGGCTGAACTAGGAGAGGAGGAGATGCCTCGCAGCGTAGGGTAACTGTCAAATATCATTCAGCCGGCTATCTGGGTGCGTGGCAGAGGCATGTCTGACGGCTCGACATTACTCGGCGATGTCTTATCGAGGATGGATGAGGCGGCTGAGAGACTCAGGATCGACCGTGACATGTACAAGACCCTTAGAAGCCCAAGGACCTCATTGACAGTAACCTTCCCGATAAGGATGGATGACGGCTCAATAGAGATCTTCACCGGATACAGGGTCCTCTACAACTATGCTAGGGGACCGAGTAAAGGCGGGGTCCGGTACCATCCAGCCGTCAACCTTGAAGAGATCACAGCCCTCGCCGCCATCATGACCCTGAAATGCGCTGTCTCAGGAGTCCCCTTCGGAGGAGCGAAAGGCGGAGTCACATGCGACCCTTCAAGGATGTCTATGAACGAGCTTGAACGTCTGACTAGAAGATATACTTACATGATCCTCCCGTTGCTCGGGCCTGACAAGGATATCCCGGCGCCAGACGTGAACACGAACGAGCAGACGATGGCCTGGATGATGGACACGTACAGCATGCTTGCAGGATACACTGTCCCCGGGGTTGTGACGGGTAAGCCTTTCCAGCTGGGCGGGTCTAGGGGGAGAAGCTACGCGACCGGAAGAGGCGTCGCCTTCATCACAGCCGAGACCTTGAAGCGCCTGGATATGCCGCTTGAAGGCGCAACCGCGGCGATTCAAGGCTTCGGGAATGTGGGATCTAACACGGCGAGGTTCTTTCATGAGGAAGGGATCAAGGTTACAGGCGTCACAGACCTCAGCGGCGGCATCTTCAACAACAGCGGCCTAGACATACCGGCCCTACTTGAACATGTCAAGCGGGAGAGGAGGATAGCCGGATTTGACGGGGGAGAGTTCATCTCTGATTATCAGAGAGCGAACGAGAGGCTTATCAGGTCCAAGGTCGACGTCTTGGTCCCAGCAGCCCTTGAGAATCAGATAACAGTGAATAACGCCGCAGATGTCGGTGCAGACGTCATCGTCGAAGGCGCAAACGGCCCCGTGACCAGTGGGGCTGACGAGATCCTCGCCCGGAGAGGGAAGGTAGTCGTCCCAGACATAGTCGCGAACTCAGGAGGGGTCATAGTATCCTACTTCGAATGGGTCCAAGATGTTCAAGCATACCTATGGACTGAGGAGCAGGTCAACCAGAGACTGAAGGAGGTGATCACAGGATCATTCTCCAGAGTCTGGGATAAGTCTGAAGACCACAGCACCGATCTACGCCGCGCCTCCTACATGGAGGCTGTCGAGAAGATAGTTGATGTAACGCGGCTGAGAGGAATATTCCCGTAGAAGAAGGTTTACAAGAGAAGCAGCCGGTAACAGAGATGAAGAGGGTGAAGTGGTGAGGGGCATGAAGAGAAGACTCATGGAGATACTTGCCTGTCCCATAGACAAGCAGCATCCCCTAGAACTCTACGTCTTCGAAGAGAGAGAAGAGGTCGTAGAGGGGATAATAGTATGCCCGGAGTGTAACAGGTTCTACCCGATAATAGATGAGATACCCCACATGCTGCCTGACAACCTGAGATCGAAGGAGGAAGACCTGAAGTTCCTGAAGAGATGGGTCGAGAAGGCTCCGGAGAAGATCGTTAAGGAAGGGAGGCCGTTCAACCTTGGGCCTTAACAAAGCCTGATCGCTCCGCCGCAAAGCCGAAAAGCCTCTTCACCAACATGGAATATCGGCCGTCGCTGAGACGGCTCGGCAGCCCGCTACAATGGATGACGGAGGCTCCTCCGTCCAGACATAGCATGCCTTGCTTCGGCTCAAGACCGCCTCTTGAGCAGCCTCATTTTTGGTTAGTCCTTCATTCAGGAGTCTGATCATCTAAGCCACCTACCCCAAACCAGTCTTGAAGGGTGTGATGTTGCCTATAGAATGCGATCGTGATCGAGGACACCGGCAGAACAGGATCGGTGCAGCTGTCTTCCTGAATGAGGAGGCACGATTAAGGAGGCTGCTCACACCCCCATCTTCAAGCATCCTGCCCCGCGAAGGCCGTGGCTGCCTGCCCCCCCATCAAAACATCGCTGAGCACGGATTGCCGCAGCAATATGGCCAGCCTAGCGGCCGCTACAAGAGAAGAAAGGATCTGGATCTCCTAAGTCCTGTAGTGAAACCTCACCCTTCAGCCCCCAAAAGGTTACATAGCACCAGGTGGAATCTGGACGATTGATAGCCCGGTCGTCTAGGGGACAAGGATGGCGGGCTTTGGGGGCAGGCTCGCGGAAATAGGCAGCGCCAAACATCCAGGTTCAAGAAGTGGATCGGTTTCACTCGGAGAGTTCATGTGAGCCTTGTGGAATATAATTGAAGCATTTGGGCTTGTTGAGAAAAGGCAGCTCTTCTCAACCTGATAGTCAAGAGCTAGCCCACTTGCCGAAGACACCCGCCGACGGGAGTTCGAATCTCCCCCGGGCTACCATCTCTCAGGCGTGAATAGATACTGGTTCAGACCTGCTCGCGAACAGGTTCTCTTCATATCTTCACAGACTAAGCAAAGTCTTAAGTTGGGGATGGACGTGAAGTATCCTTCGGGGCTAGCGAAATGAAAAGTCCCGCAACCTCAGAGGGTGTGCCGTCCAAACCGATTACCTGGATGCATCTGGTCTCGTTTGCCCTTGCAACTGCCATCTCTTACGTCTTGGGAGTTGTCTCCTCGTTGATATTTCCAGTGCTGGGTGCTCCGGGAGTATCAGCACTCTACGTCTCAGCCGCAGTATACGTGCCCCTGGCCATTTGGATGGGCATGTGGGGCTGCCTCGCAGGCTATGTCAGCTGCTTCTTCCTTGGACTCTGGCCGAGTGGATACTCGCCCCTCCTGTCAGGCGTCTGGTCTGTAGCAGACTTTCTGGAGGGTCTGATGCCGCTGCTGTTCTTCAGGATGCTGAAGGTTGATCCTGACTTCACAATCAAGAGGCCGACCGCTGCTAAAGTCTTCAAGCCCTTGGTAGCCGTAGGTTTGGCCCTGCTGATAGTCGGGTTGATCGTTCAAGTCTACCTCGGCGCAGCCTATGGTGAACCTTTCGTCTCAGTGTACAGGTATGCACTCTACTTTGGCTTGGCGCTCTCCGTTATTGGGATACTCGTCGGTGCCTTCGTAGGTGAGAAGAGAACCTGGGGGACCTACATCCTTTCAGGAGTCATATTAGCCTCTGTTGTCAGCGGTGCATGGGGTGCCTGGTCCCTGACTCTTATCCCAGGGCTATCACCTCTTCCAGCAGAGCTATTCCCTGTCGTCTTCACAGGATGGGCGATCGGCGACATCATCGTCCTAGCGATCATTGGAACCGCGTTGCTGACTGCGCTGACGCCGATGATTAAACGCTCACCGATCTATGTTAAGCGATGGTGGACCTGAGTCCAGGTAATCCTCTCTTTTTTCAATTTCAGATCTTGGAAAATCCTTGATGAATCAGGATGCCGTCAACTGTTCTGCAGAATCTGATGGGAATCTCAGCGCGCCGAACCGTCCTACATAGACTCCACGTGGTAACTAGGTTCGTCATCGCCTTTTCGATAGGTCTTGCAATAGTTTTCATAACAGGTCCTGGCGACATCTACCTGGCGGTCTCCCTCCTTCTCCTAAGCATTATCCTGATACTGCTTGGCGGGATCCCAGTCCGGTCACTATCAAAGTTCCTGGTTGTCATAGTGACTGTGACGGTCTTCATAGGCTTCTCATTCATCTTCCTGACTCAGATCCCAGGAGAGAGAACGTACCTCGAATATGTATTGATGAGGATCGAGACTTCTAGGGGCCCATTCATGTGGAGGATACTGATCTCTGATAGGACTCTGACCTACCTCTTCGTCTACTGTTCCAGAATAGTAATCATGGTCTTCTCCGCAATCTTTCTGCTTGGAACAATAGACGATAGAGAGGTCATCTGGGGGATGAGGAGTGTCGGCCTCCCATACGGTGCAACTGTTGTGGCTGCACTCTTCTTCAGAGGAATATCACTATTCGCTGATGACTTCTTCACTGTTAGAGATGCCATGACGGTTAGAGGTGTCGACTTCGCAAAGGCCCCACTTCTGAAGAGGCTACGTCTATACTTCTACTCACTGATACCTATCTTCTCTTTGATGCTGCGAAGAAGCTATGACATCTCGCTTGCACTAGAGAGCAGAGGCTTAAGCCCAACGAGTAAGCCTCCAATAATTTATCGCCAGATGAGATTCAAGACGGTAGACTATCTAGTGACCCTTCTCTGCGCTGCCGCGATACTCGGAGTATATCTGGAAAAGACCTTCTGAAGGAAATCCTAGATGTCAGAGATCCTGAAGGTTGAAGACCTCTGGTGGAGGTACGAGGGAAGAAAAGATTGGGTGCTCAGGGGCTTAGATCTCTCAGTCTCCATAGGTGAGGTCGTGGGGATAATAGGCCCGAGCGGAGCTGGAAAAACCACATTCTGCCTAAGCCTGGTTGGAGTCATCCCCCAGAGGCTGCAGGGAGCTTACAGAGGCAAGGTCACAGTCGACGGTCTCGATACTTTACGTGATGATCTGACCGAGATATCGAGAAGGCTAAGCCTAGTCTTCGAGGATCCTGAGACCCAATATGTCATGAGCACGGTGGAGGACGAGATCCTTCTCGCTCTTGAAAACAGCATGAACTCCAGAGAGGAGATCTCTGAGAGGATAGAATGGGCTCTGAGCGCTGTCGGCTTATCCGCCGATTTTCTCCAGAGGAATCCTCTCCAGCTGAGTGGTGGAGAGAAGCAGCGTGTTGCGATAGCATCGGCGATTGCAACTCACCCGAAGATACTGGTCTTGGACGAGCCTACTTCAGACATAGATCCAGTAGGAAAACTCGAGGTATTCGAATCGATAAGAAGCCTCAGAGAGGAGCTAGGCGCGACAGTAATAATTGTCGAGCATGAAACTGAATTCCTTTCAGAGACGGCTGACAGAATAATTGCCTTCAGTAACGGAAGAGTGGCCTTCGAGGGGACTCCTCAGAATGTCTTCAGTGACATATCTTCAATTCAACAACTTGGCATATCTCCACCACACCCATGCCGAATCACCTGTGCGTTGGGTCTCAAGCCTTCACTCACAGAAGGGGAAGCAGAGAGAAATTTGACTGAGGCCATCGCACAGGGCTACTTGAAGGTCCGAAAGATCACGGAGGAACGGCCAAGAGAACCCAGGCGTGGAATGAAGGAGCTCGCCTCACTTGATGGAGTGCACTTCAGTTATCCTGGTGGGGCCGAGGCGCTCAGAGGTGTGGACCTCAAGATCTATGAGGGGGACTTCATAGCCCTCGTCGGACCGAACGGTTCCGGGAAGTCGACTCTGGCAAAGATCCTGTGCGGCTTACTCAACCCCACAGCTGGCCAGGTGAAGATCGAAGGAAGGCCGATCAACAGATTCCACAGAAGAGATCTAGCCAAGCTCGTATCTTATGTCTTCCAGAATCCGGACCATCAGCTCTTCAATCAAACAGTGAGGGAGGAAGTCGCCTTCGCCCCAAGAATACTAGACTTGCCCGAGGCTGAGGTGAGGGAGAGGACGAGCGAATCAATCTCGGCGATGGAGCTGAATGGGCTGGAAGACGAGCATCCATTATTCTTGAGCAAGGGCGAGAGGAGGAGGCTTGCATTAGCCTCGATCCTCTCACTCAAACCTAAGATGTTGATCATCGATGAACCAACCACAGGCCAAGACTATAGAACAAATTCCAGAATAATGGCATTGCTCAGAAATCTTAACAGCATCGGCTATACGATTCTGCTGATCACACATGCATTATCCATCGTATCCACGGTTGTTGACCGGCTGCTTGTGATGTACATGGGCAGGATACTAAAGGATGGGACTCCAAGAGAAGTTCTGGATGATGATGAAGTCGTTAAGAGGGCACGTTTGATAGTCCCAACTGCCAAGAGGATCGCCGAGAGGCTCTCAAGCTACGGCGTCTCAAAGGACGTGCTGACCGTGGAGGATCTGCTCGAGCAGTTATCCCCCTAACCACCACCATCCCCTTATCGATGCTTGATCTGCAATAGTCCGTCTCCATCTCCTGCGAGGTTTTATCCTAGTCGATTCAAGCAGAATTGCTGATGCTGAAGAATACAGTATTATCATGGCTTGCTTTCTCGACGTGCCTTGCCCTCACTCTTCAGAATTCTGATGGGGTTAGAGTCTCACCAGAGGTGAACCACTCCTGTGCTGGCTGAAACTCCTCCCATGAGTTGAAGGAGATGTTCCAGCATACGTTAATGTGAGTCGCCGATTCCTCCCCTTCTTGTGAGGGCGAGGTTTTGTCCTTTCTATGAAGCATACACACGACAAATCCGGCTGCTTCGGAACAGTATTCGATGCATGCCCCTAAGCTAAAGGTTCACATGTAGGATTTCTGACCTCAATCTGACTAGACGAGTCCCTGTCCACCTGATCCCTGTCGACTCAGACAGAATGTCTGAGCAAGACGTGATCCAAGCAACATATGTAGATGGGAGGTAATGGCTGGTGACCATGGTCCCTTCATGACCTTAGAATAAACGGTTTAGCTATCGCTCCACTGACTAGGATACCTTCGCTTGCGTGAGCTTAAGGGAGGATACGTCATCCCGATAGCCGACGTGTTCATAGCTGCAAATGCACATCTTGAACGGTCGATCGTGATTAGCGATGACGCAGAATTCAAGTGGCTGCATGAGATGAAGACTCTGGCTGAGAAGGGGCTTGCCTCACGCCTGCCAAGATAGTTCTTGAAGGTCTAGTCTAACTGAGTGCAGAGGAGTCCGCGGAATTCACAGGACGTCACCTGCCCCCGACTATTCAAGCCTGAACTCTGATCACTTGGATAGTGGTTGAAATTGCAGCATCCTCTGAAGACGAAAAGATCCGTGCTGCCGTAGTTCGCCGCTTATCTCTGGTCTGTCTTTTCACCTAGGACCGATCGACGGAAATGATTTAATCAGGATCCTTTTCAACAACTCCAGTGAGTAGGGTTGAGCCGATATCGGATGGTGAAGGTCGCTGGATCCTGTTTCGATAGATGTTGGCTGCGGTAGTCATAAGGAAGCCGAGGTAGGAGTAGACATAGATCCGGGCTCTTCATGTGACATCGTTGCTTATGCGGAGTATCTACCTTTTCGTTCAGGCATCGCTGTGAACATGGTGAGCTTTGAGTATTTTGAACATTCCCAGTCCCCGTTCAGAGCCCTCAGAGAGATCTTCAGGGTCCCTACGCAGGGGGGCTGTCAGAATTACAGTCCCTAACATGACATACTACAGGAGGCTCATACGCTACCTACTGGACAGATATGTAGACCAGTCTGAGACTCATATCTAGGGCTGGACAAGGAGCGGGATGAGAAACCTCCTGGAACTGGCCGGTTTCTCACAGATAAGAATAGGCTTCGTCCAGTTGCCGCGGCATCTAAGTATCTTCAGATGGCTCTTCCCACATCTGACTAGACGTTCCTTGCTTGCTGAAGCATTCAAAAGCTGCTAGATCGCCCTACTCGAACTGAGCATAGAGGGTTCTGATGCTGAGCCGCCTAGGATGCAGTGATCCCGGAACAATCCCTGGTGAGCCGGGCCTGGATAAGCCTTCAGCATCTCGAGTCGTAAGGACATGCATGGAATAGTCTGCATTCAAGAAAAATTTTTTCTTCTTTCTCAGATGTTGACTGCACTTCAGTATCTGTGTGCTGGAGCTTGGGGCTGAACATGTCAGTACAGTCATGAGTCTGTTGAACCCTTCGAGAGGAGGCTGATTCTCACCTAAGGCTGATCCTTCTTATCCATTTTATCTTGTCGAAGTCAGGGTCGTCGCTGACGATCTCCCTCAAACCGAGACTCCTCATTATTGCAGCATGGAAAGCATCTCTTGGCTTAAGTCCGTATTCATACAGGAAATCCAGAGCTATGATCGGTATGCCTGACCCTACTTCACTCACCCTCAGGTTCGGAGTTGCATAGATATCCTCGATGGCCCTTCTCACTAGTTCCTGTCGCCTGTTCTTCACAAGAACCCGCATCAGCTCGCCTAGGGCCAGAGCTGAAGTCGCAGCCTCGACTTTGCCTTTAACGATGCTCTCCTGTATGCTGGACGCGGTCTGGCCTTTGGTCGTAGTATCCAGTAGCGCATAGACGAAGAAGTTAGCGTCGAGATAGATCATCAGAATACCTCTTCATACAGTCTGTCACCGTAGACGAACTTCATTCTGGACAGGTCGCCGCCATGTTTCTTGGCTATCTCCCTCCACTCCTTCACTATGTCTTCTTTCGTGAGCGGTCTTATCTCCAGATGATTCTCTTTAACCTCGATTATGGCATAGCCCTTCTCGTGTAGGCCTATATGTTCCCTCACCACCTTTGGGACTACTAGCTGGCCTTTCTCGCCTAGTTTGATCTTGATTCTCACTTCTTCCCACAAAAATTAGGAAATAGCTCTATTCAATATTGAACTCTTCCCCATAGAGGCATCTGGAAACTTGCCGCCATCAGCATAGAATCTTTGGAATATAACCGATAATGATAACAGACAAACCTGGCCTGAGATTCGTTACGGTACGAATATCTTCCAGGAGCCTCAGCGAAGCCATGGAGGTCTAATGGGAAACCGTGGAATATCAGGTGTGGAGAATCCAAGCTCATACCGGCAGCGGCAAGCTAGTCTCAACCGCTTAACTAGCCGCCACAGGAATGGGAATGCCATGCCCCAGCAACAGCATAGAGCGGCTCATGGGCCAGGTAGCCGCTGCGTGACTGGTAGACCAACTGGAGTAATGCAGGGCAAGCTTCCCCCGATCCATATTCTCATCCACTACACAAACATGAAATTGCACGGAGAACATCAGCAAAGATGTATTCCATATGAGCTGAAGAGTAAATGATGTTGACGCATGTTGACTGCTCAACGACCTGGGGGCTCTGCAAGGCAGTTAAGAGACCGGTATTGTAGCCGAATTCTGGTTGTGGGATTCGACCAAGGTGTATAGGCGGCCTCCATCTGGACCTTGGTACATCTCTTGAAGTAAGCCTCAAGGTAAGGCTTATCATGGTAAGTTCTGGCAACGCGTCATGGTAGTTGACTATGCGCACGGTAACGGCGAAAGTTAGTGATGGACTCAGAGAATGGATGGCCTCGTTCACCATCAACTGGTCCGAATATATCCGACGCGCGATCACGCAAAGGATCGAGGTAGAATAGAGAAAGAAGGCTGCCGCCAACCTTCTGAAGAGTCTCTAGGTTCACAAACTCACAGTGCCGAAAGGATTCACAGACAAGACGATAAGGGAGATGAGGCAGACACGTTGAAATTCCACGTCATAGATGCTTCTGTAGCAGCCAGATTCCTGCTGATAGAGGATCTCCCCGACAGAGCAAGAGTGACTGGAAAACCGTAAGACAGAAACTGATGGCAGTTGACGAGGCTCAAGAGAAGTTCTCGCACTTTCTTAAACTCAGTATGAACTCCGTTGAACTGGATGAGTGGGAGTGTGCAGAAGCTCTTGTCTGGGGTGTGAGGAAGAACACCACATACTATGACAGCGTCTAGTGAAAGCCACGGGAAAGGCTGGAGCGATACTTCTGACCGCGGATGAGACTATCTCCATGAAAGCCTAAGTCCCGGCACCACATCTGCGAGGTCTCCCGAGCAAGTGAGTATAGGAGCAGACCGTATGACTCGAAATCGTAAAGTTACAAGTCCTGGCAAGAGAGCTCCCCGCTTCAACAGGGAGATGAATCGTGGTCCAGATAGGAACGTTTGAGGTTTGACGTCTGGCATTTCAATAGTATTGCTAGCAGTTTCATGCAGAGAATCGACTTTCATTTTTGCTCTGCTGTTGGATAAGAGAGGATACTGAGGGAACGAGCTACTGATTGTGCCAAACTTTGGAATGAGGTAGCCAACCGCAGAAGATAGGCGTACATGAATTGGCAACCCATAGACTGGGAATGTAATGACCTATGCCGCAAATATAGAATACTAATCGACTCATATACGGCGCAGCAAATACTTAGGGAGAGCGATGAGTCTTGGAGGGCTTCTTTGTGCCAAAGCAGCTGGAACGAGAGGGTAAGCTACCACCAAACATCATAAAGGTGTGTATGCCAGGAAATTCTGGAAGAAATGGAAAGTACAGGTTGATGATGGTTCTGAGGAACGACTGCTGAAGCGTAGAGAATGGAGTGATGAGGCTGCCGAAAAAGTTGGAGACCCCCATTGAGGGCAGGCCAAGGTTGAATGGTAAATAGGGAAAGGCCTAGGTCATCTACGATGGTGTAAATGAGAAGTGGCGTGTCTTTCAGGCTGTAACGGTTAAGCCATTGTTCAAGACGAAAGGCATCAAGACATGCTGCGTAGACCCTGGCGTAATGAGCCTCTTCATGATCTGGCTTGAGGGATGGGAGGCAGCCAACAGCATATGGTTGGAGCCTTCTAGCAGACTGCCGAAGCATTCTTGAAACAATCAGCCGCCAGGAAATTTCGAAGCGACTCGGCAGACTGTACAGGATAAGGCAACGAAGATTCAGCCAAGCGATCAACACCATGATGAGAGTCATGGTATGAGACCTCTATGAACTAGGAGCCTAAGATCATCGTTGGAGACCTGACAGAAATCAGAGAGGATAACGATAAGAGAGTAACTCAATGGTCCGTAACTTCTGGAGCTTCAACCACATAATTCAACCAACAAAGAGTGCAGCGCAATAATATGGCATGAGAGTGGAAGAGTTAACGAATACAAGACCTCAAGCAGATGCATAAGATGTGGCTCAGAAAGACTGGGAGGGGGACTACTCAAATGCTTAATATGCGAACTCGGAGCCCGCAGAGGCGGTGTTGGAGCCCTAAATATGGTGGGCCTCTACGAAGGAACAGCCATCCATCTGGTGGCACACCCTAAACTTCTAAAATGGGATGGAATGAAATGGGAGTTTAAAGGCACAATGACCCACCATTCTCTTTAGCCTCTTCATGTCGCTGATAGCCGGTATTATGTTAAGCCGCATCCATTTTGTGAGCGCAACTCGGCATCGATTCAAGGCATTTCAACTTATGATTCGACCTGTTGGTGTGGCAAGTCGACGTGCTTTGAGGGTTCTCCGTTCTAGAGTCAGCTGAGGAGTTCCTGGAGAGACAAGGCAGAACACTATTCCGGGCTCAAATCAGTCTCTATCGTTTTGCTCCATTGCGAGGATGCGGATCTCCTTTATTCCTGCATATGTCGATACTCTCATCCGTAAGGTGGGACGAAGGCTGATCAAGACTAGTAGATTCGTTCGGCTAGTCCGTCAAAGTTGGAGTCGAAGCTCATAATTCGTTCTATGCCGCGTCTCTCCATGAGCGCTAGGGATGTGCAGTCTGTGAAGCTTAGGAACCTGTCCTTGACGGTCTTGAACTTGCTCCATGCAAGATTGAAGTCTTCTCGCGATATTGCATGCTTCTCTATCCTCTCTGAATCCAGGATATATCTGCCCGTGTTGACTGCTATCTGATGGTTGCGCGTTCGGGCCAGGGCTGTGGTGACAGCCTCATCTACAACGTAGTCTGACGTATGAATAACACCGAATTCCGCCGTCAGAGCGTGTTTCATCAGCTCCCTTGCTTTCTGATGGTTTCTATCCCTCTTATTCCTCACAGCTACGAATATGCTTGTGTCAACAAACACTGCCATGCCGCTCGCCATACAGGCATTCATCTATCCTCTCTGAGGCGTCCTCAACACCCCAGTCATCAGGCTCATCCAGCATCGTCCAAGCCGGGTCATCCTCAAGCGGGGGCAGCCTCCTGATTCGTTTAGCAAGTTCGACGCGGTTCTCGAGCGAATAGTCGACCATAAGCCCAAGCGCCTCCTGAAGGGTTACCTTAACGCCGTCCTCAAGGACTAGGGAGGCGAGGAACTGGTCTAGGGCTCGCTTTCTATCCTCGTCTAGTTTAACGGTTGTAACCATTTCTTCCACCAGTATCATAAAATACAAGTATACCTATATCTCTTTCTCTCAACTATATATCGCTTTATTAAGTTCCTGCCGGCTGATCCAGGAAGGGTAAGCATTCATAGTTGAGGAATCGGCTCGTTTAAACTTCTTCTGAATTTCCTGGAGCATCGTCTGAACCCTCCCTTTGTTCAGGTTCTCAGCCGGTCTTTTGGCTATGTGATAGCTGCCTATGATTGAGTTGGCAGGTATTGCTGCTCGGTTCCTCTGCGCTAGGATTTCGGTCAGGAAGTTTGCAGCGGATCCCTCGATCGGTTTTCAAAGCAGGCGGGGATGCATACGTCCACTACCTTTAACATAGTCCAAACTTTCTTCTGCATAATTAAGGCTCATCCATTTCCAGCTTTGCTCAGCCATTCCTGTGAATGGTTCTGCATGGAGCGTGATGACTATATCCCGCCACTGCTGGACTTTCCTCTCAATATCCTCTGAGACCGGTTCAAGGACTACTCTGGAGCCATCTACCTAGCTGACACTTTGCCGCCGCCTCTTCCCAGACCATGGTGCTCTCTGAGTTTTGACTGCAGGATCAGTCTTCCCTCTCCGTCAAATCTCTCTTCCACAGAGACTGCCATATGAGATGAAGACACCGACTTGCATAACTTTGCCACACTGTTCCCTCATGGAGTCTAGTCAGCTTTTTTTGAGAGAAATTTCTATTCAAGATTCCGCTCCAGACCCCTTTATGGTTGTTGTGTCATAAGAATGAATGTTGGCGGCCTTGGGCCACTACCATAGTGAGGTAGGCCTAAGTATCTTGAGCGCAGTTGCGGAGGATGCGGTTGAGGCGAAGAAGACTCTTTTGTTCTAGAGAGGAACCGAGCAAGAAACCCCACACCGTTCACGGGTGGGATGAATTCCCTGCTTGAATGCAGGATGCTCGAATAATTGATCTTGGCCGTTTTTATGGAGAGCCGATACCCCCCCCACATCTTTGCCCCGGCAGTGAGACGAGAAAGAACATTGAGGGAAAGAGCTGCCAACTGTGCTGAACTATGGAATGAAGTTACCTACGACAAGAAATTCGGGATTCAACCTATCCTGGAAGTGTTCTCAGAGGCTTCATCGCAGCGATCGCTTTGAGGCCTAGCGCGACAGGCTTGATATTCGAGGCTGGCAGCTCAAGCAGGGTGTACCTGGAGAGGTCGGGTTTGATGAAGCAGAGGAAGTATCTCGCCTCGAAGAAGTTCAGGAGCGCCTTCAGGTGCTCTCTTCTTTTCTTTGTGAAGAACTTGACGGGCGTATTGATAAACTCTATTATGCATCTGCTGCCTTCCTTGAGGGCGAAGGCTTGTAATCCATGCAGCGTCTGCCCTGGATCCGTCTCAGACGATTGGGCTGGGAACCGAATCTCGGAGAAGCCCTCATCTTTGAGGGTGTCAGCCAAGACTCCTCTAAGCTGCTCCGCAGACCTGGACTCCTCTCCAACCCTCCATCTTCTTGAGTCTGCTGGATGCGGCTCGAAGTGGTGGATGGAGGTTCGGCTGAGCCTCCTGAGAAGCCGGCTTAGGGGGCTGACCCCTCCATGCACCTCGAACCATGCTGCTTCCACCCGTTCAAGGTAGCGTCTGCGGCTGCGGTAGGAGCCTCTGCTTCTCCGCGCTCTGGATGCCTTCTTCTTGAGGTAGTAGTCTCTCCAGTAGTCTCTGTGTTCCTGGTAGTATCTTCTCATATACTGCCTGTAGTATTCTCTCTGTCTAGGGCTGCTCATCGCCGTTGAACCAGTCTATATGGATGACAATTCATGAAGCGTGTTTATTTATAAATATCGGCTCCCACTACATCTCTTATATACTACTTATGATCGTACACCGGTTTCAAGTCGCATTCAAGCGGCTAAAACAGTATGGAGAAGAAATAGAAAATGAACAAGAGAATACTAGCGACGCTATGCGTAACTCTATTCGTGCTGGCAACACTTGCAACTGTGCAGCAGGTGTCAGCCCACTACACGCTGGGCGACCAGCTGCCAGGAAGCATCGGCGAGGTCAACGCAGGAGGCCTCCCAATCAACCCGACAAGCGGCGCCGGCAACGGCGAACTGCAATTCCATACCCCGCCGACATGGGGCGGGCATGTCCCAGGTCACATAGCATTCCTGATGCCTGGAAGCCTCTACATCCCGCCCAGCGACCAAGTCAACTACTACTCGCCTGACGGAGCAGTCTTAACCGACAGTGTAGGTGACTTCTTCCTATACATCTGCTTGGCAGATGACTTAGAGGACGGTCAGAGTGGTCCGATCAACATCTCATGGCGAGGAACCGACACATCCAACAGCTTGATTCGTCCGCCGCCGAGCCTATATGAGCTTAGCAAATACCTGTATATCGCTATTCCACCGGAGTTCACTCCTCCAGAGGAGGCATGGGCGGCAGGTTGGGGTGACGTCCTCACAACAAATCAGGGCTTCGGTAACACCTCAAACATCGAGACGACGATAACAAACGACCACAACATGATCATGACGGGCAAGTTCGGTCCACGCCATCCAGTCGCGCCTGGCTGGTGGTTTGTTAGGATAACGGCCGCACCGATGGATTTCCCACAGGACCAAGTAGCGAACCTACAAAACCTCAATCCAAACTTCAACCCTAAGTACACTACTGACACTGTCTATCGCGGCAGTGCAGGCTACCTGTACCCGCCTAACATGGACCCGTGGCTTGACCGCCAGATCAGCCCAAGAAACACCAACGGCATAGAACGGAACTTCGCAGGCTGCTACAGAGTCAAGATCCTTAACATGAAGGCTCCAAGCTACGCAGGCAAGTACTTCTTCAAGATATTCTACACATCAACATACCAGCCATTCGCATCCATGGGAATACAAGCATGGATAACAGAGGGAGGAGCAGCAACAAGCTCAGTCTACGGCACATCAGGTGGATGGCCAGACCTATGGCAGGCACCAGACTCACCGTACGGTGAAGTCTACAACTTCGACCCGTGGATCGGCTACCTGAACGGGTACTTTGAGAAGTACGACACCTTCTATCCTGAGAACTACCCGGTCATACTCGTCAAAGGCGAGGTTGACCCAGGATACATCTCAGGAACAGTAAGGTACGGCGGACACAGCCAATACTACTACGGCACCTACTATGGTGATGGAGTACACACCTCAGGCAAGGTAGTCGCTGAAGGAACAGCATTAGACCCGATAACCAACCAGCCTACAGGAAGACCTGTCAGCGCAACAGGCTGGTTCCTAGGACAACTACCAGGCCAAGGTGAAGACTGGAAGGACAGAGACACAGGAAGCGCAGGCTACTACGAGATCGAGGGCCTTGCACCTGGAATCTACACCTTAACCGCATACGCTGCAGGATTCGTTCCGAGAACCCTAGCAACACAGATAACGGTCAAACGTGGACAATCAATCCACGGCGTAGACATCTACATCTACCCAACAGCCAAACTCCAGACAAAAGTCTACAGTAAATGCCCAACAGGACCAGTTGACTGGCCAACCTACGTAACACTGGATGCTTACCCGGCGAGCATGCAGATTCTGCCAGTAGTCCCAGGCGGCGCTGAGGTAAGAGGCGCCGGCCCTGTAGGCCCTGACGGAGTCTGGTACTGGGCAACTGAAGGCGCAACAACAGTCCAAGCGAAGAACATATGGGCAGACCTAACGTCAACGAATGCGCCTGGACCGTGGAACCCAGACCCAGCAGCGCTGGGAGCAGCTATGAACACCTACGACACCCAGGCTGAGATGAACGCGATCGCTAACAGGTACGGCTGGGCATGGCAGGAACTGGTCGACGCCAACGGCACAGTCGTTGCATGGCAGGACTTCACATTCGACCTAGCGCAGGACAGGAGAACATTCGGAACATTCTGGGGTGACCCATCATGCTACAGCGGAATCGAGACCGGATGGGACGGCCACGTCCCAACATTCCTTGCTGACTTCACATCTGGAATCATACCAGGCCAGTACAGAGTCAGAACATGGGTCTACGGATACGTCCAGACCAAAGAATACATAGTCGACTTCCCAGCAGTCGAGTTCCCGGGAACAGCATACATGGAGATGGACCTCTTCAAGGGAGGAACCATCAACGCGACAGTCCACTTCCACCTACAGGAACTACCGTCTGACGAGGTTGATGTTGGCGGAGGCACGGCCGGAGGCTTTTCATGGTCAGCTTTGATAATCGAGGCCTACGATGCTAACGGTGTGAAGCAGGCATGGAACTCAACCGACTTCATCGTCTGGGAGAACGGAGACCAGTCGGTCGGTCAGAGCCTCCTCCTAGTTGGGGAGCCGAATGCATGGTGCACTGAAGGCAGAGTCCACGGTATGCCTGAGGGAACATACACTATCAAGGCTTTCATGAACGGATGGATCCAGCAGGAGTTCCAGCAGACAACAGTTCAGTACTGCACAAACGGCTCACTCAGCTTCCACCTGATCAAGGGCGCAGGGATCTGCGTCACAATATACAGTAGAGACTGCCAGGACCCAAGCCAGCCAGTCAACTGGAAGCATCCAGGAGAGAACATAAGGCTCGACTTCGTATCAGAAGCAGGCTCGATATGTGCACCGGACTATGGAGTTCGAAACTGGGCAGTTCAAGACCCCACAACCGATAGCGTCTCAATCTGCGGCGGCGGCGGTTCAGGAGGACTGGTCGACTACTTCAGAAGCTGCGGAGGATTCGCTGGAAGCGGACTCCCAACAGGCATCTACAGGATAGTGGTCAGCACACCGGGATACGTGCAGCTTGTTGCGCCTGAAGTCTGGGCGCAGAAGGGCACCTCAACCGGTGATATACCAGTCTACCTGTACGCATCCCCAGAGATCAGGGTTGTCGTCGACTTTAAGACCGAGCTGATACCTGCACCACTCCCACCAGACTTCTACAGCTACTATTTCAGAATCGAGGCCTTCAACGAGAACGGCACACTTGTAGCAGCGAACATAACGGCTGTTCCACAGGCGACATGGGCGACCTACAGCCAGTACCCATGGCCTGGAGCACTCAACCCGGCACAGCCAGGCGGAGTGCAGTCATGGGTCTTCCAGCTGCAAGGCTTCAGCCCATTCAGCACACCGATCAACAAGCCTAACTGGGGAATGTGGCCAACCAACCCGCTTGGAGCGGTTTGGTTCTGGCAGATCCCAGGCTACAACGACAAAGGACCGAAGACAATCTTCATGGTTGCTAACAACAGCCATGCGAACTGGGGCTGCGCAGGCACCGGTGACCACCTCGGCTACGGATTGATGTGGGGTGAAGCCTACATGATCAGGGTGACCGAGGAGAACCAGATAGGCTACATCCAGCTTGCCACAGTCACGGCTACACCGACATGCGGAGGCATAACCACAGTTGTCTTCGAACTTGACAGGATGGGACGAATCGCAGGACAGGTCTACACACGCAACTCCATGGGTGACTTCCGCGCAGGCTCATGGCAGACCACAACAGCCCAGGGAGCAACAGCGTCAATCAAGGCTTGGGGACCAGTCGACGGCTGGTACTACACCTACGTGCGGCCTGACACATACACAGTAACAGCTGAGGGACCAGGCTACAAGAGCGCATCCAGAACAGTAGTCGCAACCTGGGGAGGAGTAACAGGAGGCCAAGACTTCTACCTTGAGGAGTCAGGCATCCCGATACCCGAGTTCCCAGCAGCAGGACTACTGGCAATGGTATCCGCGCTCGCAGCGTCGCTGTACCTACTACGCTGGAGAAGACACGAAGCACTACCAGTAAGGTAAGACGATACAGCGTCTTACCACACCCTTTCCCTTTTTTCAACCTAAGAAGAACTAGCGGGAGCTGGGCCTTTATCATCCCTCTCCGCGTCGACTTTGTGTGGCGGCAGATGTCTCTTTTTTGTTAGTGAATGGTGGCAGTCGGTAGGCATGGTCAAGGCTCAAGTCTGTCGTTTCTATTCTTTCTTCTTCAGGGTTTATGCCAAGTGGCGTCCAAGCGAGTCGTTTTCCACTTTGCCTGAGGGAGGCTTTCTTGACGAAAATCATATATCTGCCTATTCTTACGAAATTTGTTGGTGAAATATTTGTTGGTTGAAGTGGGCAGGTACGGTCGAATCACAATCCCCAAGCATCTCAGAGAGAAGTACGATGTGCAGGAAGGCTCCAGATTAATCCTCGCTGAGTTTGCAGACCGGATAGTCCTAGTCCCTTTGAAAACGTACAAGAATCCGACCGAAGCACTATACAACAGCGTCAAGTTGGAAGAGCCCATTGATGAGCCCAAACATGTAGCCAGAGAGCATATCCGAAAGAAACTGGTTGAGGAACTGCAGAGATGCGGTTCATAGACACCAACCTCTTCATCTACGCTATCACTGCTCATCCCCGTTTTGGAGAGACGGCTAGGCGCATCCTCGAGCGTGTCGAGGCGGATGAGGCTGCTGCAACCTCGACGCTTGTGTTGTGCGAGGTAGCCTGGGTTCTCGAAGCCATGGGCAGGCGGGGTGAAATAAAACCGACACTCGAAAAGATACTCTCCTACAAGAGCCTCAAGGTGATCGGGTTCGATGAGAGCGACATCTTGATGGGGGCGAACAACATGGTTGCCCATAATACTGACTTCAACGACGGGCTGAATGTTGCGATAATGTTAAGATCCGGTATCACCGAGGTCTACTCGAATGACTACAAGCATCTGGGCAAATTAGACTTCCTGAGACTAATCTTCGAATGAACTTCCTCATAGAGAATCCTGACTGAGGTTCCGATTAGGCAACGCAGAGAATTGCATAAGTAGATTATGAACTCTAAGCCTCCTTGTTATGATCTTCATCATCTGCCTGCGGCTTGCCGCCTTGATGCCCTTGAAGCTCTTCAAATCCTGTAGGTGACGGTCTCCAGATGCGATATAGTCTGGCTTCCCCTCATAGGCTGTCATCAAGAGAACATCGTCTTTTGGGTCTTTCCTGATTATCTTGAAGCTAGGCCGTGCCTCTGCATTCGTGGAGACCTCTCTTATCAACTGAGCAAGGAGTTCCTATATTCCGGCTTGAATAGTCTAGTCTCTCTTTCACTTCACCTCCGGATAGAACATTCTCAAACTACTCCAGCTATCGGTTCCGAGAGTACCAACCGTATCTCCTCGAACATCAAAAGTCTAGTATCTTGGCGGAAGGACCAGGCTTTAAGATGAAGGCAGAGATCATCTTGAGTCTGCAAGAGAAAAGATTGGAAAGTAGGCTTTTTCCAGCAGCTGAGGGGATCTTTCGTGTGGTTGAGACGGCCCTCGAAGCCTTACTGCCAGAGCTGAGCGGATATGGCAACCCACAAAAATGGGAGAAATATTATGTTTGGACGAATGGGGCAGATTGACGATACTGAAGGAGTCTCGTGAGAAGATCGAAACTGGAAAGCTTCTAATGCTGGAGGTCTGTAAGGACTGGCGTGAGCTCAGGCCGGTCAGCGACCCCAATGCAGACCTGGAGGGCACATTCCCGAGCGGTCTATCCTTCAGGTAGATGAGGAAGGTTGGTGAGGAACAGCTTGTCAAGGAGGCGGTAAGGAAGTTTCGAAGGAGGATGAACTGTGCCGATCGTTGAGACAGACCTCCTCTACGCTCACCTCAACGATGATGATAGACATCACTAGGTCGCCTCGAAGCATTGGTGCAAAGTTCATCTAGGTTCAGGTCTCTAAGAATTCTAGTCCAGCCTTCACACAGAATCGATTCAATATCACAGATCTCCATTCTCCGTGAGATTGCTGATGAGGGCTTACCTTTCAATCTGCCACTTATACATAGCCGTGTTAAGCCACTGAATATCGGGACAAGCCCGCGCGTTCGAGAGGTGGATCGGATGAGAGTTAGATTTCTTCTTTCAACCATGAAATTCCAGGCATGAGACTGGGTTCATGAAGATGTGGGTATAACAAGGATAACTCTTTACAAAAGTTATACAAACTCCTGTAGAACATGAACAAAAGTTGAGAACCATGGGCGGCGTCGTTGTGATAAAGGATGTTGATGAAAACGCCTTCAGAAGATTGAAATCTGAGGCGATAAAGAAAGGGATGAAAATAGGCCAGGCAGCATCCCAAGCCTTCAGACTTTGGGTTCAAGAATCAGAGTTGAAACCTCTAAAAGACATCGCCCGCTTGAGGGATGCCGCAGAGACCATAGAGAAAGCTAGGTTGAAGCTCCAAACAATAGAAGGATGGTCCAGTGTGGAGGTAATTAGAAGTTGGAGAGAACGCCCAAAGGCGCAGTCATAGATGCTTCAGTAGCAGCGAAATGGTTCATTCCAGAGGAGGATAGTGATAAGGCATCGAAGATAATGCGGAAATACAGTGACGGAAGAATTGATCTGTACGCTCCAGACCTGCTGATTTACGAGGTCGCCAATGTTCTGCGTTACAGATCCGACGTAACCAATGAGATTCTAACCGATAATATAGAGAACCTCTTCAAACTGCAGCTAAACTTGATCCCTCCATCAACAGACATAATGTCAGAAGCCGCTGCGAGAGCTAGAGCACTAGACCTATCCATCTATGATGCTTGCTATATGGTCATCGCAGAGACCCTAGCAACAAACTTGATAACAGCAGATACGGGACTCAGAAAAATGCAGGAGCACCAAAATAGTTTTCCTCCTGAAGAGCCTCGGCGAGGAATGGGACATTCCTTAGGAAAAGACAATCATGACTTAAACTTGGTTATGAGTTGAAAACCGCGCAAAAATTCTGCAGCTTGAAAACAGACTGTTTGCGCTCAGAAAAGTAAGTATATTGACCAGCACCATCAGAGGTTAGTGGTACCGGCGGGATTTGGACCTGCGACTTCGGTTCCTAAGATCTAAGCCGCCTGCGCAAAGAGATAAGTTGTGTTCCCGTAATGAATCTGTCGATGTGTGGAGACGGAATAGTATTGCTATTATGCAGTGGACTGCCAGAGTATGTTCTCGGAAAGAATATGGGAGTTGTTAGAATATTCCTATTGAAGTTTGCCGCAGATAGGGCAGAAGGTTGCGTCTGAAGGTATGCTTGCACCGCAGGCGATGCAGAACTTCCTCGCTGAAGGTGCTGCTGGCGCCGCTTCTAGGGAGATGCCGTCAATGTACATGAGGCCTGCTGATCTCGAGGTGAAGACTCCGTAGATTGGTGCACTTATGATTGATATGAGCCATGGTTCTGGCGTCCAACACCTTCATCTGGTCAAGATGCTTCACACAATGCACCGTGACCTGCTGGAAAGCTTCAGGACCGATTCGCTTCCTGAACCTTGAGAGTATTGATGTCGCTTAACATGCGAGGTCTCTGTCGTTCTGGAGCAGTCGATACAGCTCCTCATAGCCCTCGATACGCGCCACTTGCTTGAGGAGCTCTCTTGAATTGGCCGAGTAGACTTCTGGGATGTCTGCCTGTCCGCTTCCGCCCGTAGCTTCTTTCTAGGGCTTTTTCTACAAACCCTAAATCTAATTCCTGAGAAAATCATGCGGAGCCTTATACTCGCTCATTTCTTTCACCTAGAATGATGTGGGTGAGTGTAAAGCTCATCGATCTTAGGATCAAAACCACGTATACATCTTCATGTTAAGCCAAAGAGTTTAGCAAGAAGCTGGCGAAGTTTCCGAGGTGAATCTTGCAAGGGTTGAGAAGCGTCTTCAAGAACGAGAGTATGATTCAGCTGCATTCCAAGCGTCGATGGCCGTAGAAAACGCTGCGAACGCCCTAATTCTGATGCTTGGAGGGGGTGAGGCGAAAGACCATGGAGCGATCAGCGGTCTAGCCGCGGCCATTAGAAGGGTGAGACCCAACTGGCTACGGGAGGAAGCGTGTGAGCCGTTGATCGAGAGAGCGAGAGAGATCCAGAGAGAGGTGGTCTATGCTCGATACCCCCTCAAAATCGCCGATAGATGGGTGACGCCGATGGAATACTAAACCCCAGAGAGATCTGGAAGGACCGTCAAGAACGCAAAGCTTGTAACAGACGCGATCAGAGAATACCTAGAAAGGAATCCGAGAGGCTGAATGATACATCACCTGCGTGAGGCGTACTGGGCAGATTCTACATAGGTCCTTAAGCCAGACACCTACTCAGTAGCCACTGAAGGCTCAGGCTGCAAGAGCGCTTCCAGAGCAGTAGTCGCGACTTCAAAGTTTGCCCCCTTATTCTCATGACCGAAGGATTCCAGTGGGAGCTGAGCTGTCCTCAACAACGTTTTCGCCATGTGAAGGCTCGGTGGCTACCCTCCGCTCTTAACGATGGTTTTGCTTGTGATGAAACGTTCCTATCATATGAGGATCTTATTGCGTGGTGAGTCTCTTCTCGAGCTCTGTCAGCTTTGCCTCGAGGACAGCGACCTTTGGGGCATACTGGAGCTCATTC
>JAGTQV010000008.1 GCA_018397035.1 Candidatus Bathyarchaeota archaeon | reverse complement strand
TGCGCTGGAGATGATGGTCAGAAGAGGAGTTCAATTTGCAAGGTCGGAGAATATAACATTCTAGAGTTAGAAAATACGCAAAGTCTGAGAATTCCGCCTTGAAATGCCAGAAATTCAATTTTTCCGGTTGCTGCAGTATTCTTGCTGAAGTTCAGGCCCAACTTTCTACTGGCTACACTGAAATTACACCTTGTGAAGAATCTCCTTAGGGGAGTGACTGATCTAGTTCAGAGCGTCGACGATGAGCTTATAGAAATGATTCGACTTAATATCTAGACGGTGAGCCATGGACCAGCTCAAGATAACCAGCTCCGCCTTCAAGAGTAATGGCTTCATCCCAAAGAAGTATACTTGCGACGGCGACGATGTCAACCCTCCTCTCAGTATCGAGGGTTTACCAAGGCAGGCAGTGAGCCTTGTACTGATAGTTGATGACCCTGACGCGCCAAGGGGGACCTGGGTTCACTGGGTTGTATGGAATATTCCTCCAGTAAGAGTGATTCAAGAGGATAGTGTACCCGGGATCGAGGGAGTTAATGATTTTCAAAGGCACTCGTACGGTGGGCCGTGTCCTCCATCAGGAACGCACAGGTACTTCTTTAAGGTCTATGCACTTGATACAGAGCTCCAGCTCAGCCAGAATGCTGGAAAGAGAGATGTTGAGAAAGCCATGGAGGGACATATCCTCGCGATGGGAGAGCTCGTGGGTCTCTATAGCAGAGGTTGACCGGCCGGTGCTCAGCAACATTCACCTAAGATATTCGCGGATGGAGGATGGACTATCTCAAACCCATATGCATCACCGCTTCCTGAAATGTGCAATGAAGTAACCTATTCCATGTTTCCGGGGATCAAACCTCTGCAGAAGTGAGGCTTCAGCCCCGAAGCTCTTCAGGCCGACAACTCCCAAGTAAGGCTTCTGCTCAGCAATCTCTAATCCAAGCTCCTCTACACCGAATCTTGCCACCTCTTCACACTCCTGCTCCGTAATTGTGCAGACACTGTAGACTATTCTTCCTCCACTCTTAGTTATTCTCGAGGCTGCATTCAGAAACTGCTTCTGATAGTCAGCAAGATTCTTGATAGAACTCTCCGAGAGGTCTACATACAGTTTCGGGGAAAGCCCCAGGGCACTGCATGGTGGGTCTACAAGGCACTTGTCAGCTCTCAGGCTGGGATAGTCGACATCCAAGTACCTCGCATCGTGTGAGATGAGAGTTACATTTGTACATCCGAGCCTCTGGATATTCCTTCTAGCGATTTCGATCTTCTTCATATTCCTATCAACGCCTACTACCCTGCCCGCGTTCTGCATCAGCTGGGATATATGTGAGAGTTTTCCACCTGGAGAACAGTTCATGTCAATAATAGTTTCCCCAGGTGATGGGGCCAGGATCCTTGATGTCACTATTGCAGGCAGAGACTGCGGGTAGAATAAGCCCTGTTCGTACTCCTCGGTTTCCCTGAGGCTCAGGGCTCTGTACATGGGGGAGGTGACCTCAACTGCGAGGCCCCTTCTTAATGTAAGAATCTCAGTCTCAGACATTCTCATTACTCCAGCGCCCACAACCTGACTGTGAACATCCGTGACCGTGACGTAGTCGCCACGTTTCAGCCTCGAACATTTCAGAACTCCTGGAGCGTATACATGCGCCCCTTGAAGGACTGATTCAGCGGTGAACTTATCGACCACTATTCTCTTCTGTGCAACAGGAACTGCTAAGGGACCTTCTACATGAGTGAAGACGGCTTCACAGATCTGGTCGAACCTGTGCAATTCGATGCCTTGAGACAGAAAAGCGTTTACCAGCCCTTCAGGCGTGATCTTTAGAGTGTTAACCCTTAGAAATTGCCTTCGACTCGGGATCTTGAGAGATTGAACGACCTCCATAACCTCGTCCCCATAGACCTGTTTCAAAGCCGCGACCGAGTCCTCTGAGAAGAGATTCTTCTCCGCGATCTCTTTGACAGTGCTTTCCAGTCTACTAATCCCTCACCATATCTCGGATCGTTCAGGATATCCCAGTGATATCAACAATCTTCATAAGTTTCTTGATCTCCTCAAGTCATGAGGTCCATTGCTTGTCACGTGTAGGCATACATGGAAAGGGTGAACTATCGATCGAGAGCCTCCTCAATTTCATGAGGGCTAATGAGAGATTCAAGGAGGTTGGCGGGGTCGCCTCATTCCTCGGCTTCGTCAAAGGATTCACAGACAAGAATGAGAAGGTTACCTCCCTAGAGTTGGAGGCGTACAAGGAAAGGGCTGAGGAGACTTTCCGCAAGATATCTGAAGACATCAAGAACCGCCCAGGCATTGTTGACTGCCTTATCCATCACGTTACGGGAAAGCTTAGCCTTGGAGACCTGATCTTCGTCGTCATGGTCGCAGGCAGATCGAGAAAGGATGTCTTCCCAGCTCTTGTCGAGGCGGTTGAACGGGCGAAGCGTGAGGCAGCGATATGGAAGAAGGAGAGCCTATCGACTGGGGAGTCTTACTGGGTTGAGTATGGACAAGAATAAAGAAGTTGGGATGACGCTGCGTCGCGTCATCTGAAAAAGGCTAGAATCTTCTTCTGGAGCCGAATCTTCTGTAGCCTCTTCCCCTATCTCGCCTATCTTCTCCACCATACCGTGGCCTGAATCCGAAGCGCCGCTGATCCTCATACTGCTTGTCTGAAAGGTTATTCGAGGTATTCACAGTGGAGATTATCTGGGTTGAGGGTGCGAGGCTTCCATATCTACCTATGTTAAGCCTCATCGAACCCTTGAACAAGGAGATGTACGCATTCTTTATGTCGAGCACCGATTCCTCCTTGACGCTCTCTATATTGTCATCCCAGAGGGTCAGGTATATCGCGCCTGTCTCATCACCTACTAGGGCGTCAGTCACCTTGTGAACTGAACCGTCCCTCCTTGAGATAGTTTCTCTCACCGGACTCTTCGAGACAACCTTCACGACAGTGTTTACTTGTCTCGAGTTTGGAGTCAGACTCTCTACTTTCACGAACTCCGCAGGCTCAGAGCTGCCTGCTGATTTAGGAGCTCCAGTTTCTGGAATTTCTTCGAACGACATCTTGTTTACTCTCGCTTATATAGCACAAGACCACTCAGCAACCGCACACTTAAGAGTTTCCCAAAGGGCCATATTCGAGGTGAACCTGTTGGATGTGCTGGAGGCCATACGGAAAAGACGGAGCATCAGAAGATTCAAGAAGACCCCCCTATCAGAGGGGGTTATTGAAACGCTTATGGAGGCGGCGAGGCTTGCGCCATCCGGCTCGAATATTCAGCCATGGAGATTCGTCATAGTCAAGGATGAGCGACTGAAGGCCAGACTGTGCAGGGCAGCCTTCAGTCAGAAGTTTCTCAGGGAAGCACCTGTAGTTATGGTATGTTGTGGTGACCTGCTGTCATGGAAAGCAGCGAAAGGTCGAAGTGAGGAACTGATCAGCAGAGGTGACATTCACCTTAACAGAGAGTCTGAGGAGGCGCTCATGAAACGTGCGGAGGGAGCTTCCTCGGCTGAGATGCATGAGAGAGTACCCACAAGCATGCTTAATGTAGCGATCGCTGTAGAACATATTGTGCTTGAGGCTGTCGAGCTCGGTCTCGGCTCCTGCTGGGTAAGGCTCTTTGACGAGGAGAAGGTAAAGCAAGCTCTGGGTCTGCCTAACAATCTATGCGTAGTAGCGCTTCTCCCTCTAGGAATACCGGACGAGGAACCGGAAGCCGGGCCGAGATTGCCAATACATACTATCTCATCGATTCTGTGAAGTGGAACATTAGGCTGAGGCTGAATCGAGAACTGCTGATCATGTTATGAATCAAGTGGCCCCCCTCCAGCAGAGTAGTCAGTGAACTCCGGAAAGACTCATCTCGATTCTTCGTCCCTAAGCCTTTTCAACCTTTCCTTTATTACTATGTTAGCGAGTTGAGGGTCAGCCTTTCCGCATGTCTCCTTCATCAGCTGACCTACCAAGAACCGTACCGCCTTCTCCATTCTGAGCGCATCCCTTACTGCACCAGGATTTGAAGCGAATATCTTCTCCGTCAATTGCTTCAGATATTCCTCATCAGCTATCCTCTTCATTGACTTCTCTTCGACTATCTCCTCCGCAGATTTTCCTGTCAGCAGCATCTCCTTGAGAACGTCTTTTGCGATCTTCCCGCTTATCGTTCCACAGTCGATGAGCTTGAGCATCGATATTACATTCTCAGGCGTGATCTTAGTCTCTCTCAGCTCCAGACCCATCTCGTACAGGTATGATAGAAGATCTCCAACAAGCCAGTTGCTCAGCAGATCTGGACGGTTGTATTTCCTAGCGCACTCCTCAAAGAACTCTGCAAGCGCTTTGTTCTCTGTGAGAACCTCCGCGTTCTGCAGTGGGATCCCGTACTGAGCCATAAGCCTCTCCTTATGTCTATCCGGAAGCTCAGGCATAGCGCTCTTTCTGTTCTCAATCTGTTCAGAGGTGATCACTATCGGAACAAGGTCAGGCTCGGGGAAGTACCTGTAGTCCTCCTCTTCCTCCTTGACCCTCAGAGAGATTGTTATTCTTCTTGTCTCATCCCAGTGCCTTGTCTCTCGGCCGATACGCATCCCTTTCCTGAGCAGGTTTCTCTGCCGTGTGATCTCAAAGTTGAGAGCCCTCTCAGCCTCCTTGAAAGATGATATATTCTTTATCTCGACCCTCGTTCCACTCTCGATCGAGATGTTTGCGTCGCACCTCATCGATCCTTCGAGCTCTCCACTCGAGATGCCGAGGTGCTCAAGTATTGAACGTAACTTCTGAAGGAAGACCCTAGCCTCTCTTGGAGAGTTCATGTCAGGCTCTGTCACTATCTCAATGAGGGCCACTCCTGCCCTGTTATAGTCTACTAGGGCCACCCTCGAAGTCTCTATCGTACCCTCATAGCTCAGTTTCCCAGGATCCTCTTCTAGCTGCAGTCTCGTTATGCGAACGATCTTCCCTCCGTCGAGTTTTATGTAGCCGTTCTTGGCTATGGGTATGCCACCAGCCCTGTCGTACTGAGAGATCTGGAAGTTCTTCGGCATATCAGGATAGAAATAGTTCTTCCTGTAGAAGAGCGTCCTCGAACTTACCTCCATATTCAATGCGAGAGCAGCCAAGACAGCGTCCTCAACCGCTCTCCTGTTGACTACAGGCAGTGTTCCAGGCAACCCCATACAGACAGGACAGATATGCGTGTTCGGCTCGCTCTGTCTGTAGTCCGCTGAGCAACCGCAGAACAGCTTACTCTTCAGGCTGGTCAGTTGGCAGTGAACCTCAAGGCCTATCCTGACCTTTAAATCAGCCACTTCTTGCATCTCTTAATCCTCTAGATCTTCAGTTTCAAGCTAGTCTGGACGAGGTTCTGCTCAAGAGTGTAGGCAGCCCTTATGAGGAGGTCCTCTCTGAAAACAGGGGCCATGAACTGTATCCCTACAGGTAGGCCTCGGCTCGAGCCGCATGGGACAGATATAGCAGGTATGCCTGCAAGATTAGCGACAACAGTGTCAACGTCGCACATATACATCTCGAGAGGGTCACGAAGCTTCTCTTTCAACCTGAAGGGTAGGATCGGCATAGTCGGTGCTGCCAGCAACTCGAAACTCTTAAAGGCTTTTTCCAGCTCCTGTCTTATCAGCGTCCTGACCCTCTGCGCCTTCAGGTAATACTCATCATAGTAGCCTGCTGAGAGAGCAAACGTCCCAAGCATTATCCTCCTTTTAACCTCAGCCCCGAAGCCAGATCGCCTGTTCCGCGAGAACGCTGTGCTCCAGTCATACCCATCATCCTCGAGTCTGAAGCCGTATCTTAACCCGTCATACCGTGCAAGGTTAGAGCTTGCCTCGGATGTGGCTATGATGTAGTATGAGGCGAGTGCGTAGTCTAAGCATTCAAGCTTAATTTCTGTGTGGGAGGCTCCCAGCTCCTCAAGCTTTGTGATGGCTTTCCAGACGACCTTGGAGACGTCTCTATCGGTGCCTCTCCCAAAGAACTCCTGCGGGACTCCTATCCTCATACCGGCGACGTTCTCAACCAGGTGCCTGCTGAGGCTTGATCGACCTGCATCAATCGAGGTGCTATCGCGATTATCATGTCCCGCTATGACATCTGTGAGTAACGCTGCATCAGCCACACATTTTGTTATCGGTGAGATCTGCTCTAGACTGTTCGCATAGGCTATGAGGCCGTACCTGCTGACTAGGCCATAGGTCGGTTTGAGGCCGACGAGGTTACAGAAGCTTGCTGGGCACCTGACCGACCCACCAGTATCCGATCCTAGGGCGAGTGTAGCCTCCAGAGATGCTACGGCAGCTGCGCTCCCTCCGGAGGAGCCGCCTGGCACCCTACTCAAGTCATATGGGTTGCGTGTCGGCCCGAATCGGCTGTGCTCAGTCGAGGAGCCCATCGCGAACTCATCCATATTCGTCTTCCCGATGATGACTGCGTCCTGTGACTTGAGCCGCTCAACAACAGTCGCATCATATGGAGGGGTAAAGCTCTCAAGCATCTTTGAGGCGCAGGTAGTTCTCACACCGAGTGTACAGATGTTGTCTTTCACCGCTACTGCTATGCCGGCTAGGGAGCCGACGCTCCTGTTACTCCGAATCTTCGCGTCTACTTCACGGGCTTTCTCAAGAGCCATCTTCTCTGTTAAGGTTATGAAGGCATGAATTCTCTTCTCGACCTTTTCTATCCTTTCATAGCATTTGCTGATATACTCTTCAGCCGAGACCTCTTGGGCTCTAATCTTGCTGATCAGTCTTGAGGCTGGGAGTTCTAGGAGGTCTGACAATGGAGCTCAACTAGACGATTCTCGGCGCCTTCACAAACCTGCCCTTCCTAGCCGGGACTATCCCTAGGAGTTGGTTGGGGGGGTTTGGCTGCGGCTCATCATCCCTCATAACGTTCACGACTTCGACTACATGGTAGGTTGGCGGAATCCCGGTGGTGTCTATATCATCGAGTTTCCTGAAGTATCTCAGGATCTCACTCATCTCTTCTGCATACTTTCGTTCCTCAGCCTTGGAGATTCTGATCCTTGAAAGCCACGCTAGATGCCTTACCTGTTCTCTTGTTACCTGCTTCTCTCTAACCAATTGTAGACCACCCCTATGGAGTTAGTCTCTGAGGATCCCTAGGGAAGAGGACTGCCTCGCGAATATTCTCAACACCTGTAAAGACCATCACCAGCCTGTCAAACCCTAGACCCCAACCTGCATGTGGGGGGACACCATAATCGAACATCCTCAGGTGATACTCAAAACTCTTCGGGTTCAGCCCTTGCTCCCTAATCCTTCTACTCAAATCTTTCCTGTTACTTATCCTTGAGCCGCCAGAGGCAAGCTCTACGCTGCCATACATGAAGTCGAATGATTCACACAGCTCTGGATTGTCACTCTTGGGTTTGAGATAGAAGGCCTTGGAAGAAGTCGGCCAGTCGATTATGAAGTGGTAACCTTGGAAGAGCCTCGAACAGACTTTCAGGGCGGGTGTGGACAAGTCCTCGCCCCACTCAACTTTCACCCCCTCCTTCTCCACGACTTTGAGAACCTCATCGTAAGTGATCCTCTTGAGCGGCGGCTTCAGCGGCTCAAGCCTCACTTGAAGAGTTGAGAGTTCATCTTTACACTTGGAGTTCAGAGACTCTATCACATGCGAGATCATTCTCTCAAGGAGCTCCATAACGTCTCTGTATGTCACGTAGGCCTGCTCGACATCGACAGAGGTCGCCTCACTGAGATGTTTGAGTGTTCTGAACTGTTCAGCCCTGAATATAGATCCTATCTCGAAGACCTTCTCGAAGACACATGCCAGCTGCTCCTTGAATAGTTGTGGACTCTGCGCTAGAAAGGCCTCCTTATCATAGTAGAGGAGGGGAAAAAGGGCTGAGCCGCCTTCGGTTGCTGAGGCGATTATCTTCGGCGTGTTGACCTCGATGAATCCCTCACCATGCAGGAACTCCCTAGTAGCATTCAGAGCGACACTCCTGACCCTGAAGATAGCTTGGGAGCGGGGCCTCAATAGATCGACCATGCGGAGGTCAAGCCGCTTGTCTATGCCCTGTTCAGTCCTCCCATATGGGTCGAAGGGCAGTCTTTTCCGAGGCTCATCCAGCACCCTGATCTCTGACGGGACTACTTCAGCTCCATGCGGAGCTTTCAAAATACTCTTCACCGACCCCTTTATCCCGATCAAGCTGTACTGTTTGAGGCTTTTCACCTTCTCGAGCAGAGCTGGGGTGGACCTGTCTTTATGGACAGTCGCCTGAACTATTCCTTTCATGTCTTGGAGTACCAGAAACGTGATACCGCCCTGCTCGCGTACACTAGCGAGCCTGCCGAAGATAATGACATCCTTCCCTTCCAACTCCGGAGTCACATCAGTAGAGTAGCAAGTCCTTCTCCAGTCGCCTAACTCTTCATCAGCTCCAAGCAAGCTGGACTCCCCGCCTCAGATATTCGAGTCCCTTTTATTACTTTTAGTCTCAGATTAGCTTTCGAATTCTATGAGAGCGATGAGGCTTTGCCCTATTCCCTGGCCTCGACCTTCAAAGGATTTATTACTGTAAGGGCCCTGAGTGGAGAAACCGCCAACTTGAAGAGACCTCGAAGCTACTGCTAGGTGTAGTGTTGATAGAGTGAATCCCCCATCCCACATTGTGAGACTCTCAAATGTCTCGAAGAAGTATGAGAGTAGATTCGGGCTGAGGAACGTTAGCTTTACAGTTGATGAACATGAGATCTTCGGTCTTGCTGGGCCGAATGGAGCTGGAAAGTCTACTCTCATCAAGATCTTGGCGACACTGACAAAACCCACAGGTGGGAAAGTTACGATCGCCGGCTACGACGTATTACGTCAGCCACGGCTGGTCAAAGGGCTGATCGGGGTCTCTCTACACAACAGCCTGCTCTACGATGAGTTGACTGGCATGGAGAACCTCACATATTATCTGCGCCTTCATGGCTGTAGAGACAGGGAGGAGGCGAAGGATCTTGTATTCCACAAGTCATCCCTCTTCGGCATAGAAGATAGACTCGAAGATCCTGTTGGGAATTTATCGAGCGGGATGAGAAAAAGGCTTGACATAATCAGGGCTGCTATTCATAATCCGAGGCTCTTGCTTCTGGATGAGCCCCTCTCCGAACTTGACTCTGAAGGCCTCGAATACTTTAGGAGGTTTCTCAGGTCTGCGAGAGAATACTCTACAGTCATCTTCTCCACGCATAGTCTCGAGGTTGTGGAGGAGATCTCTAGTAGGGTCTGCATTTTGAAGATGGGGGAGCTTGCAGAGCTTCGTTACCCTGAAAAGTGAAGTTCTATGAAACAGAAGAATGGGCTCGGAAGAATCGTTTCTTTTCTGGCGGATGTTTGGGAGATCCTCCTTAAGGATCTCCGTCTGGAGATAAGAAGAAAATACGAAATCCACTCAGTTCTGATCTTTGCTTTGCTCTCAAATCTTCTGTTCGCATTTGCCATAGGGCCCTCCAACCCTAATGTTCGTGAATTCGCCCCTGCTGTTCTCTGGATGTCGATCCTATTCATCAGCATGCTCTGCTTCGCAACTGTCTTTGTACGGGAGGTGGATAAGGGAACGCTCGACGGGCTCAGGCTGGCACCTATATCCGCTCAAGCCGTTCTGACTGGAAAGACGCTGTACACATTTGTCCTTATGAGTCTCGGCGCAGTCCTCATCGTCCCCTCAAGCATGATAATCCTCAACTACACCTTCAACTCAGATGGTCTGCTCGTTGTGTTTGTTCTGGCTCTGGGGATACTTGACCTTTCAATTGTAGGCTCCACCGTCTCATCGCTGACAATGTATTCAGAGTCGAGAGGGCTCATGATCCCTTCTCTATCTCTTCCCTTGATCCCTGGAACGCTCATTCCCTCCATTCTTGCAACAGGCAAACTTGCTGCCGGCGCCACCCTGGACGCTGTGCTTCCGGAGATCCAGCTTAACCTCGGATATCTCCTGCTCGTCTCCGCGGCTCTGGGGATAACGTTTGAATATGTGCTGTATGATTGATGAAAAGCTATGAGGAGCCGATGCCCCCCAGCTATAGTACTTGCAGTCAACATTCTTTCTCTCTACATGATCTACATCTGGGCTCCTCCTGAGAAGCTTCTAGGAGACTCATACAGGGTCTTATTCATACATACACCATCAGCCTGGGTCTGCTATCTCGCCTTCGCAATCACGTTCATCAGCAGTATCCTATACCTCCGGACTGGGAACTTAAGGTGGGACCTCTACGCCGCCTCCTCATCAGTACTCGGCATCCTCTTCAGCACGATCACATTGATCACAGGCTCCATATGGGCCAAGCTTGCTTGGGGATTGTACTGGAACTGGGATCCACGGGAGACGGCCACTCTGATACTTCTGTTAGCCTATCTCGGCTACGTCAGTTTCAGAATGTCGATAAGCACCAGGGATCGCAGAGCCAGAGTCTCCGCAGTCTTAGGCATTCTTTTGTTCATCAGCGTTCCGCTAAGCTACTTCTCTGCGGTCTTGTGGGTTACACTCCACCCGATGCCTCTGTTGCCGTCTGTCGGATTCCGTCTAGGCGTAGAGCCACCTATTCTTTTAGCTTTGGTCGTCTCGATGCTCGGGATAACATTATTATTCGTCTGGATGTTCTACCTGACGCTTAGAATATACGGACTTGTCGATGGTGTCGAAGGCTACGTTGAGAGGAGGTAAAAGTTGGATTCTATGCAGCTACTGTTCGCGGTCTCCCTTGTCTTCCTAGGTTTGATATTCCTGTACCTTCTCTGGCTTCACTCGAAGATAAGGAGACTGTCAATTGCCGTTGACAGGCTGAAGAAGTGATACTGGTTAGAAGTCAACTTGAAGCTGTACAAGATACTGGCTCTGGGAGCCATCCTCCTTGTGGCTGGATACCTGATCTATCAGGCGTCTACCTCCGTGATGAATCCCTACCTCTCAGTCTCCGAGGTTAAGCAGCACCCTGATCGATATGTCGGCAGGGATATTCAGTTGATCGGCAACGTCACGAGACTCGAAGGCGGGAACTCGGGTCTAAGCTTCACCCTCATAGACGATTCAGCCTCTGTCAAAGTCTCTTATTTCGGCCCTATCCCTCAGAACTTCATGGAGGGAATCCGCATCGTAGTCATAGGCAGACTGAATCCTGACGGCTCCTTTGCGGCGAGGCAGATACTTACAAAATGTCCATCGAAATACGCTGCCTGACTACGAATACTCGGCATCCCCCCTCACGCCATTAAGCATCAATGAATGTGAGTTGTATCCATGAAGATCATATTAGTTCATCCTGCAAGTGATCCTCTCTGCCACGAAAGGATCTTCGGGCTGAAAGCCCCACCACTGGGACTCGCGTATATTGCAGCTTACCTCGAGAAGCAAGGGTATAGGCCTAACATCATAGATGCGTCGGCTCAAGAAATGTCTTCGGAAGAACTCGAATCTAAGCTGAAGGCTGCAGACCCAGACATAGTTGGGATCTACTGCTCCATCACACGAGTGAGGCAGAGCCTAGATGTGGCCAAGATTGCCAGAGACTTGGGGGCAACAGTAGTTCTTGGGGGACCTCACGCCAACTACGACCTTGAAACACTGATCAAGAATGAGAATGTCGATGTGATCGTGCGCGGTGAAGGGGAAGAGGTCTTCACCAGACTGGTTGAATTGACCGAGTCTGGCCGCAGTCTGGAATGTCTGAATGGTGTGGCCTACAAGGAAGCTGGAAAAGCAAGGATCAACCCTGAGGCCCCATTGATACCTGACCTAGACAGTCTGCCCTTCCCAGCATTTCATCTTCTCCCCATGGAACACTATAAGATATGCGGCAGCATCCCGATCTGCACTCTCTCCTCAAGCAGAGGCTGCTCAAGGAAATGCAGGTACTGCATAGTACCAGAGATGTTTCAGGGTAGATGGCGGGGCAAGACGCCAAGCAGAGTCGTTGATGAGATGGAGCATCTATCCTTAACCTACAAGCCTTCCATGCTTCTGTTCTTCGACGAATTCTTCACAGAAGATCTCAGAAGAGCAGAAGCGATCACAGACGAGATCAACAGGAGAGACTTGAATATCAAGTGGGCCTGTATGAGCACCGGCATAGACGTCTCTAAGGAGTTGATGATCAAGATGCGAAAGTCCGGTTGCTTAGCCCTCTTATTCGGAGTAGAATGCAGAGTCAATACGTCAACACCGAATTCGGTGGGAAGTGGATACGAAGACATTGTCAGGAGAGCCTTCTCCAATGCTCATGAGGCGGGGATATTCCCGATAGCGAATGTGGTATTCGGCTTCCCTGGAGAGAACCGGCGGGACTATGAGAATCTGGTTCAGTGGATCATCGACCTAGATCCTGACCACTCATTTTTCTTCAAGGCAGTCCCGTATAGTGACTTCGATGACGAAGAACTAACCAGAATGGAGACGTTTGCTTACAAGAGATTCTACAACAGAAGAAACTATGTACTGAAGCATATTTCCAGGTCCATCATAAAGGTAAGCAAACATCGACAGTTCCCATTCGACTTTTTGATAAAATACTCCAAGTGGCTCATTAAGACAATAACTGAAGTGAATAAGCTATAGAACACTCGTCTCCCTAGGTTAGTTATTTATAGACCTTCTCGGCTTACCATTGGTATGAGACAGACCCATTTGAGAAGCCTATCCATCCTTGAAATAACTAGACCTCAACTGAACTTTATGGGGGCCACTATGGCCGGGAGCGGTGCGGCTTTAGCTCTCATGAGAACGTCAAGCCATGAACCGCCGTGGCTGCAAGTAGTTCTTGGTGTCATCGCAGTATTTGCATCTGTTGGGGCGATGCACACCTTCAATGACTATGTTGACAGAATTCGAGACAAGACCATCTGGCCTAGCAGACCGCTTCCTTCAGGGCGTGTGCGGCCACGCGAAGCCCTAGTCCTAGCGACCTTATCCCTCGGTTTAGGCTTAGCGATAGCGCTGATGGTCTTCAATCAAACATGCTTCACAGTAATGGTGGTGACTGCAGCCCTGGGACTGGCTTATGCTAGGTATTTGCGGGACAGAGTCGGTTATCTCAGTCTGCCGCCGATAGTGGGCCTCATACCTGTTGGGGGGTATGCTGCATTCGCTCCGAGGACAGTCTTGAGCGACCCGCTGATCTGGCTGATCTATCTGATGACTGTGTTCTGGCAATCAGGCCACATACTCGTCTACAGTCCCGCACATGGAATGATCGTTGATGGTGGTGCAGCTAGGACAGCTGTTCCAGCATTCAAGAAAAGACTCACCGCGGTCGGCACGGCTGAGTTGGCCCTTGCATTCTTTGTTGCCCTGCTTGGAGTTAACATTTGCTTCTCAATTGTTACGCCGATGAGTCCGATCTACCTTATCATAACGGCCGCTTTCGGACTCTTCACAGCCGCATCGAGTCTGCGACTGGTGAGAGAGACGACAGAAACGAACTCCGTGAAGGCGTTTAAGGTCGCGTCAACATACGCCATCATAATGTTCTCGGCAATTACCTTTGAACTTCTCGTCCGACTCTATGCACTATGACCATAGCCTAGTGACTGGCCATGATACATCAAGGATCCGGGGCTGTGACGAGAAAGATGATCGTCGATTGGCGGACAACAACCTTCATGCCAACCTGCAGAACTCACTATAAGGGGGATTTTCCTCTCTAGGTGAAAGCTAGTGTAATTGAGGGGGGTTGAATGTGAAGCCGTAACGTCTCAGTCCGCGCTAAGGATGTCGATTCTTCAGCAGTGAGCTCACGGCAGTTATGCCGCATCCTACCTGACGGAGCCGCTGTCTAGTAGCTTGAGACTAACTCAGCAAGATCCTCAAAGATCTTCTGGTTGCTGAAGTTCATTCCAGCCACAGCCTTCTTGGCCGCCGCCTCAAAATACTCTGACAGCCTCTGGACATGTTGGATTGATGCTGAGTCCTTGAAGAAGTCTATGGCCTCCTGCACTTGACGATAGTTTGAGCTTGAAGTAACCAGGCGTCTAATGAAATCCTGCGAGGATTTGTTAGAGTTCCTGAACGAGTGTATCAGGACTAGGTTTGAGCCTTCGCCAAGAAGACAGTTACTAGTTAAGGTAGTCGACCTTAACTTGACAGCCAGAATCTCACGTAGATCGTCTCTGAGTTGCAGACTCAACCCTACAGATTCACCATACTCGGCTAGTGCCAGTATCTGTCTATCTGAGCCGCCTCCTACGATTCCTCCACACTCCGCCGCCGCCTTGACCAAGGCTCCAGTCTTCTTTCTGACCATCTCCAAGTAGTCCGCTTCTGTAACTGCTTCCGGATGCTTCTTGAAGACTACATCCATATACTCGCCTTCACACATCTCCACGCATGCTTGGGATATGATTCTCCTGATCCTGCTTGGTGAGCTAGAGAGTATCCGCATAGCCTTTGAGAGCAGCAGGTCCCCGCTGAGCATGGCTACACCTCTTCCATACTCTACGTGGACAGTCGAAGATCCCCGCCGCTTCAAATCTCCATCGATGAGATCATCATGTATCAAGGAAGCTGTGTGAATAAGCTCTATAGCAGAGGCAGGAGGCAAGGCCTTCATGAAGTCCCCTCGAACTGCTTCGCAGGCGATCAATGTCAATATTGGTCGGAGCCTCTTACCGCCAGACCTGATGAGATGCGTTGAGGCTTTGTACAGGACTCTAGGTTCAGTGTCGGCGCTTAGGGCTCTCGCCAGTTCTTCCTCTACTAGGGATAACTTCTCCCTCAACTGTGGACTGCGGGACAGATAGCCAATGAGCGGGTCACTCGTTCTGGGAGCTTCCGGCATAGCCCTAACACATCAGGTTGCGTATTCTGGGTTTGAGCCTGACCGAAGATCTCATGGCTGGTCTTTTCGATCAGTCAAGATGACAGTGACTAAGCAGGCCGGGAGAATTGACGCCAGAAGCAAACCGATGAGGTTTCTCTCAGGCAACCTAATATCCTCAAGACCTGCAGAGGTAGTTCCCTGTTTCTGGAAGGCCCACTCATGACATTCACTACAGTGATTGACGAAGGGTTTATGAGATTTATGGCATAGGGTGCATTGGATCTCCCCCAGATGGTGCATGTGGGGGTTGGGCTTCACATTGCTGCTCTTCTGCGCTAACTCGCTATATGTGCCATGACATTGGAGGCAATATTCCTTTGTGAGATTAGCCTCGGGCAGTGGTATCGGGTAGTTCCCTGTGACATAGTTTACTCCCTCTTTCATGTATTTTCCAATCTCCAGTACCCTCGGCTTCCCAGGTTCAACGTGGCAGTCATCACAGGTAACACCCTTGAGCGCATGCCTGTGATCCAGATACTGGCCTGATCGCCATGACTCATAGTAAGGCTTGACAATATGGCATAGACTACAGAACTCAGCCGTTCCGGTATACTCCCAACCAACCAACCCGGCTACCACGATGACTGCTATTATAGCCAAGGAAAGCTTCTTGTGCACCAGCTGCTTAATCTTCAACCTGGTCACCTGCACGGTTTTTCTTAAGCAATATGCTGAGGGTATTTAAAATACATCCTCGCACACCCCTGCAAACGGTCCAAAGAACCTAGAAGAATCTTTGATTCTGAGCTAAGGTGCTATTCAGTTTGTGCCTCCGGCTTGTAGTCAACGTTCATGACATGTCAATGTCTTACAGTATTCAGATAATCATCGCGGATCCTATGCGCTGATGAGTGAGGTTGAACAATATAGTCCCAATGAAACTGCAAATCCTAGCAGCTTGTAGAGGACAGGTGCTAGGTTGCGATGTACAAGCTGAGGATTATTCCCTCTTTGGGGCTTACATTTCGAGTCCGCTGACACATCATGAAGGAATATTACGCGTCATGATTGAATTCAGTCTAAGTTCGGCTGTTGTGAGGCCTTCACGGATGGTCTCTCGTGAAAGATAACCGAGAGGAGTTTCTGTTTGAAGGATCCTCTCAGGAATCTCCAGACTATCGATGGAGAAGCCTTCTCTTCTCTTGAATTCGTATTTCTTCTTAAGTATATTCTCTCCTGTCCTCTTCAGCCTTTCCTCAGAGACCTCCCTTCCGATCGCTTTGAAGGCGAGCAGTATAAGCGCTGGTTTGAATACTCCTCTGCCGAAGAAGCATATAACTAAGCTTGAAAGCACCTGCCGCCATGCCTCCTCCTCAACTATTCTATCAACTATCTCCCTCGGTGTCAGAATGATCTTGTTTGCCACTGCCTTCTGGTCAATGCTGTATCCTGCTCCGTCGAGGTGGCTGTGGCGGGACCCTATCAGGAATCCTATATGCGCTGCAGGTCCTGTATGATACCCGGGCATCTCGTTGCCGCCGAAAGATAGCGCGAACTCCTCTCCTCCGTATACCGATGATGCATATGCAACCCCCTTCCCGAGAGCTTTGAAGAAGTCGTTGACCTGAGCCGCAATGTATTCTATAGCTTTTGAATATTGCTCTTCATCATTCCAATTCAACTTCAGTCCGTTAGTCTCTTTCGTAGAGACTATTCCTTTCTGCTGGGCTTCAGTTGCCCAAGATAACGCTACCCCTGTACTTATCACGTCTAACCCTAGGACTTCGACCTTGTCCATGAGTCTGAGCAGCGCTTCCGGAGTGGATATTCCCAGCATAGATCCTAGAGCATAGATCGGTTCGTAGTCGTATGAGATCATCTCAGTCTTGTAGAAGTAAGGCTCCGACTCATAAGGCTCCCTCAAAGCGGCAAGATGTATACATGCAACTGGACAATGTGCGCAGGCTACTCTTCTACCCAAGTATTTCCTTGCAAAGTTTTCTCCACTTAAGGCTTCAGCATGTTCGAACCTTGATGTTTGCAGGTTTCTTGTAGGCAGAGCCCCTAACTCGTTCAACGGGTTAACATTCATCGATGTACCCAGTTCATGGTATTTCCTCATCTCGGCTGAAGCGAGTAGTTCGAATATCTCTCTGTAGGTCTCCCTGTAACCCTTCATGTCAGAGACAGGTATAGATCTCCTTCCCGAGATGACTATAGCCTTTAGACGCTTGCTTCCGAAGACTGCGCCAAGTCCGAGTCTGCCGAAATGTCTGTAGGTCTCAGTAACTACACTCGCATAGGAGACCAGATTCTCTCCTGCCCTGCCTATTCTCATTATACTCCTCACTCCGGACCCAGGCTCCTTCTCTCTCAGGATGCGCCCGACTGTAGCGCTGTTAGCCATATGCCAGATGACGGACGCATCCCTGAACAGGACCTTACCGCCATGAATTGCCAGGTAGATCGGGGTCTCACTCGAACCCTTGATTACTATGGCTCCATACCCAGCAAATCTTATTGCGATAGGGCTACGGCCTCCGCAGTGGCTCTCACCAAGGTTCCCTGTGAGCGGAGATTTGAACATTGCAACTGTCTTGGAGGCTATCGGGTACAGTCCTGTGAATGGCCCAACAGCTAGTACTATAGGATTCTCTGGGCCTAAAGGATCCGCGCCTTTCGGACACTCCTCTTCCAGAAGTCTTATGGCAGCTCCTGATCCCCCGATCATCTCATCAAAAAGCTCACTTCTCTCTTCGACCCAGAACCTTTTCCGTGAGAGATCGATGTGAAGAACATTTGCGAGACCGTCATTCATTCTCAACGACCTCCTCCATCCTTATCACCCCATAAGGGCAGTAGTCAATGCAGTAACCGCAGTGGACACATATGACAGGCTTCTCAACGGATTCATCCCAGAATATTGCATCGATTGTACAGGACTCTACGCACCGCTTACATCCGATACATCTGCTCTGGTTCAAAACTACGCCGCCACCGACTCTCCTGGTCAACGCGTTTGTGGGACAGACCTTCAAGCAGGAAGGATCCCTGCAAGCTCTGCAAACAATGACTATGAAACCCCTCTCGACCCCACCGACAGACTTGATGTGGATTGCTGACCGCGCAATTCCACCTTCGCCGAACCGTCTATTGCAGGCCATCATGCAACACTGGCAACCGACGCAGAGGTTTACGTCCACAACAGAGAGCCGCTTGACCAAAAGATTCTCAACCTCTAACTGAAACCCAGCTTAAGCCTTTAGGATACTAGCATACTTGAAGATAAACATCGGCTGAAACAAGTCAGCATAGGCTATAGATTTGCGGATGCAATGACACACCTGTAACTTGGGAGCCCTCATCGTGAGGGGATAGACCAAAGATCTTGAACATATTTGAAGCGGTGCCTAAAGAGAATTTCTCCGTAGATACCTAATCAACATTCAATCTCTTCGAGTATCAGCCTTATGATCCTTGGGACTGTTGAGTTGACCTCTTCCGTCAGTCCTATTCCTATTCTGCTGGTCTCCTTCGGCTCACATCCAATGATCACCAGATTCTCAGGCATCTGTCTGAGTCTTCGCCCTATAGCTATGACCCTCTCCAAGTCTACCTCATGCATACTCATGTAGACCATATCCCGAATCTCATCGTCTGCTATTTGCACTTGACGAGGCTTCATCCTGTATACAGTCCCCGGCGGTTTGCCTAACCTTACCGCGTCAATGAATATGATCTTGTCATAGTCTGCGGAGTAGTGGAGGATATCCATGCCGGAAGTTCCTAGATCCATCACTTCAACGTTCGGCGGCAACCTGACTTCTTTCAGCCTCTCGATGACGTGCGGGCCAAGACCATCGTCACATTTTAGAAGGTTCCCTACTCCAGCAACAAGGATCTTCAATTGCTATTCCAGCCGCTCATGAAAACTGGCCTGAAAAGACTTGGCTGCCATATATCTCGTTTCCCGGAAATATTTCACTACCTATCATAGACGGTTTATGGTTAGGCTGAATGAGCAAAGGATAAGCTGGGTTATTCATGAGAAGTTGGGGGGTGCAGGTGAATTGGCTTTAATCCAGCGGGTCTCACGCAGGATGGTGGAGCAGCTCTGGCAGGCTCAAGGAGACCTCCGTCAGCTTGGGAGACGTCACCCTCATATTGGAAGCCATGATAGGCTCAAGGCTGACGTTTTAACTTTAGAAAGCGTATTGAAGTATGCATATGGCGTGAATCTGCCCCATAACAGGATTCACATGGTCTTGGAGTAGGCTGGTAGAGCCCTGCCGGAGCCATCCAAGCAGAGAAGACGGAGATGGGTTCGGTATGAGAGGGAGCATAGTATGAGCCTCTGGCATACAGACTGGAAGCAGCTGAGCGACGGCGGATAGTGGATCGCAGTCATGGATGATGCATCCAAACTAATTGTAGGCTACGGAGTATTCTAGGAAGCCACTGCTGAGAATACTATCCAGGTCATGAACCATGCCGTAGCCAAGTATGGATACCCAAGAGAGATCCTGACAGGCCGTGGAAGCCAGTTCGAGGCTTACCTGGCTGAGAGAGGCATCAAACATATCCTCGCCAGAGTCAATCATCCCAGACAGATGGGAAGCTGGAGAGGTTCTACGGCGTCTACGAGCAGAAGAAACACCAGTTCAGAAACATAGACGAATATGTGCAATGGCACAACGAGGTCAAACCACACCTCAGCCTCAACATCGAAACCCTCGAAACACCCATCCAAGCCTTCCAGAATAAACTTCCACTGGAGAAGATGAAAGTCACACAAACAACGTAGGATGCAAAATAGTTATGGGTAACCACAGGTGCGTCAGCTTTAAGAAGTAGTGCGGGTCGATCTGGGAACAAATATGATGACGAGACCTATGGAGCAGAGTGCATTGTCCCTCTCGAGACGGAATTTCATGAAGGCCGGCGTCGGAGCCGCTGCTATGCTCTCCACATTCCGGCTTGATGATGCCATAGTTAAGGAGGCTATGGCCCAGTTACTTGATGGTGCAGTCTCAATACTCTGGCTGCACGGCGCGGCCTGCCAATCCTGCACCATCTCTCTTCTGAATACTACATACCCAGATGTAGTGGACGTCATACTCGGCACACTCCCAGAGGTGAAGATGGACTTCGATTTCCAAACAGTGATAATGCTGAACTGGGGAGACAGAGCCATCGAGCAGCTGAAGAATCCACCGAAGGACTACATACTCTTGGTTGAGGGTTCGATACAGACGAAGAGTGATGGAGCATTCTGTACAATAGGTGAGATAGATGGGAGACCGGTCACCATGAAAGACTGGGTTATGAGACTTGCGAGAGATGCGATGGCTGTCATCGCGATAGGAACCTGTGCCTCCTATGGTGGGATACCCGCCGGCTCCCCTAATCCAACAGGCGCCGTGGGAACAATAGACTTCCTCGGCGTAAACTATGCGTCTAGACTCAACCTCCCAATAGTCAATGTTCCAGGTTGTCCACCACACCCTGACTGGATGGTTGGAACATTGGCAAGCGTCATCCTCGCCGCGAAGAAGCTCTACCCTTTCCCAGAACTGGATCCACTTGGCCGCCCGACCATGTTCTTTGGTAAGTCAGTCCACGATGACTGCCCCAGGAGAGGCCAGTATGATGAGGGGATCTTTGCTGAAAGGTTCGGACATGACGGCTGCATATACCAGCTAGGCTGCAAGGGACCGATATCTTACGCTGACTGCAACTCAAGGAAATGGAACAACGGCCTCAACTCATGCACTATCTCGGGTGCGCCTTGTCTGGCATGCGTTCAGCCAGAGTTCCCTGACAAATCGTCACCTTTCTTTGAGCCGCTGCCGATACCTCCACTCTCATTGAAGGAGGCGGCAGGGATCGGAGCGGTCGTCGGCGGGATCCTTGCTGGCGCATACTGGATTCAAGGGAGGAGGTCGAAACATCACGGTGAACAGAAATGACTGAGATAACTATTGATCCTGTTACTAGGATTGAGGGACATCTCAGCGTCAAGGTGAACCTGGACCAAGACAGGTTCACAGATGCTTGGGTTTCACATTCGCTCTTCAGAGGGTTCGAAGAGATCCTTCAAGGAAGAGATCCCAGAGATGCTATCTATATAACATCCAGAATGTGCGGTGTATGCTACACCTCCCATGGTATGGCTGCCGCACTTGCACTGGACCAAGCGATGGGGGTGAAGCCGCCGCCCCTCGGCACACTCCTCAGAGTTCTCACTCAGTACGCAGAGTGGATGTACGATCACCTTCTTATATTGTTCGCCTTAGAGGGGCCGGATTACGGTCCACCATATGGCAGACTCGAAGAGTTAGCTGCCTTCAAAGGTAAGATCTATCTTGAAGCTTTGAGAATGTCGAGGCTTGCCCGAGAAGCCACTGCTGTTTGGGGTGGAAAGATGCCTCACCAAGCAACATTCGTTCCAGGCGGCATCACGGAGTTTCCAGACACGAAAAAGTTTGCAAGCTTCACGTACAGACTCTTAGAAGTGAAGAAGTGGATAGACAATACTATGATCCCACTCTTTGACAAGTTCTACGACGCCTACAAAGATGAGTTGACGGGATCTGGTGAACGGGAGGCGAACCTTCTCAGCTTTGGTGTCTTCGATGATCAGACACTCGACCCTCAAAAGAGGGTTCTGAAGCCGGGAGTCATAATAGGTGGTAACTTGGTAGCTACGAATCTATACCAAGAGATAGCGCCGAAGATCACGGAATACGTTACACACTCATGGTACACAGAGGATTCAGCTGGAGAGCCGAGTAAAGTAAACGCTCCCAGACCACAATACACAGGAGTACAGAAGGGGGGAAAATACTCGTGGTGTAAGTCAGCGCGGTGGAACGACAATGTGGTTGAGGTTGGACCTCTGGCGCGAATGTGGAGTACAGCTCTGCAGAGCGGAGGCAAGATCGAGACTGATGCTGGTTCCTGGTCTCCGCCTGAGAAGCCCAACACGATTGAGAGACTATACGCCAGAGCGTATGAAACTGCCCTGGTTGCAACAAAGGTCATCGACAAGCTCTACGAACTCCTGGACCTAATCAACAAGGGGGAGCGTGAGGTCTTCCAGCCGTACTCCGTCCCGGACAACTCTGAAGGATCAGGGCTCACAGAGGCTGCTAGAGGGGCTCTCGGACACTGGATCAAGGTTGAGAACAAGAAGATATCAAGGTACCAAGTGATAACGCCGACGACCTGGAATGGTTCACCAAGAGATGAAAAAGGCAGACGTGGACCGATAGAGGAGGCGCTGGCTAATACATCTGTCAGAAACTCTGACCCGACCCTTGATGCCGTCAGGGTTGTGAGGGCTTTCGACCCCTGCATCGCATGTGCTGTGCATGTTCTTGACGGAAAAAGGATCTCAACTAGACATCTAGAAATATTCGGAGACACGGTCAAGTGAGAGAGGGCGAGTCCTGATCGTCAATGCCTGACCTAATGCTGCTCTTCGATTTCACCAGAACTCTCCTCCCACCGATAACGCTCATCGTCTTCATAATAGGTGTGATGCTGCGACTTGTAAAGTGGGCTAGCTTCGGCTTCGCCAAGAAAGATAGACCGCTAGGGAAATCGAATAGGCTGATCGGCGCGATCAAGAATTGGTCGATCGATATGATTCCTCCTTGGGATCTGGCTGGAAGAGTTGAACCGGTCGCATATGTCACTGGAATAGTCATGCACATATCATGCATACTTATTCTGCTCGGCGCTTTACATGCAGCATCAGTTCAGAATATAATCGGCATCCCCTACACCCAGTCACGACTCAGGCTCCCGGCGATACCGGCATCAAATATTCCAGTCTCGATCCCAAGAAACCTTCTCACCTACATCATCACACCCGTCTTCCTTTCGAGCCTAGGCATAATGATCCTTAGACGGGTCTACTACAGCCTAAGAGGTGGCCCACTCAAGTCCCTGACCAGAAAAGGAGACTGGGTCGCAGCACCCCTGTTGTGGTCAGCCGGGTTCACAGGCTTCCTAGTGGTCGTAGCCGTCGAGCCTTACGTGCCATTATTGACCCTGCACCTGATTTTGACTCAAGTATTCATAATGTATCTGCCCTACAGTAAACTGATTCATAGCGCCACAGTATTCTTGGTCAGAACATGGTTCGGCTTCAGAAAGTCTATTTATGGTGTGTGACAAGCTTGGCTGACCGGCTCTTCATCTCTCTGAAGAACCTTGACGGCTACAAACTCATCAATATGGAGACATGCACCAGATGTGCTACTTGTGCCCACTCCTGCCCAGCCTACGCAGTAACGAGGGAGGATTACGCTGTTCCGGCATGGAAGAGTGTCGAGTTCAGGAGACTCCTGAACAGACAGAGAGGATCTCTCTCAGCGGTCCTTGGAGAGCGGCCGGTCCCGAGAGAGTGGTTGAGTAACATCTCAACTAAAGGCCTCTACCTGTGCACTCTATGTGGGAGATGTATGCCCGGCTGCGTCTTCACCATCCAGAACCTCGAGCTTTGGGAGGTGCTGCGTTCAATCATTTATGAGGAGGGTGAAGCCTCACCCAGCCTGCTGGAGATCGCGGATTCACTCCAGAAGAAGATGAACCCCTACAGTCGAGATCACGGTGAGAGATTAAGCTGGGTTAAGGAGCTGGGACCGGAAGGCGTCAAGGAGGGCCAGAGGGCCAAGACACTCTACTATGTCGGTTGCACATCATCATACCAGGAAAAGACGATAGCCTCATCCACCGCTAACATCCTCAGCAGGATGAATGAAGACTGGTCTCTATTCGGGAAGGATGAATGGTGCTGTGGAGACCCAAACATCGCTGTCGGCGACCAAGAAAAAGCTGAGGAATTCGCAAAACACAATCTAGAGGTCGCGTCGTCTCTGGGCGCAAGCAGAATAGTCACAAGCTGCGCACACTGCTACAGAATGTGGAGGTGGAAGTATCCCGAGATGACCGGCAGACATGGATTTGAGATCCTACACACGACCGAGTACCTCCAAGAATGCTTGAGGTCAGGCGCACTGAAACTTGAAGGGAAGCTTGCTGCCAGAGTCACTTACCATGATCCATGCTACCTATCCAGACTCGGCGGAGTAGTGGAAGAGCCTAGAAACATCCTAAACTCGGCCTCCGAGAACTTCGTCGAGATGAGAGAGGGGAAGTTCGACACTTTCTGTTGCGGAGGCGGTGCAATGACGGAGACTGTAGACCAAAAACTCTGGACTAAGATCGGTGACGAACGGCTAAGACAAGCCGAGATCATCGAAGCCGACTTCATAATTTCCGGCTGCCCATTCTGCCGTCGATCCTTGACCCAGGCTGCTGAGAGATCAGGAAGCAAGATGCAGATTCTTGACATAGTCGAGCTGGTAGCCAAGCAGTTGAAGGACTAGTCTTGGGAAGCACGGCTGATTATTGGCGACTCACCAAACCAAGAGTCACCGTCGCGATCTTCCTGCTATTCATACTTGCAGTTCTGGCAGGCGCAGGGAACTCGGGCTGGTGCTCTACCGGTGAAGAGACGCTGAGGCGGGCGCTTGGAACAGTCATAGTCCTGATGTCAGTGGCTGGATCTAATGCCCTGAATAATCGCCTCGACTCTGACATAGACAGGCTGATGGGGAGGACTAGGCTTAGGGAGATCCCTTCAGGCAGAATATCGAATAGGTCGGCGGAGCGCTTCGGCATCTCATTCCTTGCGGTATCTGTGGTTCTGGCGTCACTTTCAGAATTCTACTTTCCCATCTTACTCGCTGTTGGCCTGTCAAGCTACCTGTTCCTGTACACGCTCATCCTTAAGAGGCACAGTGTCTTGAGTGTCCTCGCCACCGGCCCCGCAGTGGCGTCTCCTGTCTGGATCGGCTGGGTTATTGGAAGGGGATACTTGGATCTGGCTGGGTTACTTACCGGTTTACTGGTAATGGTCTGGGGGCCCCTACACCTCTGGAGCTTGGCAACAGTCTTCTCTGAAGACTACAGATCAGCCTCTGTCCCCATGTTGCCGGTGGTGGTCGGAGTCAAGAGGTCACGCCTGTATCTACTTGCACTCGCACTGGTCCTGTCGACAGCCTCCCTCTCTCTGTATTTCCTCAAATGTTATGGAGTAGTCTATCTGGCTGGGATGGTTTTGATGAATTCTCTTCTCCTCACCATCTCGATTACGAGCATCACACGGCCGTCTGGGAGAAAAAACTGGATACTGTACAAGTTCTCTGCGCCATATATGGTGGTGACGCTCCTGTTTGCTGCGGTAGACAGGATCTCTGTCTGACCCTATCGGTCCTGACTCATTAGTACTCCTGTTCCTGCAAGAAGTTATCAGGACCGCGGCTGCCTCTTGAAACTCTTGGATAGTCTGGACGCCACCCACTACTGCTTGGTGCATGCTCAGGCTTAAAGTAGAATCGATGGCGTATGTTTTTCCCATCAGATACTATCGCCCCTGTCTCAACACCGTTCACCAGAACGATCGGAGATCCCTTCAGAAGCCTCTTCTCAATGTTCACCTTCACCAAGGCTTCCCTTCTATCGATCAATGAGAAGTTAAACAGGCTCCTTGAGTCATCATATAGGAGGGTGAAGACTGTGGCGTTGCTAGTTACTGAGATCGAGGAATTGTAGTTGATGGTTTATGTGAAAAGCTCTGGATGAATGATGCTCGTGATATTCTCCAGGCCTTCGACTATCCTGGGACCTGCACAGACCATGAGGTTCTCATCTATTGTGTATACACTGCTTTCTCTGACAGCCTTGATAACGCTCCAGCCGGGCCGCTTTCCAAAATCTGAGCTTGAGACACCCCCATATACGATTCTGGCACGATTATTATCTCTGGATCCCTCTCTATAGCAGTCTCACTACTCGCGATCGGGTACATTGCTGAGGCGTCGTGAAATATGTTCTCGCCACCAGCTCTCACTATCAATTCGTCAAGGACCGTATGTGGACTGAAGCTTATCAACTGGTCATACCAGAGCTCATAGTGGACTCTGGGTTTGGTGAGTCGCCGGCAACCATCCTGTCGATGCAGCTCAGTCTATGCTGGATTCTCAATCAGACTGTTAACCTCAGCGACCCTTCCGCATATCGTCCATACGAGCTCAATGTCATCGACCACATCGCTCACACTCGAGCTGGAGGTCAGCGGAGGCAAGAACGAAATCTGGGCTGAGCGAAACAATCTTCTCAAGACTCGAATCGGCGTAGCTGCCTACCACAGCTATCTGCCTTCTGCTGACCTTCTCAATAACCGTGGGAGGCCAGTCGCAGTACTGTGTCACCCAGACCACGAACTACCCAAGGCCGAGCGCGAACAGGATCTCGGTATTGCTTGGAGCCGTCGAAACAATTCGTGGTCGGAGGCGCGGTTATGTTCCACTCCTCCCAAGATCATCTATCACAGTAAGACAAGGCATGGATGGAGTGTCCATCCCGCACTGTCACTTAAGGTAAGCTCCTTGTCTCCACGCCTCAGCTGGGGGCGGCTGCTTTAGCTCGTAGTCTCCGATGGTACATTACCGCGAACCTGTGAGCTTCATCCCTGATTCTTTGAATGAGATAGAGGCCTTCAGAGGCCTCCCGTAGTACTATCGGCTGGTTTCTTTCAGGCAGGTAGATGTGCTCAAGCCTCTTTGCGATGCCTGCGACGGGGAGATCGAGACCTAGTCTTGCAAGCGACCTCTTGGCCGCGTTTGCTTGGGTAATTCCGCCGTCCACTATGATAAGATCTGGGGGTGGAGCTTTCTCCTCAAGTAGTCTTCTGTATCTTCTCTGAACGAGTTCGCTGATCATCTGTGGGTCGTCCTGTCGAACTACGGTCTTTATCTTGAATCTCCTGTAGGAGCTCTTGAGCGGCTCGCCTTTCTCGAAGACAACCATCGATCCTACAGAGAATCTCCCGCTAAGATTAGAGACGTCGAAGCACTCGATCAGCAGCGGTTCGGTTGACAGACGTAAGGCTCTTTGTAGTTCTTGGACTCCCTGAAGTGCTTTCCTCTTTCTCGTCACCAGGTTGTCAATATGCGATCTCGCATTCTCGACAGCCAGCTTGAGCAGCTGGCGCTTCCGACCCCGCACATTCCTCAGTATTATCGTCTCTGATCCAAATCGTTCCAGAAGCCACCTCTGTATGGTCGCTACATCCTTGATCTTTGCAGAGACTATGATCTCGGGCGGCGACAGGACTCTCCTAGCATAGTACTGCTTGATGAAGGACTCCATTATCTCCTCGTCTTCAGCATCCTGCGCATTAAGTTCGTAGGATTCCGAGGATATCAGCTTCCCTCCCTTGACCTGGAGGACTTGAACGCATGCTTCATCCCCGGCCTTAGCTACACCTAGGACATCGAGATCTATGAACTTAGGGAATACGACTGATACGCTTGAGAGGGTCTTCTCCAGCGCCTTGATCCGATCTCTTACGAGCGCAGCCCTCTCGTACTCAAGGTTTGCCGAGGCTTCCAGCATCTCTCTCTGAAGTTTCTTTATCACTAAGTCTGTCTTTCCCTCCAGAACAAGAAGGAGAGATTTGACCCTCTCGTTGTATTCATCTTTTGAGATTAGGCCTGCACATATTCCGCTGCAGTGACCCATCTGGTAGTAGGTGCAAGGCCGCCTTCTAGGCTTTCTGGGATCGAAACTACAAGCCCTGAGAGGGAAGAGTCTTCTGAGAGTGTTCAAAGACTGCCACATTGCAGAAACATCTGCGTAGGGTCCGAAGTACCTGTTGTTATCTTTCTTGGGACGTCTGACAACTGTGAGGGTAGGATACTCCTCGTTGAGGCTAAGCTTAAGGTATGGGTATGTCTTGTCGTCGCTCAGCCTGATGTTGTACTTAGGCTTGTACTGCTTGATCAGTATGTTCTCCTCGACGAGCGCCTCGACCTCCGAGCCTGTGATTATATACTCGATCTTGTTCGTACTGTCGACGATGAGTGACTCACGCCGGTTTGCCTTGGCCGCTTGAATGTGGTTTCTCACTCTCTCCTTAATGTTAGAGGCCTTACCAACGTAGAGGATTCCTTCACCCTTCATGATGTATACTCCTGGCTTCTCAGGCAGGCCTTCAACTTGGGCCTCCAAGGTCGGCTCAGACATACCTACCATGACTCCCTAGGGACTGAACCTTAGGCGTACTATGTTCTGCGAGTATCGATTATTACGTGTCAAGACCTCTTTCAGGGAACTTCAATATTGGCGTTTCCTCAATAAACTCTGATCGCACTGCCTCAAATGAAGCAGACCACGACCTATCCACAGATATTGCCTGAACGTGATTTCTGACATTGATTCCTCCTTAAGATACCGACTTGACTTATGGCCTCCAAGCCTAAACCGCCGATCCAAAACCACTATAGCTACGGGGTCCACCTAGAGCAGAGTACAGAAACAGATTGAATTACCCTGCAGATCAAGAGGGAACGAAGGTGTCTCTCAACAGGATTACACCGCTTTTAGGAAGTCTTTTGGCTACTTCAAAAAGACATCTATGTTAGGTGTGCCCTGATTGATGTCCCATAAGGAAAGGTACCTGAAGACTGTACATCTTGAGGTTCCGGACATGATTCCGGTCGACGGAACCAACCTTGACCCGATTCACGCCCAGAGGCTCCTAGGCAAGACGCCGATGAGTACAGAGCTCCTGCTCTCACAATGGGGCGACGTCGATATGAACCATATAACCAGACATAATCAGGGTCTTGTCAACGAGGTAGCCATGGAGCTTGGTTTTGATTCACTAATGGTGAATGACTGGCACCTTTATCCAGAGAATTTCCGACCGATCTTCCGCGATAATGGCTCCTATATTGATCATCTCGGCAGAGTATTCAGAATAAGGCCGGACGTCAGGACAACATACTGGGTGGATGGAATTGTAAAGTCACCTGAAGACTTGAATAGGCTGGAACTTCCTAACCCAGAAGAACTCAACTTCGGTATTGTGGACAC
>JAGTQV010000100.1 GCA_018397035.1 Candidatus Bathyarchaeota archaeon | reverse complement strand
CACACCTTCCTCGAGACGTTCACGATAATGGCTGCGGCCGCCTGTAATACGTCGAATATTCTGCTCGGCTCCGCTGTGACTGAGCCTTTCAGGAGGCATCCGGCTGAGATAGCTCAGGCCTTCCTCACACTCGACCATATATCCAAGGGAAGAGTGATCTTGGGCATAGGTGCGGGTGAGGGTGAGAACATACTCCCATACGGGTTGAGGTGGGAGTCCCCGGCCAGAAGGCTTCGAGAGAGTATAGAGGTGATAAAGCTTCTCTGGTCAGGTAGGAGGGCGGACTACAACGGGAGGATCTGGCGACTCAAGGACGCTATCCTCTCACTCCCACCGGAAAGAGAGGGCAGATATCCGCCCATATGGGTCGGCGCCCACTCCAACATGACTCTTGAGACGACTGGGAGGCTCGCCGACGGTTGGCTTCCGGAGCACCTTGACGTCGATGAGTACTCGGAGAAACTGAGAAAGGTTATGGACGCTGCCAGGAGGGCTGGAAGAGACCCGGAGTGTATAACCCCGGCCTTAATGACTTCCCTTGTGATCTCAGAGGACCATGAAGATTGTCACAGAATGCTGAACTCTGTTGCAGCCAAGGCATACGCCCTCCTGACCCCCTACCAGAAGTACGAGGCATACGGATACAAACATCCCCTGGGAAACCTGAACGCTTACAAGGAGTACATACCGACGAGAGTGAGTGAGGCTGAGGTACTGTCAGCGATAGGAAAGGTTCCTCAGGAGATCTGTGAGCATAGGTACGTCCATGGGACTCCTGACGAAGTAGTTGATGAGATAGAGGACTACGTGAGGATTGGGCTGCGTCACATAATCCTTTGGAACCTAACTCCCTTATGTGACTACTCGAAGACAAGGGAGTCTTTCTCAGCTCTGCTTAAGGTAGTCCGGTACTTCAAGGATGCTGTGGAGAAGTAAGAGAACATCCATGTCATTCTACTGGTTCATGCCTGAGTTCCCGGTTAACGCCACAGAAGTCCCTCTGGCCTTAGGTTTGGCTGCACAGCATCATCTATTAACTTGATCTAGATGGTTGCGTCGCCCGCGGCAGGTCTCGATCAGCGTAGACCGTGAACAGTTATATAGTGTCTGATCTTGATAGCTGGAAGGGATTGTATGTTCCTCGTTGATCTCCCAAGACTGTTCAGCCTGAATGAGCTGACGCTGTTTCTGATTCTGCTTGTAGTTGGCATCATCATTCTATTCCTGCTTAGAGCTGTGCTAGGCCTGATAGTTCCTGCTGTAGCCGCCGTGGTGGTCTGGTTCTGGACACATAATCTAGTCTACGCAGGGGCCGCCTTCGTCATCGTCGTGATCCTGCAGCTGGTTCTAGGTAGAAGGTAATTGCTTTGGAGGATCTCTAAACCTCGAAGCTGACCAGAAGCGCTCTCCTGAGAATCGTCACCTGAGCGATCCTGCTCGTGCATTCTCGAACAGCTTAGACTACTTTATCCGTTCGCCACACGAACCACAGAAGAGGTCCCCCGTAGTCAATGAAGCACCACACTTCGGGCAGTAGAGGAGGGTCTTAGGTAGGCCGGAAACCGCCTTCTGTTTTGTTTTCCTTCTGTTTAGGACGGTTCTGCTAGCCGCTCCTATGATGACCGCTACAACTAAAATCAGCACTACAGGGTATGTCTTGATGGTGAAATGTTGTGCACCACTCTCTGCTATCACATTCCCATCGTCTCTGAGGACTGCTTTGACAGTCCACTCTCCAGAGGTCCATGCTGTAAGGTCGTCAGCGAAGCTTCCGTCGCTGCCCACAGTTACTTCTCGGCTTATAGTTTTTCCTTCTCCCTCCTTCTGAATGAAAGACAGGAGCTCCTCTAATGGAGTCTTCTCCACAGGGGACTGATAGAGGAGAGTAACCTTTTTCCCTTGCAGTGGGGGAGTGAGGGTTCCAGAAACGTTAGGCTTCGTACCTAGAACTGCGAAAAGTATCGAGTCGGTTGGGGAGATCTTCTCCGTGAATGATGGAGAAAAAGAGATTGTGAATAACTTCTTCTCCACTTTGAGGCTGATATTTGCTGTATGTGCTATTCCTCCGCCTTCTGCTTCTATCGTCAAGGTATAGTCGCCCTCCTTCGCTGACAGGCCTATCTCGACTGAGAGAACTGATATGTACGGTGGCTTGGCTGATGTTGTGGAGAACTTCGACGTTACACCTTCAGGCATACCTGAGACTCTCAGCGCAACCTCTTGGTCGAAGCCCCCGATGGGCTTGACATCTATCCTGAAGGTTGAGGTCTCTGTCTGCTTCAGCGAGGTCGACTCTGGAGTGACATTGAGGCTGAAGTCCTTCTCTCTGATGGTCAGTGTTACGTCCGCGGTCTTAGTGAGTCCTCCACCAGCAGCTGTCACTGTGAAGGTGTGGGTTCCTTGAAGGGTGACCGCGGCAAGGTCCAGTGTCAGCGTTGAAGTGAATGTTGGTGTGCCTGATGATGGTGAGAAGGCGTAAGTGATCTCAGCCGGCAAGCCTGAGAGTCCGAGGGAGACAGTCTCAGGATTTCCACCTGCAAGACTGATGACCACATCAAACTTCGCCTTCTCACCTGTATTGACTGTTGCTGAGGATGGTGAGACTGTGAGGGTGTACTCGAAAGGTGGTTCGACGACGAGGGTTGCCGTTGTCTGGCGTGTGATCCCCTGAGCGGTTCCGGAGAGTGTGAAGACATATGTCCCAGGTGGGGTTGTGGCGGTTGTCTTCAGGGAGAGCTCCCCTGCAGGAGTGACCGTGCTTGTGATGCTTGGGTCAAGGTCTGTGACCTTGAGTGTGATCGGGGTTCCAGTGTATGATGGGTCACTGAAGGTTGCGCTCACAGTGTACTTTGCTGTCCCACCCCTTATCACAGTCGCGACTGAAGGGGAGATTGTCAGTGAGAAATCGAAGGGGACACGCAGAACCACTTGGAATGATGCTGAGCCTTCCCATACATCATCTGCAAGACCTACAACAACCTTCACAGTGTAGAATCCTGGGAATGAGATGGCTGATCCGTAGAGTGTGAAGGTGTACATTCTTCCAGTCTCGATACTCACTGTGCCGGCTGAAGCGCTTCCCGCAGGCCCGATGACGAATATCTCCGCAGTCCCGAAAACCCCTGTGCTGTATCCGGCCTGAAACATGATGGTGACAGTATCGCCTGTGTAGTAGGTTGTTGAGGATGTGTAGACATCTACTATCCCCGCTGCCTCTGCAGATGGTAGAAAAGCCAGTAGTAACAAGACGAGACTAACAGAATAGTATTTGTCCAACTTGCCACGCCTTTCAACGGTTCCCGCGATGACTCTATTAACGTTTGTGTACCATGTTAAGTTAGAGATTCAATATTGTGCTCCATGAAGTTGTTGGATCGAGTAATAGGCATGATCTACTTAGAGGGTTGACCGATTACCCGGAAGCTCCATGCGAAGCATCCTCCTGATGATGTGCTAGCCTCGCTCAGGCATCGTAGGGGCTTGATTGGAAAGATTTCGGACCAAGCTCAGCGACCACGATGGTGCCTCATAATCTTCAGCTCTTCACCTCAAATCCATGTCTCGATAAGGAAAAGAGCAGTGTCCTAGCCGATCAAGGATCCGAGAGCCAGAATGTAGTAAGCGATCTTCACATGCCCAGAACAACTTCAACCTCAAACAGATCAGAATTATTGAGGAGCATCTGAATCTCAGGGTATGGTGTGCGGCCGCCGGGATTTGAATTCCCGGATCGTGTTGAAGCGATCTCCCGGGTCACCGGCGGTCTGCATACTTTTGGCAGGCCGATGTCTTAGACCAAGCTGGACTACGGCCGCTTTGGGACACGCATATGATGAGGATTAGGCTATTTATCTATTAGGAGTGAATGTGGTCGGTAGCTCACCGGTGAAGGTGTCGCTACCTTCCTGAGCGGCCGCGGCTACACTTCACCGAGGTTCTCTCTCAGCTTACTCCGCCACTTAGCCATGAGCCATCTGGGGTAGATGACCAAGAGCAGGGGATGACAGCTGATATCACGATCAAAGCTAGAATAATCTCCACACTGACAACATCACTCACTCTCGGGATGTTGTGAGTAAGTGGGAACTGTAGTTCACGGTGTACACACCGTACAGATTGTAGGCCCTTTTGAAAGCTAGGATGAAGGCGCCGTCATCCTTCATCTCGGCCTCAAGGTATCTGGCGGTCCTGTATGACTTCTTCCCCGACGCTGTGTCTCTGAAGGGAATGGATAGGGTTATGAACCCGAAGTACCCGACCCTGCGGTAACCCCTCTCCACACCCGTAGAAGCCATCATCCTTGCTGAGACTTGGCTTCGGTATTCATTAAGTTGACAGAGAAAGCTGTAGGACGGGCCTGCCGGGAAGTGGTCCAACCCCCTGAACCCTGACCTCAGTTCTTGAAGGATGGGCGACTGGGGGATGATGCTTGAGGAACATCTCCTTCTCAGGCTCTGAGGCCGGTTCAGCCGCAACCAGTGCCCCACACCTCCAGCATCCCTCTTTTCTGCTGCTTCTCACCACACCTTCGATAGTACGCCTCAGGTCTCACATTCCGTCTGAGACACCTTCTCCAAGATCTTGGCGATTAATCCTTACCATCAAATCTAGGCGCTCTTCTAGAGGTGGTAGAGGAGCTGGTTACCAAGACACCGGCTGGAAATAGGTCCAGGCAGCGACATCACCGGGGATTGGTGCCGAGGGCCGGAGTATCACAGATTGTCAATCTGTTTTGAACCAGCGACAGCCCGGTCTTCAGCCTCACCCGCGTATCGCGTCGGGTGCTCTCCCTAGTCTCCTCGAGGATGGATCAGGCTGAGCTACCTCGGCACACTCTACTGCAAGATCTGAAGAGTGACTTAAGACTTTCTAACATATTCAGCGGTCTCGTGCTCTGAATCAAGTTAGAGAACGATGATATCCTGTGGTTATTCAAAGAACTCAGTCGAGACCGGATAGGCGTGTGTAGCACATACCCTGCACGCCACGCACGCCTCGACGCCTCATAAGGGTCGGGCTACTGTCTGCAGAGCTACTGATGGGTATTCTGGGAATTGAAGTTGGCAGCCGTAAAGTGCATGCTAGGCTCAACTCTCACTACCCATGGGATGCCTTCCGGACCGTGCTGTCCTCATCCAGAAGCTCCAAAACCTATTTAGCCTCCTGTCAGCGTTCATGCATTTGAAGGGCCGGTAGTTCAGTTTGGTATGCTGTGGAGGCCAATGAACGCCCGCTTGGCATGACAAAACCAAACTGTGGGAGGTCGCGGGTTCAAATCCCGCCCGGTCCACCACGATCCGGGTTCAAATCCCCAAGTTTTTTGTCGGAAACAAAAAAAGAAGCCTGAGCCCTTTAAGAGGCGTCCTCGTGCGCGAAGACCACGGGCGGGAGGGTGCCCGCCGCTTCTTGAATTATCCTCTTCCGCAATTTGTGCCGCCCTGATCTTGACTACAGTTGCATCAGGGGTTACACAGAGAGAGGCCCCCAGAATATCAAGGTATGTGGCGCTTGGATCTTCCTTGACATCTCCCTGTAGGTCTGTGACTTCAAGACACGGGCCTTGAGACTAAGGTGGATGCATTTCAGACAGGAACACTACAGATGAAAAAAGAGTGATCAGGATTTGCTGCATTGATATGACTTCCGCCTTACTGCACATGCGCTGGCTTGGCGCTCAGGTAGTTTCCTGGATCTTCAGGTATTTATCTAATGCGGCTGGCACAGGCTAATTTTGCAGCTATGAGGCGATTCTAACTTGCGTTAATTGATGACCGATAAGTCGATGACCCCCTCAGATTCAACATGATCCTCAGCCCGGTCGACGGTCGAATTTAGCTGTTGATTGAATCCCTCTGGCTTCAGCCTGAGGATGGGTGCTCTTTTCTATTCTTCCCATGATACTTCTATCTGGGAGGCTTTCCTCGCTCCCAGCGGGTAGCGGAGCG
>JAGTQV010000102.1 GCA_018397035.1 Candidatus Bathyarchaeota archaeon | reverse complement strand
GGAACTTTGTCATACACTCGTATTCATCAAGTAACCCTCATATTAACTTGTGACTAGAATACCTAAGACATGTTGGATTGTCGGGGGAGAGATAGACGACGAATGATAAACTGGTAGGTGAGCTGGGGATACTGCTAGATCTTGACGGAACTATCGTTGACTCCATGATACCTCTGAAGGAGACCTTCCTAACTTTATCTCGGATGGTAGGTGCAAAGATCGATGAGGAGATGCAACGAAAGATCGGGGGAGAACTGAGGTACATCATGACAGGGAGAGCGACCAGACTCGCCGAGTTTGGATTTATCTGGAGGATCGGGAAGATCCTGAGGTTACCCTGGTACAGGAGACTCCTCCTTACATTGATAGCCTATCCTGCGCTCAAACGTGCCGCGAGACGCGCACCGCCTGTCAAGGGAGTGGTTGAGGCTATTATTAACCTCAAGGAGAGGCCGAACATGAGACTTGGCCTCGTGACATCGAGGAGTAGGAGGGACACGATCCATAAGCTCAAAATCCTAGGGGTTCTCCAACACTTCGATGCAATAGTCACTCGGGACGACGTCAAGACTTTCAAGCCATCCCCTGAACAGGTCAGACTCGCTTCAAGAATGCTTCATGTTCCGGTTGAATCATGTGTCTTGGTAGGGGACATGCCGACTGACGTGTTCGCTGCAAGGGAGGCTGGTGTGTTAGCTGTGGGTGTAGCCACAGGGATCTTCCATGAAGAAGTCAGATCTAGCAACCCCGACCTGATAATAGCCAGCGCAGCCGACCTGCCTAAGTCGCTCAGCAAGATCTGCGACAGACTGAGGCGGATAGACAAGGTTCGTCAGGCTCCAGAAAGCCTCTTCGAGTCGACCGCTTTTCGGAAATCAATCCTTAAGAGGGATGAACCTGAATGAGCAGAAGCGACAAATATGATCGAGTTATGGAGCTGGCGCGCAGAAGGGGCTTCTTCTGGCCTTCCTACGAGATCTACGGCGGGGTTGGAGGATTCATCGACTATGGACCCGCAGGACTCGCTCTCAAACGAAAGATAGAGGATAAATGGAGGGATTTCTTTCTTCGAAGGCATGGTTTCCTCGAGATAGAAACTCCGATAATCACTCCCCAAAGGGTCTTTGAGGCGTCAGGGCATATCGAGAGCTTCAAGGATCCGGTGACTGAGTGCATCGTTTGCCGCAGGAAGTACCGGCCTGATCATCTTCTCTCAGACTTGGGAGTACAGAACGCTGAATCGATGGGATTGACTGAACTGGATGATGAAGTGAGAAAGAGAGACGTAAGATGCCCGGAGTGTGGTGGTGATCTCTCGCCCACAACGTACACGCAAACCATGTTCAAGACTACTATCGGCCCCTACGCGGATTCCATAGGGTACGGGAGACCTGAGGCTGCCCAGGGAATCTTCGTCAACTTCAGACGGCTCCATGAGGTCTCAAGAGAGAGGTTCCCGATCGGGATCGGCCAGATCGGGCATGCCTTGAGGAACGAGATCTCGCCCAGGCAAGGGCCGCTGAGGCTCAGGGAATTCACGATAATGGAGTTTGAGTTCTTCTTCGATCCAGAGGAGCCGAAGTGTCCCTACATCCCCGAAGTTGAGAGCATGGAGATCACTATCCTTCCACTCAGATCGGATACTGAGAGGTACGCTGAACCTGCAAGGACCACTATCCGGGCCTCGATCGAGGGGAGGCTGATCCTCATGGAGTGGATGGCCTACTTCATGGCGTTGTCTCAGCAATTCCTCGGAGAGCTCGGCATCCCACCTGAAAAGCAAAGGTTCAGCGAGAAGCTTCCAGCTGAGAGGGCACACTACTCAGCCCAGACATTCGATCAAGAGATCCTCTTAGATAGGTGGGGCTGGACCGAGGTTGCAGGCCACGCCTATAGGACCTCATACGATCTTTCAAGGCACATAGAGTACTCAGGGGTTGACATGCGCGTCTTCAGACCCCTCGAGAAGCCGGTTGAAGTCGAGGAGAAACGCCTCGTCCCGATTCTCTCGTCTATAAGACGAGAGTTTGGGGAGGGCTCGTCCAAGGTCTTGGAACTTCTAAATGTGGCCGACCCCGAAGCCTCTGAGAGACAGCTGCTCGAAACTGGCTCATTGAGGTTGGGCGAATTCACACTGAACCAGAGTCACGTTAGAATCCACTCCACAAGGAGGAGAAAGACGGGGAAAAGACTGATTCCACATGTGGTCGAGCCCAGTTTCGGTGCTGACAGACTTGCCTATGCAGTCATGGAGTACGCATACACGATCAAAAAGGATCGTGTTATCCTGAGTCTACCAGCAAGTCTCACACCATACCGAGCCGTGATCCTGCCCCTCGTTGAGAGAGACACGCTTGTAGAGGAGGCCAACCGGATATTCAGACACCTCGTCGAATGCAAACTAGAAGTCTACTATGATGCGGCGGGATCAATAGGTCGACGCTACGCGAGAGCAGACGAGATCGGAGTGCCGCTCGCAGTCACAATAGACTATGAAACTCTGAATGATGGAACCGTGACAGTCAGAGAGAGGGACTCCTGGAAACAGCTGAGAGTACACAATAGCAGATTGCCCAAGTACCTGCAAGATTGGCCCCACGGTGATACATGACTCATCATCGAGGGGATCAGCAGAGTAGTTGGGCCCCCACAGAAGGACAGGCCAGGGCCCCATCACTCCGCCCCCAGCCCGGGCCCGCGTCTATTATCAGGTCCACCTGCTGGACACAGGAAAAAGCCCGTGGCATCGCACCTGACTCATCGAACTCGCCTTCTCCTAGTTAGTCTTTTAAATTTGAGCACATAGAATAGGCCATCAACGGTAGTTCTGGTGTTTCTGGTGAGCTTTCCCCTGGAGACTGAGGCAACTGCCCGCAGAAGAATCCTAAGCCTCTGCCAAGACAATGCGAGAGTCCTGGTGGAGACGGTGAGAAAGCTCGCGTTGATGACGGACTCCATGGTGGACAAGCAGAATGAGAAAGCCAAGCAGCAGTACAAGGAGATTCAGGGGATGGGGGAGCAGTCGGCCAAGATGAGATCGAATATACTAGAGCAGGTTGCATCACTAGGCCTATTCCTCATGAACCGCGAGGACTTCCTAAGATTGATCTTCAGGCTGTCTGAAATCATGGACACTGTTGAGGGCGTCGCTTTCAGACTCGCGAGCACACTAGAGAGAAAGATCACTCTGGAGTCGAAGTTCATGAAAGGAATATCAGAGTTGACCGGCGTAATTCTTGAGGAGGCCACGAAGATGAGGGAGACCCTCATGTCGCTGACATTCAATCCAAGCAAAGCCCTGGAGATGGCTGCCTCAGTCGAGGAGGCAGAGAGAAGGATCGACGCGACGTACAGGGAGCTTGACCTCGAGATACTGACCAGCAAAACGAGTGTTCCAGCTCTCTTGGTGCTGAAAGACATAGTTGAGAGACTTGAGAAGACCGCAGATCTAATAATAGACGCTCTAGATCAGATAAGGGTACTCGCAGTTTCCAGCTAGATGTGCAAAGACATGTTCGAGGCGGAACTCGTAGGTTCGAGATTGATCGTCTGGAATCCTGAGGAGGCCCTTAACCTCTATGAGTCAGGGTTCTACGGGAAACCCGTAGGCATCCCGAAGCCTAAACCCGGAGAGAAGTTCGATTCACCTCTGATGCTTGACCTGATGGAAGGGGTCTACCTGCATGAGAAGAAGAAGATCAAGGTCCGCGACGCCGGGTCAGGAAAAACTGTCGCGAAGGATCAGATCCTCAAGGTCGCATGCAAGACCTACAAGGACTTCGAAGAAAGCTACCTGGTATATAAGGACCTGCGCGAGAGGGGATACGTCGTCACCTCCGGCATAAAGTTCGGAGCTGACTTCGCAGTCTACGAACACGGTCCAGGCATAGACCATGCCCCCTTCATAATCTCTGTCAAGAGAAAGAATGAGCATATGGGGACATTCGACATTGTTCGGGCTGGAAGGCTCGCGACAACTGTCCGGAAGCAGTTCATAATTGCTACTCCAGAAACGAAGTCGAGGAGGGTTGACTACCTAGTCTTCAGATGGTTCAGAGCATAGACGGGGACGCCGCTTCGACAGGCGAGTCGCAGACCTTTCAATTGATTCCTACCCTCAATAGTTCCTGAATAGGGGCCTGTAACAGGGTCCATATAGGATGAGCCCGTCACTCCCTTCATAGTCGAGACGCCTAGTGACAGCTTCAAGTTCAATCCCAGGCTTGAGCTCATCGACCTCAGCGTCGACAATAAAGACACCCCCCTCCCTGAGGACATCACAGCTGAAGACATCCCTTCGACTGAGGGGAAGGGGCTTCAGCCTTCTCAAGATCGCCCTTCTCGGAAGCTTCAGTCTCTCAAGAGAGCCGGCGCAGTCATACTGGAGACACCGGCTTCTGACAGGATAGTATAGCCTATTGCAGCCGCTGCATGTGACGATCTCTGTGAATTCTTCACCTCTAGGCTCAACCTCGGCCACGATCCTCGGATATCTAAGTCGCTTCTTTCCCCTGCGTGTCCTCTCGTCCAGATAGGCCGCGTATGTCTTGAACTCTATCTCTCTCCTACGGTTGACATAGTCTTGGACACCTCGGACCCGATTCACCTTTCTTGTTATACCCTCCTCCACGTGAAGCCAGGTCGCGATGGTGTATGCGCCTGAACCGTAGGAAACAGCCAGGATATCTTCTCCAGGTCTCGCCTTGTCGAGAATAGTCGCTATCGCAATCGGTGTAGAGGCTGCATACGTGTTTCCCGTCTCTAACACGGTAAGCCAAGGCATGACCTTCTTCTCGATATCTTCATGTGATATTCTCAGGCGATCACGAACATCCGGGTCGCATCCGACTTCAATATTAGGCTGAGCTAGGGCCTTGCAGACCTTGAGCGGCATATAGCCTGAAGGCTGATGGAATGTTATATACTCAAAATCAGATATCTTCAGGTCTGGGTGCCTCCTCAGCAGCTCTTCCATCGCACCTACGACATGGTAGATGTAAACCTCCACGGTCGTTCTTCCGAAGTGCTTTGGCACAAGCATCTCATCCCTCCTCCAGAAGTCAAGCGACAGGGTTGAGCAGGGCGCCATGTCCTCTATCGTCGCCACGAGATCATCGCTACCCATAACGAAGGCAGCCGCACCTGCTCCAGCACTGTACTCCAGAGCATCTCTGACAGGTGCTTGCGATACATCTGTACCTACGGCCAGACCATAGTCTATGACGCCAGACTTGATTTGACTCATGACGTAGTTCATAGCCTGCATGCCAGCATTGCAGGCGCCCTCCAGGTCGGCTACGAAAACATTCTGTCCTATGCCCGTAAATGATGCCACGTGCCTGGCGGCCAATCCAACTGCGTAGGGCTTCGACTCGGTCCCTAGCGCAACAGAACGTATCAGTCTCGGGTCGATCCCGGCCATTCTAATGGCGTTCTCGACAGACTCCGTGGCGATGGTTGTGGCATCCTCAGAATGATTCGCTACGGACTTGTACCTAAGAAGCAGGCCATCCCTTACCTTTGCAAGCAAATCATCTAGGTCTTTGCGCCTCCCCTCGCGATTCCTCACTATCTCCTCTGTAGCAATCCTCTCTATCGGTATACAGACGCCGTATCCAACAATTCCAACTTTCTCACGCATCAGGCATTTAGACTCCTGCAGTTGTGTGAGAGTGTGCAATCCGGTTTCGCCACATATAACGCTTGTTTTTTCGTCGATGCCATCGAGAGGATGCTCCAGTTCGGGCTGTTTCTGCGAACGCGCTGGACTGGGACGCGAAGAG